>JAFLJQ010000267.1 GCA_022712915.1 Gammaproteobacteria bacterium | reverse complement strand
TGCGTCGCTTAACCCTTAATTTGCTTAAACAAAATACTACCAGTAAGGCCAGTATGAGGCGAAAGCGTAAGATTGCGATTATGGATGATACGTTACGATCTGAATTGATTTGTCCAGGGAATTAATATGCTCTTGCCCTGTAGTCCCCTCCAATTTCATTGATTTTCTACACCCCCTCCAGTAGAATGCTCGTCCTTTACCGGTTCCGAACCGGTTGATGTTTTTTTAACTCCTTGCCTCACCGCTCAGAACGGGAGGCTTTGTAACCGTAGGGAGCATTTATGCGACACTATGAAATTGTGTTTCTGGTTCATCCTGACCAGAGCGAACAGGTACCCGCGATGATTGAGAAATATCGCGCCGGTATTGAGGGCAAGAGTGGCCAGATCCATCGTCTTGAAGACTGGGGCCGCCGTCAGTTGGCCTATCCTATTCAGAAGATCCACAAAGCCCATTATGTAATGATGAATATCGAGTGCGGTCAAGACGCTCTGGATGAGATTGAAAGTGCCTTTCGCTTTAATGATGCCGTGATTCGTCACTTGACGATTCGCCGTAATGAAGCCGTTACTGAAGAGTCTCCCTTGATGAAGAAGGAAGAAGAGGAACAACGTCCTCCTCGTACTTCTCACTCTCCAGCTCCAGCTCCAGAGGCCGCAGTTTCAGAAGCAGCCACTCCAGAAGTAACCGTACCTATTGTTGCTGAAGTCGCCCAACCCAGTGCTCAGGAGGAATAAGATATGGCACGTTTTTTCCGACGAAAAAAATTCTGTCGTTTCACTGCAGACGGCATCAAGCAAATCGATTACAAAGATTTGTTTATATTGAAGGGCAATATCACCGAAAACGGTAAGATTGTCCCGAGCCGTATTACGGGTACCAGTGCCAAGTACCAGCGCCAGCTCGCTACAGCGATCAAGCGCGCCCGTTTCTTGGCCTTGTTACCTTATTGCGATTCACACAAATAATTAACACTCTGTAATTTCATCATGCGTGCTTTGGCAGCATATATCATTCGCGGTCAGCCGCAGGCGATTATGATGGTCACGGCCTGCGCTATGTTGGCCCTGCTCGTGATGCCCTTGAGTTGGCCGATTGGTTATCTTAGTGCCGCCGGGATTGGATTGGTGACGCTGGTACAGGGATCGATCGAAGGTGGCAAGACCCTGCTGGGGGCCACTTTGTTACAGGCGGCTGTTGGTTTGCTCGTCATGGGTAGCCCGAGCCTTGCTTTGGCTTTTGCCCTTAGTCTGTGGTTACCGGCTTGGATTTTAGCCAGTGTGATGTTGCTTAGCCGCTCATTGGTCTTGCCAATACAGGTCATGCTGCTGTTGGGTGTGCTGTCAGTGGCAGTGACGTATGCGATTATGGGTGACCCGGCTATGTGGTGGTATAACCACATTGTCAACGACGTCATGCCTACTCTGGAAAAAGCCAATATTGGCTTCCAGCAAGGACCGGAGTTTGAGCAAAGGCTTGCCAGTGCCACCAAACTGATGACGGGTGTTTTGGTCATGATAGTTGGCTGGGGCATGATAGCTGGTTTGTTGATTGCTCGCTGGTGGCAGGCCCTGTTGTATCGGCCGGGAGCCTTTGCCGAAGAATTTTGGGCCCTGAGCCTTGGCAAGATAATGGCTCTGTTCAGCGTGTTACTGGCCGTGTTAGCAATGCTTGGCAAGGGTATGTTGGCCGAACTGGCAGGCAACATGCTGCTGGTTATGGTTGGGTTATTGATGTTGCAGGGTCTGGCTATTGCCCATGCGCTGGTTGCCCGTTTCAAGGCCAATCATGTCTGGCTGGTGATGTTGTATATGATGCTGGTATTTTTGATGCCCTATATGCTGTTGATGGTGGCTATCACCGGACTGATTGATAATTGGGTAGATTTTCGTAAACGTTTTCAGGCCTCGACCTGAATGATTAAAGATTAAACGTCTTACAAGACTGAGGTAGAAACGATGGAAGTGATATTGTTAGAAAAAGTAGCCAATCTGGGTAAGCTGGGAGACAAGGTTTCTGTTCGAGCTGGATATGGACGTAATTTCTTGATCCCACAAAGCAAGGCTGTGCCTGCGTCGAAGGGCAACATTGAAAAATTTGAAGCGCGCCGCGCTGAACTGGAAAAGGCTGCCGCTGCTAGCCTGACAGAAGCTAAAGAGCGTGCTGAATACCTAGCCAAACTTGGCAAGATTACTATTGGCAGTAATGCTGGTGATGAAGGCAAGCTGTTTGGTTCAGTTGGCGCCGCTGATATTGCCAATGCGCTGACAGCAACCGGTATGGTCGTTGAAAAACGTGAAGTACTGATGCCTGATGGCCCTATTCACATGGTGGGCGAATATGAAATTAATATTCGTTTGCAGGGTGATGTGATTCAGCCTGTTACTATTGAAGTGGTTGCTGCTTCGGAATAAATTCCGTTTTGATGTTTTTAAGCCCCGGATCTGAGTCCTTAGATCCGGGTGTTTTTGTGGCTATTCTGGCCAGCCCTAAGTTGGGACTATATTGTGTTCTTACTGAAACCTCTCCTTGTGTGAATTAGTGTCAAAATTTATAAAATAAATATTACTCTATATTTTAGGTAGTTAAGATTTCACTTGAATTTAGGTGGATTTTATAAGTAGCTCTACTATTTGATTTATATAAGAGTTTTTTGTACCGAGCATTAACTCATCCAACTGTTGTTAAAGTTGTCACGAGGTTTGAACCTGTGTATTCTTTTCTGTTAATCAGTACACTGCTTCTTTTGATGTCGTGAAATCGGTAAACTGTTGATTTAGATAGAACAATTTCATTAAAAGAATAGACCCGTTGCTAATGCTTCAGTCCGTATTGTCAAGACCTGTTTCTTTAATATCACTAGACGTTTGAGGAGTTACTGTGGCGGATTTAGCCTTTCCTGATATGAATGATGCGGCTACTGAGGCCTTAAAACTTCCTCCTTATTCCATTGAAGCCGAGCAATCTGTGCTGGGTGGTTTGATGATTGATAACAGCGCTTGGGATCATGTGGCGGATATGATCACCGAGGTAGATTTTTATCGTAAAGAGCATAGGTTGATCTTTCGCGCTATTGCCGCCCAGGCTGAAGAATCTAATCCCAGTGATGCAGTCACCCTTTCCGGGTGGCTGGAATCCAACAATGAATTAAGCGATGTTGGTGGTCTAAGTTACCTTGGCTTATTGGCTAAAAATACGCCTACAGCGGCTAATATCAAGGCTTACGCCAACATCGTGCGGGAACGCTCGATCATGCGTCAACTGATTAGTGTTGGTACCGAGATTGCAGATTCAGCTTATAATCCTGAAGGCCGTGAGAGTAAGGAATTATTGGAAAATGCCGAACAAAAGGTGTTCAAGATTGCGGAGCAAGGTGCCAAAGGCCGTCAGGGCTATCAGAACATCCGCCAGTTATTGAGTAAGGCAGTGGATCGTATCGACATGTTGTATCAGATGGACAGTCATATCACGGGAGTGGCCACTGGTTTTGATGATTTTGATGAACAGACAGCCGGTTTGCAACCCGCTGATCTGGTTATTGTGGCGGGACGCCCTTCTATGGGCAAGACCACGTTTGCGATGAATATAGCTGAGAATGCTGCTATCAAACAGGGCAAGCCTGTTGCCGTATTCAGTATGGAAATGCCTGGTGAGCAACTGGCGATGCGTATGATGTCATCGCTGGGACGCATCAATCAACATAAACTGCGTACCGGTAAATTGGCAGATGAGGACTGGCCAAGGGTGACTTCGGCAGTGGGAATTTTATCTGAAGCACCATTGTTTATTGATGATACCCCAGCTTTAACATCAACAGATCTGCGTGCCCGGGCCCGCCGTTTGAAACGGGAGCACGGTGATCTCGGTCTGATCGTGATCGATTATTTGCAGTTGATGCAGGGTTCCGGCAAGGAAAACCGGGCAACTGAAATCTCAGAAATTTCCCGTGGCTTGAAGGCGCTGGCCAAGGAGTTGAATGTGCCGGTGGTAGCGTTGTCACAGCTTAATCGAAGTCTGGAGCAACGGCCCAATAAACGCCCAATTATGTCGGATTTACGTGAGTCTGGTGCTATCGAGCAGGATGCTGACGTGATCGTGTTTATCTATCGTGATGAAGTCTATAACGAGGATTCACCTGATAAGGGCATGGCTGAGATTATAATTGGTAAACAACGTAATGGCCCTATCGGTACGACGCGTCTGACCTTTATGGGGCAGTTTACCAAGTTTGAAAATTATACCAGTGACGCCACAGGAATGAGTTACGAGGGTGGAGGATGACGCGGGCCACTCGAGCTGTGATTGACCTGGCGGCACTTAAACATAATCTGCAAATCAGTCGTCATGCTGCGCCACAGGTCAGGCATATGGCCATTATCAAGGCCCAGGCCTATGGTCATGGTATGCTGCGCATTGCGCGGGCACTGGATGATGCTGATGCCTTTGGGGTGGCTCTGATTGAAGAGGCAATTCCCTTGCGTGAGGCGGGCATTAGCAAACCTATTTTGCTCCTTGAAGGTTTTATCTCAGAAAAGGATCTGATCCTTATCCGTAGTTATAACCTCGATTGTGTGGTGCACCATGAAAGCCAGCTCAAGATGTTGGAAGCTGTCAGTGGAGATCCTGTTTCAGTCTGGTTGAAGATTGATACGGGTATGCACCGCTTGGGTTTTAAACCACAGCAGGCGCATGATGTTTATCAGCGACTGCAACAGTGCGCAGTGATCCGTCAACCCATACATTTGATGACCCATTTGGCTAATGCTGATGACCGTGACGATAAGTTGACGGAACAGCAAGTTAAAATTTTTCACAAGGCCATTCAATTTGCCGATGCAATAGATAGATCAATCCCTTGCAGTATCGCCAATTCGGGCGGTGTACTGGGTTGGCCTGTCAGTCATGCCGATTGGGTTCGTCCTGGTATTATGTTATACGGTGTGTCCCCTTTTATTGCAGGGAAAGGTAAAGAGTATGATCTCAAGCCGGTGATGACCCTGCAATCAGAACTGATTGCCATTAATCAATTTAAAAAAGGTGAGAAAGTGGGTTATGGCGGCAGTTGGACTTGTCCAGATGATATGCCTGTCGGCGTAGTTTCAATTGGTTATGGTGATGGTTATCCTCGCCATGCCAGGCCCGGCACGCCGGTGTTGGTCAATGGCCAGCGAGTACAGCTGGTTGGAAGGGTTTCGATGGATATGCTTAGCGTTGATTTGCGCGAACAACCTGCGGCACTTGTGGGTGATCCGGTTACCCTGTGGGGTGAAGGCTTACCGGTAGAAGAAGTAGCGGATTATGCCAGTACCATCGCCTATGAATTGCTGTGCAGTGTCACTAATCGGGTGCAGTTTGATTATATTGAGTAATGGCCGGATAGTTTATGACTTCTAAATTAAACCGCTATGGCTGGATGGTCATTTTTTTTATTGGTATCTTTGTGGCTATATGGCTGGAATGGCAAAGCGAAACAGCTTCTCCTGTGATGTGGTTTCTTGTGACAGGTGTTTGGTCTGCGATATGTGGTATCGGTTTTACGGTTATGAATGTCTTTGTTAAGACAAAACCTTCCACGATTGTTGGGAAAAAAACAGAAGACTAGATTTTCAACTTGCATTGCTACATAAACTATTAATTGGTTAATACCTTTGATAATTCATGAGTACTTTTTCATTATTTTGTATCTTGCAGATTTCAGCACTATACTTGGTGTATTGTGGTATTAAATATTATTCAAGGAAAACCAAATGGCATATATAGAATTTAATGATAGTCTGAAGGTTGAAAATAAATTAATTGATCAGGAACATGCAGTTTTAATTGAGTATATCAATTTGTTACAAAAAGCGGTTGAAAATGAGTCAAGTGTGAAAATTGTTGGACAAGTGCTGGAAGGCTTGACGGATTATACCAAGACGCATTTTTTTGTTGAAGAAGAAATGATGAAGGCCTTTGAATATCCTGATGTTGACACGCATAAAGCAGCACATGAAGGATTCAAGAGTAAATTGGTGAAATTGATTGAGAACTATAATAATGGTGACACTGAAATATCTTCTAGTGCTCTTGAATTTTTAAAAGATTGGTTAACTGAACATATTTTGAAAATTGACAAAAAACTTTCCGATTTTCTTGCAGACAAGTCATTTCGATAGTCAAGACGGACAAGCTGAGTAATGCTGCGAAAAACTATAACTATAATTTTTATTGGGTTGAGTTTACTTCTGGGCGCTGGTTTCTTTCTGTCCCCTGAATTTAATCTAGAACAATCCGTTATTATCAAGGCCAGTCCTGAGAAAATTCATGCCTATGTCAGTGATCTGAAACAGTGGCCTAAATGGACGCCGTGGCAAGAGTTAGAACCGGGGACGATTATCAGTCTTGGTAATGTGACTAAAGGAGTTGGTGCATCACAAACATGGCAAAGCCCAAGAGGTAATGGTCGTTTATATATTACCGTATCATCTCCTTTTAACGGCATTGCATATGATGAGTTCTTGGGTAAAAACAGCAATCCTTATATCTGTGCAATTGAATATAAAATGTTGGATTCAGACTCAACCCGAGTGACCTGGCGTGTTCACGGTGAAGTAGAAATGTCTTTAGTAGGTGGTTATATCGCTATGGCAGTGAAATTTATGATACGCGACATGTATCGTAATGGATTACTCAAACTGAAGATTGTTGTAGAAGATACCCATTAGCCAGGAATTCTATTAGGTTTTGCCTAGGGTAAACTGTCATTATCGCTTCAGATTTAGTTTCTTATATAGATAGAATATCATGCAGGTTTAGTCATGGCTGGGTGTCCTATACCGTCATGGGTATGACACAATTTTTGCCACGTTGTTTGCCTTTATAGAGGTTTTTGTCTGCATTATTAATACAGGTGGCAACAGACTCGCAACCATTATAAATACTGATGCCAAATGTCATGCTGATTTTGCTTTCAGTATTTCTAAATGTTAATGTTTTGTCGGACAAAGTTCGGCGTATTTTTTCTGCCACATACTGTGCACCATCATGTCGCGTTTCAGGTAGTAATATTAAAAACTCTTCACCACCCCAACGCCCGATATGATCATTATCACGTAATACATGTTTTATGGTGTTTGCAACGGTAATAAGAACAAAGTCACCGCAATCATGTCCGAAGTGATCATTGAATTTTTTGAAATTATCAATGTCGGCCAGGATAATGGCAAATTCTATATTAGTTCGGTTGAAACGTGAAACCTCTTTGTCAATCGCATCAATTGTGCCACGCCTGTTGGCCAATCTTGTCAATGGGTCAGTTTTGGCCAGGATCTGTATTTCATCGTAAGACTGCTGTAGTGCTGACTCTGCTTGATTTGCTGCAAGACTGTAAAAATATGATAAATACGCTAAAAGGACAAAAACGAATGCACTATTTATGTAATAGGAAAAAGTTAAATAGTCGGCAGAGAGTTCGATTAGTGGCGCATGTGAATTGGAATAAACTTTAAGTCCGATATACAGGACGGTAAAAAATGTTGATAAACCTATCTTAATGCCATATCCCCAGACAGGGTTGAAAAAGACCAATGGCACCAGGGCTAATAAATACACAAAAAAGCCACCGTGCCAGCCGATGGAATAGACGGCAAGTGAGGCATGTATACTTATTTCAGTTGCTGCAATTATCAATGCCAGATTGTGGTATGTTTTGCGATTAAGAATGTAGGCTATAGCAAAGGCAGTGATACTCACTACATTATAAAGGGTCATGATGGTGACCCCGAAAAACCAAAACATAGGAATGAACAACAGATGTATTAGCAAACCAATTAGGTAGCTACAGCTTGATACGACGTAGAATCGGTAATTGCCTGATATAACAGGGGTACTTGAAAAAATACCCGGTAACCAACTCTTGAAGTCTTTGGTTGAAGTTTGCACAATATCCTTTAGCACCGTTAATTCTCCACCCTCTACGTCCAACTTTTAATCTAACTGATTGAGGCATAGGTGTCGATGCTCTCAAAGACAATAGTTGACATGTATTTTGTGTGGAAAATTAAGATTATGATGATCTACACAAAGAGTATTGGGTGCTGTGACTGTAAGTACTGTTTCGGTGACTTTGTTTCATCGAGGGTTTTATAGGTATTATAACAAGTTTCTCATAACTATTGGTCTGGGTTTGGTTCAGTTTCTGGTGAGGCAGTAATAATATTTTCTTCACCGTAACGTGTAATGATATTAACTGAATGGTCGATGTTGTTTTACAATATTTCAGTAGTTTATTTTAGACATTCCTCTCTAGTTTGATATACATAACGGCCATTGAGGTGTTTAAAGAAATTGAGAAATATATAAACAAAATAATTTTACAATTTTTTGCCTTTTCTCTGTAGTTTAGGTATTTAAATGGGTTTAATCCTTAATGAGACAGCACCATCCATATTTTGGCGACTGATTTTCAGAGTGGTTTGATGTTATTTTTGAGTCAGGATAAGTGTTCATTTTGATGAAGAGGTAATATTACATTTTAAATGGTTTAAATTAACCACTATGATATTGTTAACTTGGGGAATATTCGCCTGAGGGGTTTATGGTTTTGTTACTATTTTTATCGTCTAATTAATGACATTAGTTGAAGTAAACTCTTAATGTTCAGATCTTAAAATTCTACATAGTGAATGTGTAAATTTACTAATGGCTACTGGGAAATAATTTATGGCTAAACCCAAGCGGATCTATGTCTGCGGTGCTTGTGGTGCTGAGGCTCCAAAATGGTCAGGGCAGTGTGGCGACTGTCAGGCCTGGAATACACTGAGTGAAACGGTCTCAATGATCTCTGCTAACCCGGTAGAACATCCTCGTTTTAGCGGTTTTGCCGGCAATACTGATGATGGCAAGGTTTATTTGTTGTCGGATGTGATTCCGGATGACATGCCACGAATTCCCACTGGCGTGGGTGAATTTGACCGGGTACTGGGTGGTGGACTAGTTTCGGGTTCTGTCGTCTTGATTGGGGGGGATCCCGGTATTGGTAAGTCGACCATCCTATTGCAGACCATGGTGAGACTAGGTGAGAAGCATAAGACGCTGTATGTCACAGGTGAGGAATCCCTGCAACAGGTCAGCATGCGGGCGCATCGGCTGGAATTACCGATGAAAAGTCTGCAAATATTGGCGGCAACTCAGATTGAGCAGATACTTGATGTGGCGCAACGTGAAAAACCTCTGGTGATGGTTATTGATTCAATTCAAACTATGTTCACCTCCATGTTGCAATCGGCCCCTGGTGCCGTGGCACAGGTTCGGGAATGTGCTGCTCAAATGGTACGTTATGCTAAGCAAACGCGTACGGTGTTGGTATTGGTCGGGCATGTCACCAAGGAGGGAACGCTGGCTGGTCCCAGGGTGCTGGAGCATATGGTGGATACCGTGCTCTATTTTGAAGGCGATTCTGGTAGTCGTTATCGTTTGATCCGGGCAGTTAAGAACCGCTTTGGTGCGGTCAATGAACTGGGGTTATTTGCGATGACCGATAAGGGTCTGCGAGAGGTTGCCAACCCATCGGCTATATTTTTGTCTAGACATGAGGAAGCTGTGCCTGGCAGTATCATTATGGTGACACGGGAAGGCAGTCGTCCCTTGCTGGTAGAGGTACAGGCCCTGGTCGATGAGAGCCATTCGACCAACCCACGTCGGGTCACCATTGGATTGGAGCATAACCGGCTAGCTATGTTGTTGGCGGTGCTGCATCGTCACGCCGGGATTGTAACTTATGATCAGGATGTGTTTGCGAATGTTGTGGGCGGAGTCAGGGTCACAGAGACGGGCGCAGATTTAGCGGTATTGTTGGCCGTAGTTTCAAGCTTGAAAAGTAAGACCTTGCCTCAAGATTTGGTGGTGTTTGGTGAAGTTGGCCTGGCTGGTGAGATCAGACCGGTGCCCAACGGTGAGGAGCGTTTGTATGAGGCGGTAAAACACGGCTTCAAAAAGGCGCTGGTGCCTCGTGCGAATGCTCCGAAGAAAGAGATTGCCGGCCTCGAGGTTCAGTTGATCAGCCGACTAGATGAGGCCCTGGATATTATGATTTGATCGCTATCATTTCTGAAATTTCGCGCTCCAGTTGGTTTTCATCACCGAGGTTTAGTTCTATGAGGCGATGTAGATGGGAAATGCTGTCTATATCAATGAATTCGCAGTGAAAACCAACACGTCCATCACCGATATGGACAATACTGACATTCATGTCGATTTTGATGTCCTCACCAGCAAGGAAGACTTCCAGTAGAAATTCGTCACCTGGTTTAGCATCCCAGGCATTTGGCGCGGCAATTAAGGCACCTTTCAGGCTGATATCATATAACCTGCTGTCCCATGCTTCACCTGATTGTTTTACCAGTCGGACATCAGCGTCAAATGGGATGCGGGTGAACTGCCGTTTTTGTTCTATTGTTGTCATTGTTGTTCCTTGTACTCAGAAGAAACTTACTCCAGATAGCCTCCTGATTATAACTTTCACAAAATATGTTGTATATCGAATTTGTTGGTTAGAAGTTAAAAATTTTGCTTGTAGGTTCAGTTATTATCTGCGGGTGTTGTTAATTCACTACTGCCTTGCTTCCAGTTGGGGTTGATTCGGACAGTTTTAACCGCATTTTGTGAGATTTGAACAATTTCGAAAGGGTAGTTGGCAATTAATAAGCTGGTACCAGGATCGGGAATCGTTTCAAGATATTCAAGGATGAGCCCATTTAGTGTTTTGGGTCCTTTTGTGGGCAGATCCCATTTCAGTATGCGATTTAGTTCACGAATACTGGTGCTACCATCGACCAGATAGGTACCATCTTCCTGTAAATGGACATCTTTGCTATGGACCGATGGATCAGTGGTAAACTCACCGACGATTTCTTCCAGGATATCTTCCAGTGTTACCAAGCCTTGTATATCACCGTATTCATTGACCACCAGGCCAATACGGCGCTTCTCTCTTTGAAAATTGAGCAGTTGGGTATTGAGTGGCGTACCTTCGGGCACAAAGTAAGGTTCTCTGATGATTTTTTGTAAGTCTTCTTTATTGGTTTTTTCTTTGTTGAACAAATGCAGGGCCTCTCGAATATGGATCATGCCGCGTACTTTATCTATATCACCGTCATAGATGGGCAGGCGGGTATGCTGACTTTCAGAAAGTTGATGAATGATTTCTTGCCAGTCATCATTGATGTCGATTCCGGTGATGTCATTGCGGGGGATCATAATATCCTCAACGGTGACTTTCTCCAGATCGAGAATACTCAGTAGCATTTGTTGGTGTTGCTGTGGGATCATGGTGCTGGCTTCATTTACCACAATACGCAGTTCTTCACTGTTTAAATCGTAGTGAGAGCGAGCCTTGGCGTTGATCCTCAGTAGTTTGAATATACCACGGGTAAATAAACTGATGAACCAAACGACCGGAAAACTGATAAAAGATAAAGGTCTCAGAATAATGGTGGCTGGAAATGCAAAGCGTTCGGGATGGAGGACTGCCAGTGTTTTCGGCGTCACCTCGGCAAATACAAGGATGATGAAGGTCAACACAAATGTGCTGAAAATAAAACCATAATCACCCATTAACCGGGTGCCAATAATCGTCCCGATGGCGGAGGCGAGAATATTAACCAGATTATTCCCTAGTAGGATCACCCCGATTAATCTTTCTGGTGTTTCGAGTAGGCGTTGAGCGCGGGTGGCACCTTTATGTTTTTTATCGGTTAGGTTCTTCAGGCGATAACGATTCAGACTCATTAAACTGGTTTCTGAACCGGAGAAGAAGCTGGATATTATTATCAGCAGGGTCAGGGTGATAAACAGAAAGCTAAGCGGTATATCGTTCAATGGTTGATAAACTCAACGTAATATAACGAGGTAAAAAAGGGGGTTAGCGGTTTAAAACCAGCTCGATAACAAACTTGCTGCCAAAGTAAGCCAACATCAGCATGATAAAGCCACTGTAGGTCCAACGTATGGCAATACGCCCACGCCAACCAAACTGCCAACGACCCCATAAGAGGAGGGCAAACAGAAACCAGGCTATCAGGGAAAGAATAGTTTTGTGCACAATGTGCTGAGCAAACATATCTTCCAGGTAAAATATGCCGCTTAGTAGGGCGATACTTAACACAACAAAGCCTAGCCCGATGATACGGAACATGAGGATTTCCATTGTCTCCAGGGGAGGTAGGGTGCGGACAAACCCTCCCGGGTGTTTGTTGTGCAGGTGTGAGTCTTGTATGTAAAGTAATAAAGCTTGAATCGCAGCAATACTCAACAGGCTGTAGGCCAGGATAGAAAACATAATATGCATTAGCATGCCGCTTTTCATGTGATATGACAGCAGGAGGGATTCTGCTGGGGCAAAATTCAGTACTAAGGTGAGTGCGGCAAAGGGGAAGACGATTATTCCGAGGCTTTCTGTTCGCATGGTGATGGCCGTCAGGCTCAACATTAGTGCCACTAGCCAGGCAACCAGGGAAAGAACATTATAAAAGCGGATATCGAGCCCTGTGCTGGTGAACAGATTTTGATATAAAGCAATGCCGTGTATTAGCATAGCAATGACAGCAAGTATCAAAATATGATGTCTGCTTATAGCTTGTAGCAGCGTGGGGCGTGTTAGTTTGGTGAGTAACAGACCTCCGCAGCACAGATAAAGGATGATTGGAATAATGTTTAACGAGGCTTGCATTGGCTTGTTATGGGTTATTTATCATTCGTTTTATTGTAACACTAATGGGACAATAATCATCTTTTGTATATGGCTATAGTGGCAAGATGTTAGTTTGTGCATTACATTCATCTAAGAGCTTGTGCATAATAAACGTAGACGACAGATTTTCATAGAAGACATGTGGCATTCTTTTCATTTTGTTTTAAATTGATACAGGCATAAGATTCAAGCTAAATGCTATCAGTGAATGGCCGCTAAAGTTAAATCACGTAAGGTTTTAATAATCAGGGTCAAGTGTGACAGTTATCCATAAAAAAAATGAGTAAACAGTAGGCTATGGAACTCAGGGTCTTGGGTTGCAGTGGTGGTATTGGTGAGCAGTTACGAACCACATCACTATTGTTAAACAGTGAAATTTTAATCGATGCAGGAACCGGGCTGGGTGATTTAACCCTGCAGGAGATGACTTGTGTTCGTCATGTGTTTTTGACTCACTCACATCTTGATCACGTTGCTGGTTTGCCCCTATTGATTGATAGTATCTTTGACCGCATAACGACACCCCTCGTGATACATGCCCAGCCAGCTACCCTTAAGGCCGTCCAGGATCACATTTTCAATAATGTTATTTGGCCTGACTTTTCGGTGCTGCCAACAACCGATAAGCCGGTTTTATGTTATGAAACCTTAAATCCAGGTGAGTCATTGAAATTGGGCAGCGTCACATTGTCTATGGTTACGGTGAGACATGTGGTACCTGCGGTAGGTTATATCATGAGTACGGCAAACCATACGGTCGCCTTTAGCGGCGACACTACGACCAACGAGACCTTATGGCCAGTGCTGAATGAACTCGAACGGTTAGATAGCCTGATTGTCGAAGCGGCCTTTACAAATAGTGATTTAAAACTTAGCCGACAGGCTGGGCATTATTGCCCCAGTACCCTGGCGGCCGATCTAGTGAAACTCAAACACCCAGCAAAAATCTACCTTAGCCATCACAAACCCGGTGCAGAAACCAGGATTCTCGATGAATGTCGACAGGAAATTACTACTCACACCGTTGACTCGCTGCACGGCGGTCAGATAATCACGTTATAATACCCGTTCTGATGATAACAATGGCCTGCTGAAGTGCTCTTCAGTGCGGCGAATGGGTAGTTTTAATGTTTGACAGTTTAAGTGAACGACTTGGCAAGACGGTACGTAACTTGCGTGGTGTTGGCCGCCTGAGTGACGATAACATAAAAGATACACTGCGTGAGGTACGTATGGCCTTGCTGGAGGCCGACGTAGCCCTACCCGTGGTAAAGGACTTTATTGAGCAGGTTCGGGTTCAGGCGGTAGGCGAGGCGGTACTGAAGAGTCTCAGCCCTGGTCAGGTCTTCATTAAGATCGTCAATGATGAATTGACCCGCCTGATGGGTGAGGCGAATACAGGTCTTCAGCTTAACGTTACCCCTCCGGCAATTATTCTTATGGCTGGTTTGCAGGGGGCGGGCAAGACCACGACCGTCGGCAAGCTCGCGCTTTGGTTAAAAGAGACCCAGAAAAAATCCGTTATGGTGGTCAGTGTTGACGTCTATCGGCCCGCTGCGATTGAGCAGCTCAAGACCGTGGCCGGTGAGGTGGGGGTGGATTTTTTCCCCAGTGATCCAAAACAAAAACCAACCAATATTGCCAAGGCAGCCCTTCACGAAGCTAAAATTCAGCATAAAGATGTATTAATTGTAGATACAGCTGGTCGTTTGCATATTGACACTGAGATGATGGGTGAAATTAAGGATCTGCATAAGGTGCTGGATCCGGTCGAAACCCTGTTTGTAGTCGATAGTATGACCGGTCAGGATGCCGCTAATACGGCCAAGGCCTTTGATGATGCTTTGCCGCTTAGCGGTATTATTCTAACCAAAACCGATGGTGATGCCCGTGGCGGGGCGGCCCTGTCCATTCGTCATATTACCGGTAAACCGATCAAGTTCCTGGGGGTGGGAGAGAAAAGTACAGCCCTGGAGGCTTTTCATCCCGAGCGAGTTGCCTCACGTATTCTGGGCATGGGCGATGTGGTCAGCCTGGTGGAACAGGTTCAGCAGAATGTTGATCTCGAACAGGCTGAAAAATTGGCTCGTAAGGTCAAAAAAGGTAAGGGTTTTGATCTGGAAGACTTTAAGGAACAGTTTCAACAACTGAAAAAAATGGGTGGAATCAGTAGCCTGATGGATAAATTACCGGGCATGCCAAGCCTGCCTGCGCAGTTGCCAGGACAGTTGGACGAGAAGCAAATGGGCCGTATGGAGGCCATTATTAATTCCATGACCCCCAAAGAGCGCCGCAAGCCGGATATTATCAAGGGTTCGCGTAAGCGTCGCATCGCTGTTGGATCTGGTACCCAGGTGCAGGATGTGAATCGTTTACTCAAGCAATTTACCCAGATGCAGAAAATGATGAAAAAGATGGGTAAGGGAGGCATGGGAAAGATGTTGCGGGGTATGAAGGGGCAGTTTCCACCCGGTATGATGTAGGTTTACGCCAAAAATTATACTTTTCTTTTGCATAAGCACTTCACTTTTCGAGGAATTCCAGTAAAATGCGCGATTCCATGAAAAGTCGTCCACGAGGGCGGTATTTTTATTGAGTGAAGTTAACTGATTTTTGAAGGATTTAGAACGATATGGTAACCATTCGTCTAGCACGAGGTGGCGCGAAAAAGCGTCCTTTCTACCACATGGTAGTTACTGATAGCCGTAGAAGCCGTGATGGCCGATACATTGAGCGCGTTGGGTTTTTTAATCCGGTAGCTCGCGGCAACGAAGAACGTTTGAATATTAAACGTGAGCGCATTGATTACTGGTTGGAGCAGGGTGCTCAAACGTCTGATCGCGTTGGCAAGCTGCTTAAGGAGCAGGCTGCGTAAGTAACCCGATATGGTCGAACAAGACTCGAAACAACGGGTTGTGCTTGGCCGTGTATCTGGGCTGTTCGGAGTGAAGGGCTGGGTTAAGGTCTATTCTGATGCTGATCCAATTGCCAGCATTCTCGATTATTCACCCTGGTATTTGAAACTGGGTGGTTGCTGGCAACCGTTTGGGGTCTCACAAGGTCAGGTACACGGCAAGGGCATTATTGCTCGGCTGGAAAAGTGTACCAACCGGGATGAGGCGAGCCCATTGTTGGGGGCGGATGTAGCGGTAGATCGCGATCAGTTGCCAGAGCTGGCGAAAGATGAATATTACTGGGCCGACCTGATTGGTCTTGAGGTGTTGAACCAGAATGGTGAGGCCCTTGGTAAGATTGATCACCTCCTTGAAACCGGCGCAAATGATGTGCTGGTGATCAAGACCACGGATAAGCAGGAATTGCTGATTCCCTATGTGAAGGGGGATGTCGTGAAAGAGATTGATCTGGTAAAGGGTTTTTTGCGGATTGACTGGGATCCGGGATATTTAGGTGAGTGAGCCGGTTTAGGCGATGCACATTGATGTCGTAACGTTGTTTCCGGCCATGTTCGATGCCATTTCTGTTTATGGGATCACCTCCCGAGCGGTGGAACGGGGTATTTTAGAACTGGCTTTGGTCAATCCTCGGGACTTCACCCAGGATACGCACCGGACAGTTGACAACCGACCGTATGGTGGTGGTCCTGGTATGGTGATGATGGTCGAGCCCTTACAGCAGGCCATTCAGGTGGCAAGGGCAAGCGATGAACAACCGGTCTCGGTGATTTATCTTTCACCACAGGGTCGGATTCTGGATCAGGCAAGCTTGCTGAAATTATCTCGGCGGCAGCGCATGGTACTTGTTTGTGGTCGGTACGAAGGCGTGGATGAACGCTTGATTCGAGCCGAGGTTGATGAGGAATGGTCGATCGGTGATTATGTTTTAAGTGGTGGTGAACTGGCCGCTATGGTTTTGATTGATGGCATTACCCGGTTGTTACCGGGGGTGTTGGGGCATGAGGACTCTGCAAGTGAGGATTCCTTCATGCAAGGGTTGCTGGATTATCCTCACTTTACGCGACCCGAAAAGATTGATGGTATGGAAGTACCGCCAGTGCTGTTAAGTGGCGATCATGAAAAAATTCGTCGTTGGCGGTTGAAGCAGTCTCTGGGACGTACCTGGATACGGCGGCCGGACTTGCTGACAGAACTGGCATTAAGTGAGGAACAACAGCGACTGCTCGAAGAATTTATTCAAGAGCATGAAGTCATACAATAGATTAAATGAGCGTTAGCGTTGGAGTGGACCATGAGTAACATTATTGACCAATTAGAAGCCGAGCAAATGAACCGAGAGATCCCCGAATTTGGTCCAGGTGATACGGTAATCGTACAAGTTAAGGTTAAGGAAGGTACACGTGAGCGCCTGCAAGCGTATGAAGGTGTGGTCATTGCTAAACGTAATCGTGGTCTGAATTCTTCATTCACCGTGCGCAAGATTTCACACGGCGAAGGCGTAGAACGTGTTTTCCAGAGCTATAGTCAGAGTATTGACAATATCCAGGTTAAACGCCGTGGTGCTGTGCGTCGTGCCAAATTGTATTATTTGCGTGATCGTCAGGGTAGGTCAGCGCGCATCAAGGAAAAACTTTCTTAGGGATTGTTTTCCTGTCAGTCGGCAGGTATAAATTGATCTTAAAGCAGTTCATAATGGACGGGTATCGTTAACAGGGCGCTACCCGTTTTTTTATGTTAGCTCTAAAAAACAACAGCAAGCTTATCTTAGGTATTTTCATCGCACAATTTGTGTGGTGCAGTCAGTCCATTGCCAGTCAAAAAACGGGCAGCGAGGCGACTGAGCATAAAGTCACCCCTCCTTCGAGTATGGTTATCAACGTTGCCGATAAAGTTGCTTCTGTAGTTGATGATAAGCAATTGCAGGAAGCGAGAAATATTGCCGATGCTGGTGCGCCAAGTTTGGCCTTGCGTATGATGGATCGTGTGCAACAGGATATCCACCCACAAGTTCTTCGCTGGATGATCTGGGAAGAGTTGCGTCTGAATATTTACGAAACTAATCAAGACTGGGATAGTGTCATCAACAGGGCAGATCAGCTTCCTGCTACCGTCTCGAAAAATTTTTTTCTCTGGGTACGTACACAAAAGGCGCAGGCCTATCTGCAACTTCAAAAAGGCAAACAGGCTCGTGAGCAGTTACGTGCATTGATTCTGTCTACCAGTGGTGAGGAAGGTGAAGCCAGCCTTGATAGCGTGCAACAATGGCGACGAATGATTATTCATAGCTATATTGCTGAAGGGGTGGGTGGTGATGCACTGATTTCGATTCTGCGTTTCCAGCAGGATTACTCAACTGATGAGAAGGCAATTCTATTTTTGCGCGCCCGGGTTTTGCTTATGATGCAGCGCCCGGCCGAGGCGGTTGAGTTATTGGTTGATCATACGAAGGATCCGGAAGCCGGAATGTTATTTTTGTTGGCCCAGTTGCGCAGTGAGGGGAGAAGTCCAGTCAAAGTGATGCAGGCAGCCCTTAGACACATGCGCGGTAAACGGGGAGGCGCGTTATTAAGGATATCACTTTGGGCCATCGTAGCCGAGGCGGCGCAACGGGGTGGTGATAGAGGCTCTGCCGCAAATGCGCTGGAGCATGTTGTTGCCGATACAAAGCGGTTGGTTGTTGATAAATTATTTAGTTTTGATGCGGACAGTTTATGGAATGCCTACCTTGATTATGCTCTTTATGCCGGTAACGAGGCTCAGCTTTTGATCGGCCAGGATGAGGCATGGTTTAAATACGCTGCTGGTGCAAGTACTCAATTTCCTGTTAAGAAACGGGCTATTTATGTATTATTAATGCACCGTGGCAGCAATGCCGAAAATCGCCTGAAGGCGGCAACATTATTTATCAACTCGATTCGTACTCTACACAATAAAAGCCATTTAATCTTGCAACTTTTTACTCATAGCAAGTTGTACCCTGCTACAACCGATATTCCTGAACCGGTGCGACGTTCTCTAGTTGATATTGCCCTGGCCAGGCAGAATATTCCTCTCGCCTCACAAATCATGGCAGGCTTGAATGAGCCGCCTAAGGACAAGGCCAGCTATATGTGGCATCTTCGACGTGCGCGGATCCTGATTCTGGGTGGTCAACCACGCAAGGGTGTGTTGGCTCTGGCACGTTTTACGCAAACCTATCCAGAAGCGAGCCGGACGCAGATTGATCAATTTTTACAAGTGGTATTTGATTTACAGACTGTGGGTGAGCATGATTCGGCCTATCAGTTGTTTGATGGCGTGATTAACTCAAGCAAGGACAAAAAATTACAACGTGAACTGTATTACTGGATGGCCGACTCACGCCATGCCCAGTCGCGTTATGCCGATGCGGCAGAACTTTATTTGAAGTCCGCCATGTTACTTGATGGCAAGGGCTGGGACCCGTGGGGGCAAACAGCACGTTATCAGGCGGCAAAATCACTGGGTAAGGCTGGTTTGATTGAGGATGCATTTTTTATCTATCAACGTCTGTTAAAAGTGACCAAGGAAGAGGATCGGCGTGCCGTATTGCGCTATGAAGTGCAAAAACTGCAGTTGGCAAAAAGTGAGGAGCATGAATCCACTGATAATGCTAATGCAGAAACTGCTCAAGTGCTTGAATAATAAACCGGAGACTCTCATCATGAATACTGTGGAAGCATTTGATACTCCGTTGGGAAAAGTCTCTGTTATGATCAAAGATGACAAATTGTGCGCCATCAATATTGGCCATGATGATCAACAACATGATACGAAAAATAATCCACTACTCAAGCAGCTACGTTCAGAGCTAAATGCCTATTTTGACGATAAGCAGTTTCATTTCTCTGTACCGCTTGAGTTACACGGTACAGCATTTCAGCAGCGTGTCTGGCGCGCTTTGAGCAAAATACCTGTCGGTAAAACATCCACTTATGGTCAGTTGGCAAAACAGTTAAATAGTAGTCCGCGTGCCATTGGCAATGCCTGTCGAGCCAATCCTGTACCTATTATTATTCCCTGTCATCGGGTACTCGCTAAACAAGGATTGGGTGGTTATGATGGGCAGACCAGTGGTGAACGGCTTGATATTAAACGTTGGTTATTAAAGCACGAAGGTGTAAGTTTCGACTGAGATCGTTATGCAGAATCATGCCGAGACGATTATCAACACCTTTCTTGATTCTATCTGGATGGAAAGGGGGTTGAGTGAAAATACCCTTGCCGCCTATCGTAATGATTTATCCAGTTTTTCTAACTGGCTAGCCTCTAGTAAAAGTAAAGATCTCATTAAGGTCGACAAGGCTGATGTGCTTGCCTATTTAACATATCGTTTACAACAACGGCGCAGTCCGCGTAGTACCGCCCGATTTTTATCCTGTATACGACGTTTTTATGGTTACCAGTTACGTGAAAAAAAAATCCACCAAGATCCAAGTGCATTGATCGAAGCCCCTAAGCTTGGGCGTGCCCTGCCCAAAAGCTTGAGTGAGGCAGATGTCGAGGCCTTATTGCAGGCACCCAATGTTGAGACAGCTCTGGGGTTGCGTGATCGAGCTATGCTGGAGGTATTGTATGCCACGGGTTTACGTGTCTCCGAGCTGATTGGTCTAAAGCTTACTCAGGTCAATTTGCGACAGGGTGTTATCCGTGTTACGGGCAAGGGTAATAAGGATCGGCTGGTACCTCTGGGAGAAGAGGCGATTGCGTGGTTGGAAACCTATTTGACCGAGAGTCGCAATGAATTGATGTCTGGCCAGCAATCCGATGTATTATTTCCCAGCAACCGTAAACGGGTGATGACCCGGCAGACATTTTGGTATGCCATCAAGCGTTATGCGCAGCTGGCGGCTATCGACAAATCACTTTCGCCGCATACTTTGCGCCATGCTTTTGCGACCCATTTGTTAAATCATGGCGCGGATCTGCGTGTGGTTCAGATGTTACTCGGGCACAGCGATCTCTCGACTACCCAGATTTACACCCATGTCGCTAGAGCTCGTCTCAAGGAGTTGCATGCCAGTCACCATCCCCGAGGTTAATTTTAGGGAATTATTATCCATTTTTTGTGTCATATTACGTGTGTACAATTCCATGCTATTCGGTAAAATACCCGGGCAATCAACAAACAAGGTGACATAATGTTTAAACAGTTTTTAGCCTATATGGCCATATTAATGATGTTTGTATCAATGAATTCGGTACAGGCAGGAATAAAAGAAGATGGCGAGAAAATTAAGGCTATGTTCGCTAAACAAATGCCGGATTTGACAGTTACCGAGATCAACAAGACGCCCATTGACAGTCTTTATGAGGTCATTGCACCACCGCAGATATTCTATATCAGTCAGGATGCAAAATATGTGGTAAGTGGCAATATAATTAATATCGAGACGGGGCAGAATCTGACCATGCCGCAACGTGATAAGGTGCGGGCACAGGCCGTTGAGATGTTGGGTGAAGAATCCATGATCGTTTTTGGACCCAAGAAAGTGAAACATACGGTGACCGTGTTTACCGATATCGATTGTGGATACTGTCGTAAATTGCACAATGAGATGGAAAAATATACCGACCTGGGTATCAAGGTGCGTTATGCAGCTTTCCCGCGTGCTGGAGTAGGCTCAGATTCATTTAAAAAAACAATATCTGTCTGGTGTGCTGATGATCGCAAGGCGGCGATGACCAAGGCCAAGAATGGTCAGCCTGTGCCTGATAAGGATTGCAAGAATCCAGTGCTTGCTCATTACTCTATGGGTGGGCAGATCGGTGTTCAGGGTACGCCGAATATAGTTCTGGAGAGTGGCCATATGGTACCGGGGTATGTGCCAGCGGATCGTTTGTTTAAGATGCTGGAAGAACAAAATAAGCCTAAGTAAGAATTAATTAGGGCTCCTTTATAATATTCAAATTCTTAAAGAACAGTTATAAGGCTACCGGCAAAAGTGTGGCTGAGTGTGTGAATAGCAGATAGGGTTTAATAGCATACTTTGGCCATACTTTTTTGATCCCTTCTACATATAAATTGAGTTGAGGTTTATAGGCCTCGACCAATTTATGAAAATGTTCTGCTTCTAAACGGTGTGTTTTGTAATCAATTAGTAAGACTTGTTCGTCCGTTATCACCAGTCGGTCAATGATTCCATATACCATGCAATTACCTAGCTCATAACTAATCGGCACCTCATTGTAAGCTGCATCATAGTTTTGCTTATCAAACAGCAATTGTAATTGCGGTTGTTGAAGTAGATGTCTAGTTTCTGCTAGACAGCTTTGAAATTGCGTAGCATGTTCCTCAAGACCAAATTGTTGTGCTAGCCGGGACGGGGACGGTTCTTTGTCTTGTGTCATGTTCTCCAACATGGCATGTATAAGCAGTCCCCGCAGACATCCTTCCTCATCGAGTGTGTTGTTTGCCTCTTGGACATTAACCGTATGACTTGGGGCGATTTCTTTGAACGGGCTTGTGAGCTTGATGGCTGCACTTAAATGTGGATCGATATTAATAGTGGTTTGCTTGACCTTATTTTGCGGTAAGACAACACAGGGAATGTTCCCGGATTTTTGTAGACATTGTTCTTCAATAATTTGTTCTGGCTCAAGCTCATATTGCCGACTGATGGTGTCATACCAGGAACGGCTGGCCTTGCGCGAAGCTTCTGTGCCGCTGATATACAATAATTGCTTTGCACGTGTCACAGCAACATAAAGTAAGTTAGATTCTTCTCGATCTTCCAGTGTAAATAGGTGTTGCTGTTTTTGTCGGCTGTATGGATCTAACGTGTCTTTTTTACCTGTGAGCAAAAAGGTTTCGGGACGATTTTGTGAGTCGGCCCAGTCTACTAGTGCCTCATAAGCTGTTTTACGTTGCAAGGGTCGGGCGCTATCTACTAGAAATACCACGGCAGCCTCAAGTCCTTTGGCTTCATGGATAGTGAGCAGTCGTACACGATCTTGTTGGCCCTGACTGGGTGCTTCATTGGGGGCTTCGTTTGATTTTTGGCGCAAGTCTTCCAGCCACTTAATAAAGCGTGTCAGACTGGGATAGCGGCCGCTATCAATTTCCAGAGCCAGTTCCAGAAAGCGGATCAGGTTTGAGCTGACTCTGGATTTGAGGTTGGCAGGAAAAGTCGCCGTATAGCGGGCCAATACATTGGCTTCGCTATAGATGCGATCCAACAAATCATGCACCGGGATATGCCCCGCCATTTGTTGCCAGCGGCCAAGTAGCTTGTGGGCACGAATTAGCGGTGAGCCTATTGGCAATTCATCGGTAACATGGGTGAGCCGATCTTGCCAGGGGCCCTTACCAGTATTTGCCAGTAAAAGCAGCTCATCATTGTTTGCTTCGAATAAGGGGGAGCGCAAGATACTGGCCAGGGCATGGTTATCGTAGGGTGATAGTAGCCATTGCAATAGCTTGACCATATCAATGACTTCCACAGCTTCAAGTAGGGTGCCGCGTTCTGCACCCAGATAGGGAATAGCTTTATGCCGTAAGGCCTGTTCGAATTCTCTAACATGGGTACGGGAGCGCAGCAGAATGAGTATGTCGCGATAATGAATTGTGTGGGCGTTTTTTTCTTGCCCAAGCTGGGTTTGTTGTTCAATCAGTCGGTGTATTGTATCGGCAACCTGCTGGCCTTCGGTTAGTTGATCCTTGTCCTCATCGGCATTGAGAGGGGTTGTGATTGGATTGCGTAGCTCGGCATGAATGATTTCATCTCTTTCTTCAGCTTTGATTAGTGGCAACAATCTGACTTGTCCCCATAATGTCCGATGCTCGGTCTCATGAGGGATAAAATCCGTGAGCTGTTGGTTGAGTATACCGCTACCAAATAGCCGGTTAACAAAATCCATAATGGCCAGGGAGGAACGCCAGGATTTATTTAATGGTAATTTGTTAGATTGCATATTGGACTGCAACCAGTCACTGGCAGTTTTGAACAGGCGCGGTTCGGCACGACGAAAGCGATAGATCGATTGCTTGGCATCACCCACCAAAAAGACACTACTGGCATCTTCTTGCTGTTTGCTGGCGAATTCTTCCAGTAAGGGTAGAACCAGTTGCCATTGAGTTGGGTTGGTATCTTGAAATTCATCAATCAATAAATGTTTGATGCGGTTATCGAGCTTGTATTGCACCCAACTGGCATTGTCACTTTGGGTCAGTAGTTGGTAACTCTTCCATTCCAGATCCGTGAAGTCCAACAGGCGCTGCTCCAGCTTGATCCGCTGATAGTGTTGCAACAGGTGATGGCCGGCCAAATACCAGGCTGTGGTGATCTGCCAGGTATACTGTGCGGCCAGTTGATCATCCGTGGCCTGAATGCTGGTCGCACACACGCTATGAAGCTCGATAAAATCATTGCTGCCCTGCTCACCGTAGATCTTTTGCATTTCCTTACTGGGTTTGAGCTTGCGTGGTTCGCCTTTTAGGGTCAGAAAGGTTTCACGGATAGTTTGATACCGAGTGGTGAGTTCTAGCTGTTCATCAAGTCCATTTTCCAACTGTATGGCCAGCTTCTGGTGGGTTTTGTTATCACGTTTTAAAACATAGGCAAGATACTGTTGGCAGTTTGATATATTTTTCTGCTCGTCAAAAAATGCCTGTAAGGGATCGCTATCAGGTTCAACATTTAATTGTGTCGCCAGCCGCTGACCGGCAAAGGCCAATGCATCTGTTTGTTGTTCAGTCCAGGCCCACCAATCACTGCGTTGTTGGACAAAGCTCATCAGGGCCTGACGGGCATTATTGAGCGTGAGTTTTTGAAATAATTGATCGAGTGCTTGAGCTAAACAACCATCTATTGTCTCTGCTGCCTCGGTCATTAGTGCCTCCCAGGCCTCATCCTGTGAGCTGCTGGTATGCTCAAGCAGCTCAAAACCCGCAGGCACATTGGCTTCCAGTGGAAAGCGGCGTAATAGATCCTGACAAAAGGCATGAAATGTTGTCGTTGTCACAGGATGCTCTGTTATCAGCAGTTGCTCATAAAGCTTGCGTGCCAGTTGCAGAGTGCCGGCCTCACAGCAGGCACCTAATCGCTCAAGGTGTGTGTGTAGCTGTGCATCACTGGTCGCAGCCAGTTCAAACAAGCGTTGCAACAATCGTTGCTGCATTTCTGCCGCGGCCTTGCGGGTAAACGTGATTGCCAGGATGGTGCCAGGCTCGGTACCATTTAATAATAACTGGATAATGCGACTGACCAGTAAATATGTTTTACCACTGCCTGCTGAGGCATGAACAGTGGCATTTTCGATTTTGATTTGGGTTGGCTGCATGTGCCTAGCATAAGGACTTCTACTACTTGGGTAAACACATCAGGAAAGTCTTTGAAATGGCACCTCTACGACAAAGAAACCACCCAAAAATGTGATTTTGGTCATATTTCGTGCCAAGTCAAGCAAATATATTTTATATAAGCATTGATTTTTTTATGGGCATGGCTAGACTATGAGTTATTCACCAGTGTTCTGTATGGATATGCGCGGTGGATATATAAACCGGATACATCACAGGGAATCGTGACTCAGGCAGGAGCGCCTGTCATGGATGGTCACCATGGAAACTTAAGTAGCGGCAGGAAGCCGGGATGAAAGTTCAACTTGAAGTAACATGGTCATTATAAAAACGGGCTGGACAGCCTGAAGGGATCTTATAAGAGCGACGGGACGTCGCTTTTTTTTGCCTGGAATTTATGTTTTATTTGGAATTGTTGGATCTAATATCTGTAATTGGAGCCGAATATTATATCAATTGGTGATTTATCTTGAAGGCTGTTTAGACAAGGTTCTTGATATTTAAATTATTAGTGACATAGCATTTTGAATGCTCTTACCCGAGCAGAGGAAGAGCCATGTCAGAAACAACAAAGTACTCATTCGCCAGATCACCTCGTGTTTTGGAGCTTGAGGTCATTCTGTAGTCTTTACGGTTTTTTTTAAATGGGAATTCATCAATTTTTTATATGTTTATCAGAATAGATATGAAGAGTTTGTAGTGGTTTGGTTGTCCGTGCCATCTTAGCAGTACCGCTTTTAGTCGTAGCAACATGGTGCAACTAAAATAGAGGGATTTCTTAGGTCTTCTTAGAGTGTTATAGGCAATAAAAAACCCGCTAAACCGTTACTATGTAAGGCCTAGCGGGTCATTATGAGATGTTATGAAACATTGAATTGGTGGAGGCGGCGGGAATCGAACCCGCGTCCGCCAGTCCTCTGCCTTTGGCTCTACATGCTTATCCCGTTTTTTAATTTAATTGGCGGTTGCCCAACAGGCGAGGATCACCGACAACGATTCCGTTAGGTTTTAGCGCTTCCACCCCGGACGTGTTTCCGCGCGATCTTGTATGGGATGACTCCGGTTATCTGCGCGTACAAGCACACCTCAGGCCGAAGGCTTTACGCTGGTTATTAAGCAGCTAAAGCGTAGTTGTCGTCGTTGGCAACTATATTTTTTGCAGATGGATTTACGAGGTCCTCTGCACCTCGGCATGCACCTCCGGTTTTGTAACCCGCGTCGAAGCCAGGTCGCCCCCAAAGTATTGCTTTTCAATGATGAGTTTATCGGAAAGCTGCCTATAGATATAGGCATATGTCAGGTTGATATCAAACAATCTTGATGAAAAGATCAGTTTTTTTTCATAATGCGTTGTTTATCGCGTTGCCAATCTCGTTCCTTGCTGCTGGCTCTTTTGTCATGTGCCTGTTTGCCTTTAGCCAGGGCAATTTCCAGTTTGGCCCGGCCCTTGTGCCAGTACATGGCGGTGGGAATCAGGGTGTAGCCCTTGCGTTCAACGGCACCGATCAGTCGATTTAGCTCATGACGGTGCAACAGTAGTTTGCGACTGCGTAGCGGATCCGGGTTAATATGGGTTGAGGCGGTTTGTAGCGGGGTGATTTGTGCCGCGACGAGCCATGCCTCGCTGTTTTTGGTTATGACATAGCTGTCGCGAATCTGTGCATGACCGGCGCGCATGCTTTTGACTTCCCAACCTTCCAACACCAACCCGGCCTCGAAACGGTCTTCGAGACTATAATCGTGACGGGATTTTTTGTTCAGAGCAATGGTGCTGGAAGGCTTGCCCTTTTTATCTTTTTTGTTGGCCATTTGGGCATTATATCTGAGTTGGGCCGCAGGCGGATACAGTGGATATATTTGCTGAGTGTGGTTTTTGCTATTGAGATAGGTGGTCAAATGGTTAAATATCCTATACTTGGCAAAAAGCTTAATGGTGAGGAGATTTAATGGCGGGAAATCAGATATCAATGCACGGTCAGTGGTCTTCTCGCTGGGTCTTTATTCTGGCGGCGACAGGATCGGCTGTTGGCCTGGGTAATATATGGAAGTTCCCTTATATCACCGGTGAAAATGGTGGCGGGGCCTTTGTTCTGGTTTATCTGGCATGTATTGCCGTGATCGGCATTCCTATTATGATGGCAGAAATCATGCTGGGTCGGCGAGGTCGTCAAAGCCCAATTAATACTATGCATACTCTGGCTATTGAGGCAGGGCATTCTACCAACTGGCAATATCTTGGTTGGTTAGGTGTGATTGCCGGTTTTTTGATCCTTTCTTACTATAGTGTTATTGCGGGCTGGGGGCTGGCTTACGTGGTGCATGCCTCATCTGGTGTGTTTACCGGTGCCTCGGTTGAAGTGATTAATAATGTTTTTTTTGATCTGGTTAGTGACCCGAAGCAACTTATTATCTGGCATAGCCTATTTATGGTGTTGACCATGTTTGTGGTGGCGCGAGGGGTGCAAGGTGGTCTGGAGAAGGCTGTCAAGTTCCTGATGCCAGCGTTGTTTATTATTTTACTCTTACTGGTTGCTTATGCAGTGCAAAATGGGGCGTTTGAGCAGGCTGTAGAATTTTTATTTGTGCCGGATTTTCATGCCTTGTTCTACAAGCTGGATGAACACGGTCAGGAATATCTCACCTGGAATGGTGTTCTGATCGCCATGGGACACGCTTTTTTTACGCTTAGTCTGGGCATGGGGGCAATTATGGTTTATGGCTCTTATTTACCTGAAAATACCTCCATTACCCAAACTGCATTTATGATTGCCATTGCGGATACAGTGGTGGCCCTGTTGGCGGGGTTGGCCATTTTCCCCATCGTGTTTGCCACTAATCTGGAACCTGGTTCCGGGCCGGGTTTGATTTTTAAAACCCTGCCGTTTGCCTTTGGCCACATGGAAGGTGGTGTGGTATTTGGTACACTGTTTTTTATTTTGTTGTCTTTTGCTGCATGGACATCGAGCATCTCCCTTATTGAGCCTGCCTTGGCCTGGCTGGTTGAAAGTTTGGGCATTGGTCGTATTTCGGCCTCAATAATGATAGGTATATTGTGCTGGGCAGCAGGTTTGTTGAGTGTCTTTTCCTTTAACATCTGGTCAGATGTGAAACCCTTATCAGATTTTAATATCTTTAAGGATTCGACTATTTTTGACTTGCTGGATTATTTGGCCGTCAATATTATGTTACCGTTGGGTGGCTTGCTGATTGCGATCTTTGCTGTATGGATCATGAGTCGGGAAGCCAGTATGGAAGAGTTGGGTATGGGCGACAGGTTTGCCTACAAACTCTGGCGTTTGCTGATGCGATATATCACACCGATTGCTGTGATAGTCGTGTTTCTGAATGTAGTGGGTATTATTTCATTTAAGTAGTTAAGCTTTTGGCTGTAATAAATAAAAGTGCACTGGTGCCTTATGCGCCAAACCAGATGTTTGTGTTGGTTGATGACATTGCGGCCTATGCTGAGTTTTTGCCTTGGTGTAGTGATAGTACTGTTTTGTCTCGATCTGACCGTGAGGTCACGGCAATGCTGGGAATCTCTCATGGTGGTTTTCAGAAGACCTTTTCGACTCGTAATGTCTATGGGGTTGATAGCCGTATAAGTATGTATTTGCTGGAAGGCCCGTTTAAAAAGCTCGAAGGGCTGTGGCAATTCCAGGCTCTGGGTGATCAAGGCTGCAAGATAGCACTGGATCTGGAGTTTGAATTTTCCAACCGCTTGCTGGGTATAACCTTTGGACCGCTATTTGGTCAGATGGCAGGAAGTATGGTCGATGCCTTTACCCAACGTGCGAGAGACATTTATGGTTGAGGACAGAAAAATGAAAATCGAGGTTGCTTATGCCTTGCCGGATGAGCAGGTGATTATTCCGCTGCAGGTTGAACTGGGCATAACGATAGAACAGGCTATTACATTATCCAGGATACAAGAAAAATATCCAGAAATTGATTTGAGTGTTAATAAAATCGGTGTGTTTGGCAAAATCTGTAAAGTTGATACCGCGTTGAAGGAGCAGGATCGGATTGAAATTTATCGAAAGCTGATTGCTGATCCCAAGGAATCACGCCGTAAACGTGCTGAAAAAAAGGAAATTACCAAGGAGTCGTAAGCTTTTGTGCTTACTTTTTGGGGTTAGGGTATCCCAGGTTACTCATTTTCTCTAGCAGATTACCTTTGAATGTCAGTGTCAGGCGGCGCTTTTCAATGTATGTGTTATCACCTTCTCGAAGGGTATAGACATAATCCCAGCGATTCTGATGGAAGGGATCCCGAATAATCGGGCTACCGAGCAGAAATTTGACCTGTTTTTTAGTCATGCCGGTCTTGAGCTGATCCAGCTCTTTATTTTCAATAATATTGCCTTGCTGTACATCAGCAACATAGACGCAACCGACCATTAGTAAAGTAGATAAAATTAGTATAGAAATGAGAATCTTTCGCATTTAGGTACATTTTCAGACTATAATTATTGGGAAGCGAATCATAACCGATAAGATAGTCAGCTCCCAAGGGTCAATGATGGAAAGTAAAGATTTAAAACAGGTTGGTTTGAAAGCCACGATTCCTCGTTTGAAAATTCTCAAATTTTTGGAAGAGAGTGATGTTCGGCACATGAGTGCTGAGGATGTATATAAGGCATTGCTTGAAAGTGGTGAGGAGGTTGGTCTGGCCACGGTGTATCGGGTTCTTACCCAGTTTGAATCAGCAGGCTTGGTGGCTCGGCATCATTTTGAGGGTGATCACTCGATATTCGAGTTGAATGATAGCGAACATCATGATCATATTCTGTGTGTAAAGTGTGGTCGGGTGGATGAGTTTGTGGATGAGGTTATTGAGTCACGTCAGGCGGCAATTGCCCGGGAGAAGGGTTACAGTATGGATGATCATGCTCTGTACATCTTTGGCGTCTGCTCAGATTGCCAGCAGAAAAAATAAATTGAGCTAGGGATAAGAGAGTTGGTTCCTGTTATCTCGTTACATAATTAAAAGTAACATTATTCCGGTGTGTTTTTAGCCGGAATTCATCGTCCTTAAAACATGCGGAGATAGGCTGTGACCCTTAGGCCTGGGCCCGTTCAATCATCTCACGGGCATGAGACAGGGTTTGTTTTGTAATCTCCAGTCCTCCTAGCATCCTGGCTAATTCATCCACGCGTTGTTCCATCTGCAATGGCTGGATTTGGGTAATGGTGAGATTGCCATTGACGTGTTTGCTGACCTGTAGATGGTGGTGGCCAAGGGCTGCAACCTGGGGCAAGTGAGTGACACACAGCACCTGCCGGTTTTGGGCCAGATTGCGCAGGCGTTGCCCCACAATCTCGGCCACACGGCCACCAATGCCGACATCAACTTCATCAAATACCAGAGTCGGGATCAGCGCTGCCTGGGTGGCACAGACCTGAATGGCCAGACTGATACGTGAGATTTCACCCCCAGAGGCGACTTTGGCGAGGGGTTTTGGTGGTTGGCCGGGGTTGGCGCTGACCAGAAACTCCATTCGTTCCAGGCCATTGGCCGCAGGAGCGTTATCTGGCAAGGGCTCGAGCCGGACTTCAAACTGACCTCCGCTCATGCTTAGTTCTTGCATGGCATTACTGATGTGACTGGATAAGTGTTTGGCGGCTTGCTGACGTTGCTTGGATAATTGACCGGCCTGTTTGCGGTAGGCCTGTTCGGCCAGTCTGATATCAGTCTCAATTTTTTCAATACGGACATCGGCCTCTTCCAGTTCTGTTAGCTCGGCCTGTAATTCAGGTAATAGCGGGATGAGGTCTTCCTGTTCGATGCGGTGCTTGCGCGATAGGTTGTGAATGTCGGTTAATCGCTGTTCCATCTGAGCAAGTTGCTCCGGATCCAGTTCCAGGTTGGATAAATAGTGTCTCAATTCAGTGCTGGCCTCATTGAGCTGGATAGCGGCACTGTCTAGCATTTCACCGATGTTCTTCAGGGCTGGATCCATGGCCTGCAAGCTCAACAGATCTGATTGGCAACGGGCTAATACCTGTGAAACGGCATAGTCATCGCCGTCGCTCAATTGTTGTAGCAGGTGTTCGGTGGTATTGAGTAACTGGCTGGCATTACTGAGCCGTTTGTGTTCTTGCGCCAGCTTTTCGGCTTCCCCTGCACGGAGTCCCAGTGCTTCCAGCTCTTGTACTTGATAGCGCAGCAGATCCAGCCGGGCATCACGATCAAACTTGGCTTGTGACAGTCGTTTAAATTCAGTTTGCAAGGACTGCCAATCTTTAAAGGTCTCGGCAACCTGTTTTAATAAATGACCATTGTCGGCAAAATTGTCCACTAATTGTGCCTGACTTTCACGTTTTAGCAGGGATTGATGTTCATGTTGACCGTGCAGGTCGACCAGCATTTCTCCTAGCTCACGCAACATGGTTACTGGGGCTGGTTTGCCATTGATGAAGGCCTTGGAAGGACCTTTGCTGCTGATGGTGCGGCGAATGATGCACTCATTGCCACTGTCCAGTTCATGATCGACCAGCCAGGTTTCAGCTAATGGGTTATTGCGGGTATCGAAGGAGACACTGACCTCGGCTTTGTCGGCGCCATGGCGCACGACATCACTGTCGGCACGATCACCGAGAGCCAGACTTAGGGCATTGAGCAGAATGGATTTGCCTGCACCTGTTTCACCTGTCAGAACAGTGAGACCATCGTCCAGGGCCAGGTCGAGTTTCTCGACAATGGCAAAATTCCAGATATGGATGTGGTTAAGCATTAGCCAGTTTTACTCCTGTTGAGAGCTGCCCATCATATAAAAACCCGGTGAGGCTGGATATAGGACTCTTCTAAAAATGTTCTTTATTACCCTCAAGGGCGGCTAGTCTGTGATCGTGGCGTCAGCTCCCGCTGTGTTTAAATCCTCATGTATTACCCGATATACCGCCGTTTCACGCAGGGTGTTTCCCTGTTTTCACAAAAATCACTATTTTTAGAAGTGCCGGATAGCAAATTGGCTAATTTTAGAAATTCTCACCCCAACGGAGTTTGGCGCGCAAGATTTCGTAGTGATCATGCTTGCAAGGGTGGATCAGGCGCACAACCTGATCTTTTCTTTGGATTAGCACCTTGTCACCTGAGGCCAGACCGAAGTTGATTTGGCCGTCACAGGTGAGTTGAGCTTTGGCTGTGTCCTTGACCATAATTTCAATCTTGCTCTCGCCATCGATAACGATAGGCCGAAAACTCATGGTGTGAGGACAGATTGGCACTAAGACCATGGCATCAAGATCAGGTTGCAGAATAGGGCCACCACCCGATAGGGCATAGGCCGTAGAGCCGGTCGGGGTGGACACAATGAGGCCATCGGCCCGCATGCTACTCAGTAACTTGCCGTTAATATAGGTTTCGGTCTCAACCATGCGGGCGACGCCCCACTTGTGGACGACCACATCATTGAAGGCATTGCTCTCGCTGGTGCGGCCATCTTTGTGGTGTACCACGGCATTCAATAGGATGCGATGTTCTTCTTCGTATTTGCCAGCGAAAATATCATCCAATCGCTGAACTAAGTCATCGGGCGAGATATCCACCAGAAAACCGAGTCGGCCAAGATTGATACCTAGAATTGGTACATTGAAATCGATGAGGTTGCGGGCAGCATTTAACAGGGTGCCATCACCTCCGACGATAATGGCCAGATCACATTGTTGGCCAATTTTTTCCAGAGAGGCCGTTGGCAGGTGTTGATGGGAAACCATTGAAGCCGTTTCAGCTTCCAACATGACACTGCATTCATGTTTCTCCAGGTATCTGCTGATTTGCAGTAGTGTCTCACCGACACTGGGATCACCATACTTACCAATTAATCCAATTGTCGGGAATTCGCATGCCATATTTGATTTATTCTGATTATTTGTCGCAAAGTTAGCACATGAGACAGGGCCAAAGCTACGTAGGGCACCACTAATCTTGTCAATTTGCTAAATAAATGACTACTTCCCTTAGCACTCTGGTTCATAGAGTGCTAAATTCTTATGACTACAACATCATAGACTTGGTGTATTGGTTACTAACAAGCGGGTTAAATTATTTTGTCCAAAAATCCATCCATACTCGATGATCGTGCACAGAACTTGCTCAAGGTTTTGATTGAACGCTACATAAGGGAAGGTCAGCCTATTGGCTCACGTACCTTGGCCAAAGACAGTGCTATACAGGTCAGTCCGGCCACTATTCGGAATATTATGTCGGATCTGGAAGACATGGGCCTGATCATTTCACCGCATACGTCGGCGGGGCGGGTGCCGACGGTACAGGGTTATCGTCTGTTTGTGGATAATCTGGTGACTGTCAAACCCTTACGTCAAAATTTAATAGAAAAACTTAAACTGGAGTTGCAATCTGATTCACCAGCCGATGTGCTCGGTAAGACATCATCATTGTTATCGAGTGTTACCCAGATGGCCGGGGTAGTGATGATTCCTCGCCGTGAACATATGACTTTGCGGCAAATTGAGTTTCTGCCACTGACGGGTCAGCAAGTACTGGTGGTTTTGGTGGTGAATGAACGGGAAGTTCATAATAAAGTGATTCATACTGATCGGGTCTATCGTCCCTCAGAGTTACAACAGGCGGCCAATTTTCTGACACAGGAATATGCCGGTCAGGATTTGAACACAATTCGCGATATGCTGCTTGGTAGCATGCAAGAGGCCCGTGAAGATATGAACCAGTTGATGGCGACCGCGATGAATGTGGCCGATCAGGTGCTGGAGGAAAAACAGAACAGTGATTATATTATGGCCGGAGAGATTAACCTCATGGGCTATGCTGAGATGGGCAATGTCGATAAACTACGCCAGTTGTTTGAGGCATTTACGACCAAAAATGATTTGTTACAGCTGCTTGATAAATCCATTCACACCGATGATATGCAGATTTTTATCGGTGAGGAATCCGGTTACTCGGTTCTTGATGACTGTTCAGTGGTGACATCACCCTATAAAGTAGGGGATCGGATCGTTGGGGTATTGGGTGTGATTGGTCCAACCCGTATGGCTTATGACCGGGTCATATCGATAGTCGATGTAACGGCAAAATTATTGAGTTCGGCCTTGAGCTCAAAATAATCATCCCTATATAAGCGTATAGCGTATATTTCTTGATTTAGGGGGATGGGCGTTTTTAACGACAAAGTGCCCAGTATGGAGAGGTAAATGAGTGATAAAGAAACAGATATAGCAGAAGAAAACGCCGATCAGCTCATCAACACCAGTGCGGAACAGGTCGAGATTGAAGCCGAACAAGCCGCCGATGAGGGTTTGGCCGCTAAACTGGTCGAGGCCGAGGTCAAGGCGCAGGAAAATTGGGATCAGTTGTTGCGCGTCAAGGCTGAAATGGACAACCTGCGTCGCCGTACTGAACGTGAACTGGAAAATGCTCATAAGTATGCCCTGGAGCGCTTTGCCCAGGAATTGCTGGCCGTGCGAGATAGCCTTGAAATGGGACTGTCGGTCGCCCAGGCTGAAAATGCTGATTTGACCAGTATCGTGGAAGGGACTGAGTTGACGTATAAGATGCTGGTGTCTGCGATGGAAAAATTTGCCATCAAAGACGTTAACCCGTTGGACGAACCTTTTAACCCGGAACATCATCAGGCTATATCGATGTTGGATGCGCCTGACAAGGCCCCCAACACGGTTATTAATGTGATGCAAAAAGGGTATACCCTGAACGATCGATTGATCCGTCCGGCCATGGTCGTGGTTTCCAAGGCCGGCAGCGTGGCTGCCTCGGATGAAAATGGGTCGAATCTGGACGAACAGGCTTGAACTACCGGGCATAAACCCCATGTAGTGAAGCAGTAAAGCTTTTTTAAATTTAAAGCAGAATTGAACAAATTAACTGGAGAAATAAGACGATGGGCAAGATTATCGGAATAGATTTGGGTACGACTAACTCTTGTGTGGCCGTGATGGAGAATGGTTCACCCAAGGTCATTGAAAACAGCGAAGGGGATCGGACGACCCCTTCAATCGTGGCATTTTCTGCTGATGATGTCCTGGTAGGGCAATCTGCCAAGCGTCAGGCGGTCACTAATCCGACCAATACCTTGTTTGCCGTTAAGCGCCTGATTGGACGTAAGTTCACCGATGCCGAAGTTCAGAAAGATATTGATATGGTGCCTTATAAGATTATTAAGGCCGACAATGGTGATGCCTGGGTAGAGGCTCAGGAAAAGAAAATGGCTGCTCCGGAAATTTCTGCTCGCGTCTTGCAGAAAATGAAAAAGACCGCCGAGGATTACCTGGGTGAAGAAGTCACGGAAGCAGTGATTACCGTACCAGCCTATTTTAATGACTCCCAGCGTCAGGCAACAAAAGATGCGGGTAAAATCGCAGGTCTTGATGTTAAACGTATTATCAATGAGCCAACGGCTGCGGCGCTGGCCTTTGGTATGGATAAGAAAGAAGGTGATCGCAAGGTTGCTGTCTATGATCTGGGTGGCGGTACCTTTGACGTTTCTATTATTGAAATCGCTGATATTGATGGCGAACATCAGATTGAAGTGTTGTCTACTAATGGTGACACTTTCCTCGGTGGTGAAGATTTCGATATGCGCCTGATTGATTATCTGGCAGAAGAATTTAAGAAAGAGCAGGGTATTGACCTGAAGGGTGATCCCCTGGCCCTGCAACGTTTGAAAGAAGCGGCTGAAAAGGCCAAGATTGAATTGTCTTCTTCACAGCAGACTGATGTGAACTTGCCTTATGTGACCGCCGATGCCTCAGGTCCAAAGCATCTGAACATTAAAGTGACTCGCTCCAAACTGGAGTCTCTGGTTGAAGATCTGATCGCCCGTACCATCGCGCCTTGTAAGATAGCTTTGAAGGACGCGGGTCTTTCAGCCTCTGATATTGATGATATCATTTTGGTGGGTGGTCAGATTCGTATGCCCAAGGTACAGGAAGCGGTACAGGCCTTCTTTGGTAAAGAACCCCGTAAGGATGTTAACCCGGATGAAGCCGTGGCGGTGGGTGCCTCGATTCAGGGGGGTGTTCTTGGTGGTGACGTTAAAGATGTGTTATTGCTCGATGTTACGCCACTGTCACTGGGTATCGAAACCATGGGCGGTGTGATGACCAAGCTGATTGAAAAGAACACCACTGTTCCGACCAAGGCCAATCAGGTGTTTTCTACGGCCGATGATAACCAGACTGCGGTGACGGTGCACGTCCTCCAGGGTGAACGTGAACGTTCCGATGCCAATAAATCTCTGGGTCGATTTGATCTGTCTGACATTCCACCTGCTCCACGTGGTGTGCCACAGGTTGAAGTGACCTTTGATATTGATGCTAACGGTATCCTCAATGTGTCTGCCAAAGACAAGGCAACCGGTAAGGAGCAATCCATTATCATTAAAGCATCCAGTGGTTTGTCGGATGCAGAGATCGATAATATGGTCAAGGATGCCGAAGCCCATGTGGCCGAGGACAAGAAATTCCACGAACTGGTCAATGCCCGTAACCAGGCCGATGGTCTGATCCATGCGACGAAAAAATCCATGGCGGAATTGGGTGATGACAAGCTGGAAGATGGTGAAAAAACCAGTATTGAAGCGGCCATCAAGGAGCTGGAAGAAGCTACTAAGGGTGAAGATCTGGAACAGATCGAAGCCAAGACCAAGGCTCTGACGGACGCATCCGGTAAAATGGCCGAACGCCTGTATGCCGAAAAGGGTGCTGAACAACAAGGTGCGCCAGCCGGTGATGCAGGTAGTAAGCAGCAGTCAGCCGCCGATGATAATGTGGTCGATGCCGAGTTCGAGGAAGTGGACGAGAGTAAAAAATAACAACACATTATCGGACTGCTTATTGCAGTCAAAGTAATGAATGACAGGCGTGTTTATGGCACACCTGTCATTTGTGTGTACGGAATATAAATAAACGCGATAGCAATTTTATTGCGGATAAAAAAAGTTGAAAATGCAATATGGCCGACAAACGCGACTACTACGAAGTCCTTGGGATAAGCAAAAACGCCACTGAGGCTGAGACCAAAAAAGCTTTCAAACGGAAAGCCATGAAGTTTCATCCTGACCGTAATGCCGATAATCCGGAGGCCGAAGAAAAATTTAAAGAAGCCAAAGAAGCCTATGATATTTTGAGTGATGCTCAAAAACGGGCCGCCTATGATCAATTTGGACATGCCGGTGTTAATCCTGGTGCCGGTATGGGGGGGACTGGTGGTGCGAGCTTCTCTGATGTCTTCGGTGATGTGTTTGGTGACATCTTTGGAGGAGAAGGCGGTGGCCAGCGAGTCTACCGCGGTGCCGATCTGCGTTATAATTTGGAATTGGATCTGGAAGAGGCCGTGGGGGGCACCACGGTCAGTATTCGCATTCCCACCCACGTTAGTTGTGATGGTTGTGGTGGGACCGGCGCCAAAAAAGGCACCAGTCCTACGACTTGTAGTACGTGTGGTGGTCACGGTCAGGTGCGGATGCAGCAGGGGTTTTTTTCCTTGCAACAAACCTGCCCCCGTTGTCATGGCAATGGCAAAATGATCGATAATCCCTGTACCCAGTGCCGTGGTCAGGGACAGGTTGAAAAACACAAAACCCTGTCGGTCAAAGTTCCGTCTGGTGTTGATACAGGCGATCGGATTCGTCTCTCAGGCGAGGGTGAGGGAGGCCAAAACGGTGGTCCATCAGGTGACCTTTATGTACACATGAATGTGCGCCCACATACGATTTTTACCCGTGAAGGCAATGATCTTTTTTGTGAAGTGCCGATTAGCTTTGTCACTGCCGGTTTGGGGGGCGAACTAGAAGTCCCCACCCTTGCTGGTCGTGTCAAACTCAAGGTGCCAGCGGAAACTCAGTCGGGCAAGATGTTTCGTTTGCGTGGTAAGGGTGTGAAATCTCCTCGTGGCGGTGGTACGGGTGATTTATTATGTAAGGTTGATGTCGAGACACCCGTGCAGCTCACTAAGAAACAAAAAGAATTACTCGAAGAGCTGGGCAAGTCCATGGAGAAAGATAGCGTGCATCATAGCCCCCGTGCTTCATCCTGGCTGGATGGGGTTAAGAAATTTTTTGAAGATATGAAGTCCTAATTTTTAAATTTTTAACGGCAAAGGGCGTTAATGGCGCAAAAGATAGAAACAAAAGAGACAGGCATAATGAAAGCCCGCTCTGAATAACTTGTGATCAAGAGACAGCGCTCCGCGTGGTAACACATACGAAACGTGAGCAAGGTGTTGGTTTAGTTGTGTCGATATTAAAATGTGCGTTGGTATGTATTTCCACGCAGAGTGTGGGAATGAGTGAAACCTGTCTCTCTTTATCTTTTTTTTGGAGACTTGCTGGTTAATCATTATTTTTAGGTTATAAAAATGACAAAAATAGCAATCACCGGTGCAGCAGGCCGTATGGGCCGTATCCTTTTCGAAGCAATACAACAGCATGAATCCACGACGGTTGCTGCAGCCATTGAACGTAGCGGTAGCTCGATGATCGGGCTTGATGCTGGTGAGCTTGCCGGGATTGGCAAGCTGGATATCAATGTTGTTGATGATATTGGTTCTGTCACGGGCAATTTTGATGTGCTGATTGACTTCACCCGCCCGGAAGTTACCCTGGACAATCTTGAAATTTGCCGCAAGGCAGGTAAAAAGATCGTTATCGGCACTACTGGTTTTACGGATGAACAGAAACGACAAATCAGTGATGCGGCAAAAGAAATCGCCGTGGTATTTGCTCCTAATATGAGTGTGGGTGTGAACCTCTGTCTGAAACTGCTCGACATGGCCGCCCGTGTCATGGGTGACTATACCGATATCGAAATCATTGAAGCCCATCACCGTCATAAAGTGGATGCCCCATCCGGCACCGCCTTGAAAATGGGCGAAGTCGTAGCCAATGCCCTGGGTCGTGACTTGAAAGACTGTGCCGTATATGGGCGTGAAGGCAATACCGGTGAACGGGATCGCAAGACCATTGGTTTTGAAACCATTCGCGCCGGTGACATTGTTGGTGAGCATACGGTCATGTTTGCCGATATCGGAGAACGGGTCGAGATCACCCATAAGGCATCGTCACGCATGACCTTTGCCAAAGGGGCTGTGCGTGCCGCCGATTGGCTCATGCAACACGAGACTGGCCTGTTTGATATGCAGGATGTGTTGGGACTGGCTTAATATTAGTCAGATTAGCTTATTTTCCTTATTAATCTTTATATATTTTAATGGGCTAGCCCCCCACTCTTGCTTGACGGTTCCGTCATTTTCTCCAAAAAATCTATCTTTGAGTTGGTTGATATTTAATCCATGCTAAATATATGGCAAAATAATTGTCAGCCCGGCTGGCTCGGGTTACTATGACCTTGAAGTAAATGAGCTGTATTTGATGAGAGGGGGAAATATTAATGAGGTGCAGAAAGGCCATTGGCTTTTATCGTGTTTCGCCATACAAGTATTTTTCCTGCCTTTACGTCAGAAATTCAATCACCTAAATATGAAGAAAGTGAATTATATATTAAGGGGGAACAGTCATGAAAACGGGGATGAAAAATAGACATAGTCAGTGGGTGATCATTGCTTTAATGGTCATGTCACTTGCTTTGGGTGCCTGTGGTGGTGGTACGCCCGCTGAGCCACCGCCGCCCACCGCCACCGTTGACTGAGTTTGTTTACCCCGCAGTGCAGGATGATTATGAGGGTAGCTTGGACGATAATGTTAAGTCCAGGGCAAAGCCAATTGTGGTTGGGGGAGAAGCGGAAACACAGGTACGTTCACTTTGGCCTGCGGGGGATGTTGACTGGATCAAAATTGATCTGGTTGCCAACATTGTGTATGAGTTTTCAGCCAGTAAATTGTGCGCCACTTGTGACACTCATATGTCTTTGTATCGAGATAATGGTGTTGGTCAGTCAATTACGCTTGTAATGTCCAACGGGGATTGGATTGGATACGATAGCAACATCCAGTATTATTCAGCTGTTGGTGGCATTTTTTATATCGAAGTGAGGAGTGATGATGAGTTTGGAGTTGGTGTTGCTTCTTATGAGCTGAGTGCCAGAGAGCTGGTGAATGGAGATGGTGATCTTTATTCGGCTTACCATGACTGTGATGATACCGATGCTGCTATTTTCCCATATCAAACAGAAACAGCCGGTGATGGTGTCGATCAAAACTGCTCATGGACGGATTGGCCTCTGGGTGATGATGCCGATAGCGCAGGATCGGATGGTACTGTGGCTGAAGCCGTCGATATGCACGAAACAAAGGGAGACCCTTTTGAGATAATCTGGCAAGGGCAGACATATCTCAAAAATACCCGAACCATTGCCCCGGCGAATGATGTCGATTATTTCAAGGTCACGGTACCAGCCTATTCGGCCAGTTATGTCGAGCTTGTACAATTAGATTCGGGTTTTAGTCTTACGGGCACATTGTATGATTCTGATGGTACGACAGTACTCTATAGTGATCTTCTTGCCCCAAATGATGCCGGCTATATCCCAATAATGGAAAATGCGAATGGAAGCCCTAAAGAATTTTATATTAGCTTTACGGCAGCAACGACCGGTGCTTATTTACCCGTACTTTACAGTGTAGGCACGGACGGGGACGGTGATCAATACTACAATCAGGATTGGGTGGGCGCTCGTGACTGTAATGATGGCGATGCGGCGATTCACCCTGATGCTACGGAAGTCTTGGGTGACGGCATTGATTCTAATTGCAATGGCGACGATGATTCTTAAGGTCCGTTTTGCTTAAGCATTAGATTTAGCTAGCCCCGTGTATCGTAGATACACGGGGCTTTTCTATTTTACGGCTTGAACTTTGCATCGTTGCCTGGATCCGCGTGTAACACGAATCTTTAACGTTATGGTTGGATTCAGGGGCAGCATTTAGTTCTGCTCGGCAGTGATAATGATTCGTAAAATGGGAAGAGATTGGGATACAGGTGGTGGGGAAGATTATCTCCAGCAGGAAGCGTCTTTTGTCTCAGATTTACAGGTTTGCACAGATCTTTGCTGGGCCAATCATTGTAGCTTTAGTTTATGGCCTGGAATTAAACGGTTTTGAAAGTGTGAAGTTTATCACAAATATGAGTATTCCCACTCATTTCCCCATTTTGTCGATTTAGGGAACGCTGGCAGAAAAAGCTGATTTTCGGAACACCCCACCGGTTTGAACACAGTTTCAAGCTATGACTTTCTATGACTTTTTGAGCAAGAGGCCTCCAACAGGGCGTTTCCCACGACACAAGATGGGGGTGTTTGATATGCAGGATGTGATGGGGCTCGCATAAAACTGGGTGGAGCAGGTTATTTTATTTTAAGAGCTTATTTACCGTTCTTGCCTGACGGTTTTGTCATTGCTTCTAAAAATATATTCTTGCAGTATTTAATCCGCATTTAATATATGGTTTAATGGTTGTCAGTTCGGGTGGTTAGGGTTAATATGCCCCTTAAGTAAGCAAGCTGTATTAGGGAGTCAGCAGTATATGGGGTGCAGAAAGGCCATTGGCTTTTATCGTGTTTCGCCATACAAGTATTTTTCCCGCCTTTACGTCAGAGACTCAGTCATCTGAAATATGAAATAAGTGAATTAATTAAGAGGGAACAGTTATGAATACAGGAATAAAAAATAAACACAGTCAGTGGATGATCATTAGTTTAATGGTCATGTCACTTGCTTTGGGTGCCTGTGGTGGTGGTGATAGTGCTGCGCCAGCACCTGTGACACCTCCAGCTAGTAAACCTCCAGCTGATGATACACCACCAGATAATAAACCCCCGGTGCAGGGGCCGATTGATGATGCCCCCCCACTTGATTTAAAGCCACCCAGGCCAGACAATGCACCGCCCTTGCAAGCTTTTTCGCCCCCCGAGAGGGAGGATAGTTTTGATGCGATAGTTGACGAAGGTGATACCCGTGATGATACCCGTCTGACCGCAAGTCTAATTACTATAGGGGAAGTACAGGAGCGTTCACTTTGGCCTGCGGCGGATGTTGACTGGATCAAAGTTGAGCTGATTGCCGATACTGCGTATGAGTTTTCAGCCAGTAAATTGTGTGCAACCTGCGATACTATGATGACGCTGCGTAATGCTTCGGGTATTGAACTGGCGGGCACAGAGCCAGGTCTTCGGCTGGATGGTGCCCAGGACTGGATTAATTACGATAGCAATATCCAGTATACGCCAACAGCAAGTGGCACCTTTTACATCAGAATGCAGAATTATAGTGATAATGGTGTCAGTTATTATGAACTGGGTGCCAGGGTATTGGTGGATGCGGATGGAGACGGTTATTCTACTTATCATGATTGTGACGATGCCAACCCTCTTATTTTCCCATATCAAATAGAAACAGCCGGTAATGGTGATCAAGACTGCTCAGGGACAGATTGGCCTCTGGGTACTGTTGTTGAAGGCGTGTCGGATAATGATACAGGCACTGCTGTCGTTATGTACGAAACACTGGGAGACCCTTTCGAGATCATCTGGCGAAAGGATACATATCTCGCCAATACCCGAACCATTGCCCCGGCAGATGATATCGATTATTTTAAGGTCACCGTACCGGCCTATTCAGCCCGTTATGTAGAGATTGTACGATTAGATGCGGGCCTTAGTCTTACGGGCACATTGTATGATGTTGAAGGATTAGAACTTTATACCACTGTTCTTGACCCAAATAGTACTGATCCTGCTGCTTATTTCCCACAAATAAATAATCCGACGGAATTCGAGAAAATATTTTATATTAGTTTTACGGGAGCAGGTACCGATACCGGTGCTTATTTACCCGTACTTTACAGTGCGGGTGATGACGAGGATGGTGATCGGCATTACAGTCAGGATTGGGAGCGTGCTCGTGATTGTGATGATTATGTCTTTCTTGTTAACCCCGATGAAAAGGAAGTGCGGGGTGATGACACAGATTCTAATTGCAACGGTCTCGATAATTCTTAAGGCCCGTTTTGTTTAAGCATTAGATTTGGCTGGCCCCGTGTATCGTTGATACACGGGGCTTTTCTGTTTTGTGGTTTTGATTTTGTATCGTAGTCGGGATACAGCGTGCACTACGAGCCTTTAACTTTATGCCTGGATTCAGGGATAGCATTCTGTTCTGTTTGCTCTTGATGGCAATGGGTAAAGCCGGAAGAGATTGGGATGTTAGGTAACGGGGAAGGGGATCTCCAGCGGGGGTGATTTTTGTACCTCATTTACAGGTTCAGACAGACCTACTGGTGAGCTGATTCTTGTAAATTTAGCCGATGGCCTGGGATTAACCGTTTTTTGCTGGCTTGAAATTTATTAGCAATGTGGCCTTCCTCCCGTTATTTCTCCATTTTCCGGAATGAGCTGTTATTAAGGGCGCTTCTATTTAAAGATCTAAACCGCAAAGGGCGCAAAGGGCGCAAAGGATCGCAACGTTAATTTTTTCTATATTAGAGGGAAATTAGGGCTTATCCGAAGTATTTAAGAGCTCATTTTTATGAAATGCCTGATTTATTTTTTCTTTGCGCTTCTTTGCGACCTTTGTGGTAAAGGGTGTTTTACGAGCACTTTTTATGTCTCATACTCATTTCAACCTCCTCAAGCCTTTATGTGCCAGGTAGATACAAGATTTTTTAGCTTATTAATGGGATAGCAGTGATATGGCATACGTGAGGACAAGGTGCCGTCCAGATGTTCGAGCACCGTGCTGACGCCGCTATCGCGGACTTGTGCCCTTAAGAGATTGATCTGGATTCATTGCTAAGGAACCCTAGCGACAAAAGCTGATTTTCGGTACAATCTCTCTGGTCTGAACACATTTCCGACTATGAATTTTCGTGCGGGAGGCCTCCAACTGGGTGCCTCCCGTTTTTGCACGTGTACAATGGGAGAATACCTTGAGAAAACCGGCACTGTTAGCATTGGAAGATGGCAGCCTATTCCACGGTGAATCCATTGGTATCGATGGTCAGACAGTGGGCGAAGTGGTATTTAATACCGCCATGACCGGTTATCAGGAAATCCTCACGGATCCATCTTATGCCCGGCAGATTGTCACTCTAACCTACCCCCATATCGGTAATGTTGGTACCAACCCGGAAGATGAAGAAGCCACGGGTCTGTTTGCCAGCGGGCTGGTGGTGCGGGATGTGCCGTTGATCGCCAGTAATTGGCGCAGCAAAGAATCCCTGCCGGATTATTTGCTACGCCGCAAGGTCGTGGCCATTGCCGATATCGATACCCGCAAACTGACTCGTATCTTGCGGGAAAAGGGCGCTCAGAGTGGTTGTATTATGGCCGGTGACCAGTTGGATGAAAATGCGGCCATTGAAGCGGCTAGAGGTTTTTCCGGCCTGAAGGGCATGGATTTGGCGAAGGAAGTGACGACTCACCAGCCCTATGAGTGGGCGCAGGGGAGCTGGACACTGGAAGGTGGATTGCCTGAGGCACCTCATCCCATTGAAACTAAACTGCCTCACCATGTGGTGGCCTACGATTTTGGTGTAAAGCGCAATATTCTTCGTATGTTGGTGGATCGGGGTTGTCGTCTAACGATTGTCCCGGCCCAGACACCGGCCGAAGAGGTGATGAAGCTCAAACCTGATGGCGTGTTTCTTTCCAATGGCCCAGGTGATCCCGAGCCCTGTGATTATGCTATTAAGGCGGTGCAGGATTTGTCTGGCAAGGTGCCAATGTTTGGTATTTGTCTGGGTCATCAGATTCTATCTCTGGCCAGTGGTGCGAAGACCCTTAAAATGAAATTTGGTCATCATGGTGCCAATCATCCGGTACAGGATGAAAAGACTCAGCGTGTCATGATCACCAGTCAGAACCATGGCTTTGCCGTCGATGAAGCAAGCTTGCCGAAGATGTTGCAAGCAACGCATCGTTCTCTGTTTGATGGGTCGCTGCAAGGTGTGGAACGAACCGATATCCCGGCCTTCAGTTTCCAGGGACACCCGGAAGCCAGTCCCGGTCCGCGCGATGTAGCACCATTATTTGACCATTTTATTGATTTGATTGAAAAGCAGAAGAGATGAATTGCCATAGTGCTAAGAAAAATAATTTTTGGTTTCTTTAGTGGAATGGCAAAACAGGAATTCCCGATTAGGGTAATTTAATTAAGTAAGCTAAATTTGAAAAAACTGGCGTCCTCGGCGTCTTGGCGGTTAAAAAAGTTATGCCAAAAAGAACAGACATAAAATCCATTCTTATCATTGGTGCAGGGCCGATTGTTATCGGTCAGGCCTGTGAGTTTGATTATTCCGGTGCCCAGGCTTGTAAGGCGCTACGGGAAGAGGGTTACCGGATCATCCTGGTGAACTCCAATCCGGCGACCATTATGACCGACCCGGAGATGGCCGATGCGACTTATATCGAGCCCATTACCTGGCAGGTGGTGGAAAAGATCATCGAGAAAGAAAAACCGGATGCCTTGTTACCGACTATGGGTGGGCAGACCGCCCTTAACTGTGCCCTGGATCTGGATCGGGTCGGTGTGCTGAAAAAACACGCTGTCGAGATGATCGGTGCCAGCAAAGAGGCCATTAATAAGGCGGAGGATCGCGATCTCTTCCGCACGGCCATGCAAAAGATCGGTTTGGATATGCCCAAGGCCGCCGTGGCCCACAGCATGGAAGAGGCCTTGCAGGTACAGGCGACCGTTGGCTTTCCGACGGTTATTCGTCCTTCCTTTACTATGGGCGGCAGTGGTGGTGGTATTGCCTATAACAAAGAAGAGTTCACGGAGATCTGTGAACGCGGTCTGGATCTATCACCGACCAATGAGCTGCTGATAGAAGAGTCGGCCCTTGGCTGGAAAGAATATGAAATGGAAGTGGTGCGGGATCATAAAGATAACTGTATCATTATTTGTTCGATTGAGAATTTTGATCCCATGGGTGTGCACACGGGTGACTCGATCACTGTGGCCCCGGCACAGACTCTGACGGACAAAGAATACCAGATCATGCGGGATGCCTCTCTGGCGGTGTTGCGTGAGGTCGGTGTTGATACCGGTGGTTCTAACGTGCAGTTTGCCATCAATCCAGTCGATGGTCGTATGATCATTATTGAAATGAATCCGCGCGTGTCTCGCTCTTCGGCGCTGGCTTCCAAGGCCACCGGTTTCCCCATTGCCAAGGTGGCGGCCAAACTGGCCGTGGGTTATACCCTGGATGAATTACAAAACGAGATCACGGGTGGGGCGACACCGGCCTCCTTTGAGCCGAGTATCGATTATGTGGTCACCAAGATACCGCGTTTTACCTTTGAAAAGTTTCCCAAGGCCGATGCTCGTCTAACGACACAAATGAAATCAGTTGGTGAGGTGATGGCCATTGGTCGCACTCAGCAGGAATCTCTGCAAAAGGCTTTGCGTGGCCTTGAAACGGGGGTTGATGGTTTTGATGAGATACTGGATTTGTCGCGTGATGATGCCATGGACATCTTGCGTCGTGAATTGACGGTGCCGGGTGCTAATCGTATCTGGTATGTGGCGGATGCCTTTCGTGCCGGCTTGAGTGTTGAAGACATTTTTGCTTTGACCAGCATCGACCCGTGGTTCCTGGTTCAGATTGAAGAGCTCATTAAGCTAGAAGCCGAGGTTAAGGCGCAGGGCATGAAGGCTATGGATACTTATCGCCTTCGTTCACTCAAACGTAAGGGTTTTTCTGATCGACGTCTGGCCAAATTACTGGGCATCACTGAAACTGAATTTCGCAAGCATCGTCATACTGCGGGGGTACGTCCTGTTTATAAACGGGTAGATACCTGTGCCGCTGAGTTTGCTACTAGCACAGCCTATATGTATTCCACTTACGAAGAGGAATGTGAAGCTAACCCCAGCAACAAAGATAAGATCATGGTGTTGGGTGGCGGGCCGAACCGTATTGGTCAGGGTATTGAGTTTGATTACTGCTGCGTGCATGCGGCTTTGGCTCTGCGAGAAGACGGTTATGAAACCATTATGGTTAATTGTAATCCGGAAACTGTTTCGACAGATTACGATACCTCTGACCGACTCTATTTCGAATCCCTGACACTGGAAGATGTGTTGGAACTGGTGGATCTGGAAAAACCCAAGGGCATCATTGTGCAGTATGGTGGTCAGACACCCTTAAAACTGGCGCGTGATTTGGAAGCGGCCGGTGCGCCTATTATAGGCACTTCGCCTGATTCTATTGATTTGGCTGAAGATCGTGAGCGTTTCCAGCAATTATTAAATGATCTAGGTTTGAAGCAACCGCCTAATCGTACCGCCCGTAATGAAAAAGATGCGGTTAGACTCGCGGCCGAGATTGGTTATCCTCTGGTGGTACGCCCCTCGTATGTATTGGGTGGTCGTGCTATGGAGATTGTCTTTGATGAAGAAGAGCTGGAACGCTACATGACCTATGCGGTCAAAGTATCCAATGAGTCACCTGTGTTGTTGGATCGTTTCCTTGATGACGCGATTGAAGTGGATGTGGATGCCATTTGCGACGGACAGGATGTGGTTATTGGCGCTATTATGCAGCATATTGAACAGGCGGGTGTACATTCTGGGGACTCGGCTTGTTCCTTGCCGCCCTATAATTTATCAAAGGCCGTGCAGGACAATATGCGTGAGCAAATGATCAAAATGGCCAAAGGATTGAAGGTTATCGGTTTGATGAATGCCCAGTTTGCGGTGCAGGGTGATACGGTCTATGTGCTGGAAGTGAATCCCCGTGCTTCACGTACGGTGCCGTTTGTTTCCAAAGCCACTAGTTTGCCACTGGCCAAAATAGCCGCGCGTTGCATGGTGGGCAAAACACTCAAACAGCAAAAATGTACGAAAGAGGTCATTCCAGAATATTATTCGGTTAAAGAGGCTGTTTTTCCGTTTATTAAATTCCCTGGTGTGGATCCTTTGCTTGGGCCGGAAATGAAATCAACCGGTGAAGTGATGGGGGTCGGTCGAAGTTTTGGTGAAGCCTTTGCGAAAGCACAAATCGCCGCAGGGTCGGCCCTGCCTGAGAGTGGTAAGGTGTTTCTCAGTGTAAGAGAAGCAGATAGACCGGGCATTGCTTCCGTTGCACAGGGTTTAGTGGATACGGGTTTTACAATTGTTGCAACCCGCGGTACGGCCGCTATTCTTAGCAAGGCCGGTGTGTCGAATGAGGTTGTGAATAAGGTGACGGAAGGTCGACCACATATTGTGGATATGATTAAGAATGATGAGATTAGTCTCATTGTAAATACAACAGAAGGTCGGCAAGCCATTGCTGATTCTTATACTATTCGACGTAATGCACTTCAGCATAAGGTGGCCTATACCACCACACTGGCTGGGGGCGAGGCGATATGTATTGCATTGAAAGAAAAAGATATGAGTAAAGTGAACCGTTTACAGGATTTACATAAGGAGATATTGGTATGAGCAGCAGACCGCCAATGACAGCAGCAGGCGCTGAAAGATTGAAAGAAGAGTTAAAAGACCTGAAGAGTGTACAACGCCCTAAAGTTGTACAAGCGATTGCGACGGCGCGTGAACATGGCGATCTGAAAGAAAATGCTGAATACCATGCGGCTCGTGAACAACAGAGTTTTATGGAAGGCCGTATTCAGGAACTGGAGTCCGTGGTTTCTAATGCTGAGATCATTGATATTAAGCTTGTCGGAGCCAATGCGGGCAGCAGGATTGTTTTTGGTGCCACCGTAGGTTTATTTGATATCGGTGAGGACAAGGACGTGACTTACCAAATCGTCGGTGACCTGGAAGCCGACATCAAACAAAGCCGTATTGCGGTGTCATCACCGATTGCCCGTGCCTTGATAGGCAAGAATGAAGGTGATGAGATTGATGTTAATGCACCGGGTGGTGTGCGTGAGTACGAGATCGTTTCGGTTAAGTATATTTAACGGAATTTTTTTTCATCACGAAGACTTGAAGTTATGAAGAAGACCTTTATTTTATTATTCATAAACTTCGTGCCTTCGTAGTAAATTTTTTGTATTTATACATTCCGGGAAGAACTAAAACCATGAACCAGATATCAGACCGTATTTTATTGACCCTGTGGGTAGGGGGGATGTGGATGCTGGGTTATGTGGTGGTGCCGGTGTTGTTCAAAATGTTGGATCGGCAACTTGCGGGTGATGTTGCTGGGCAACTTTTTACGATTATGAGTTACATCGGCTTGGTCAGCGGTGCCCTGTTATTGGCCAGCATGCTGTATCGAAGTGGTTTGTCTAACTGGATGCAATGGCGGGTATGGGCATTAATCATCATGCTGCTGTTTGTTGTTATTGGACAATTCATTCTGCAACCCATGATGGTCGAATTGAAAGCCGCAGGTTTACAGGGTGAGGTGGCAAAACAATTTGGCCGCTTGCATGGCGTATCCTCTCTTCTGTTTATGTTTAACAGTTTGGCCGGGCTGGTGCTGGTCGTATTCGGTTTATCCGATGAAAAACATTAACCACGAAGTTTCGAAGATACAAAGAAGATAATTATGTTTAACCTTCGTGTCGTCGAGACTTCGTGGTGAAAGAGACTATTTTTTAGGCAAGGTGATCACTGGCTCGTCGGCAGGGCGATAAAACGAGGCCGTATGGCCGATGGTTTGGATCAGTTCACTTTTGGTTTGTGCACAGATTTTTTCGATTATGGCACGGCGTGCGGCTTTGTCATCGGCATTGATTTTTACTTTGATGAGTTCGTGGTGGGCCAGGGTGCTTTCGAGCTCTAGCATGACATTTTCTGTCAGGCCAGCCCCACCTATGATGATCACAGGTTTGCGTTGATGCAGTAAGCCGCGTAAATGGCGTTTTTGTTTCTCGTTCAATGGCATAAAATAACCTCTATTCAGGCTGCGGATTATACCACTTCATGGCACGTTCAAAACAAAGTAAAAATTGGTTAAAGGAACATTTTGACGATTTCTATGTAAAGAAGGCGCAAAAGGAGGGATATCGTTCCCGTGCGGTCTATAAATTGCTGGAAATTGAAGAAAAGGATCATTTGTTACGACCGGGTATGACCATTGTTGACTTGGGGGCCGCCCCAGGCGGCTGGAGCCAGATTGCCAGCTTGTATTTGAAAGGAAAAGGCCGCCTGGTGGCCACCGATATTCTGCCCATGGATGCTTTAGCCGATGTTGAATTTGTTCTGGGGGATTTTCGTGAGGAGGATGTGCTTAACCAATTGCTGCAATGTATTGGAAATGACAAGGCAGACCTTGTAATGTCTGATATGGCACCCAATATTAGTGGAGTGAAAGCTGTGGATCAGCCTTGTGCCATGTATTTGGCCGAGCTTGCACTGGATTTAGCCAGAAAAACCCTTAATAGTGACGGGATATTTTTGGTTAAGGTTTTTCAGGGTGAGGGGTTTGATGAATACTTAAGAGAATTGCGTGGTTATTTTAAGAGTGTTACTGTAAGAAAACCTAAGGCATCGAGGCCTCGTTCACGAGAGGTCTATTTACTGGCCAAGGCTTGCAAGCAGGCACTATAATAGTATTAAAGCCGATAGGCCGCACCGAGTTGTAGAGGGATTATTTTGAACGATTTAACCAAAAATATTATTTTGTGGGTGATTGTCGCGGTCATCCTCATGTCTGTCTTTAATAATCTGAGCACACAAAAATCGGAAACCAAGATTGCGTATTCCGAGTTTATTGAGAGTGTGAAACAAAGTCAGGTTAACGAGGTTCAGATCCAGGGTCGCACTATTACCGGCACTACGATTAGTAATAGTCATTTTGTGACCTATAGTCCTGAAACAGATAACACGGCCATGATTGGCGATCTCATGAAAAACGGGGTCAAGATCGTCGGCAAACCGATGGAGCAGTCTATCTGGACCCAGATTTTTATTTCCTGGTTTCCTTTCCTCCTTATTATCGGTCTGTGGATTTTCTTTATGCGTCAGATGCAGGGCGGCGGCGGCGGTCGAGGTGCGATGTCTTTCGGTAAAAGTCGTGCCCGTATGCTGGGCGAGGATCAGGTCAAGATCACCTTTAGTGATGTCGCTGGCGTTGATGAAGCCAAGGACGAAGTGGCTGAGTTGGTTGAATTCCTGCGTGACCCGGGCAAGTTTCAAAAGCTGGGTGGTAAGATCCCCAGTGGTGTGTTGATGGTAGGTTCTCCTGGTACGGGTAAGACACTGTTGGCCAAGGCCATTGCCGGTGAAGCAAAAGTGCCGTTCTTTACCATTTCTGGTTCTGATTTCGTTGAAATGTTCGTTGGTGTCGGTGCATCCCGTGTGCGTGATATGTTCGAGCAGGCCAAGAAACATGCGCCCTGTATTATTTTTATCGATGAAATCGATGCCGTCGGTCGTCATCGTGGCGCTGGCCTCGGTGGTGGACATGACGAGCGTGAACAGACCCTCAATCAATTGCTGGTTGAAATGGACGGTTTCGAAGGCAATGAAGGTGTTATTGTTATTGCCGCGACCAACCGTCCCGATGTACTGGATCCCGCCCTGTTGCGCCCAGGTCGTTTTGACCGTCAGGTGGTGGTGCCACTGCCCGATATGCGTGGCCGGGAGCAGATCCTCAAGGTTCACATGCGTAAGGTGCCTATTTCAGACAATGTTGAACCCCGTATTATTGCCCGTGGTACCCCTGGCTTCTCTGGCGCAGATCTCGCTAATTTGGTGAATGAGTCAGCCCTGTTTGCGGCTCGAGCTGATAAACGCCTGGTGGATATGGAAGAGTTTGAAAAGGCCAAGGACAAGATCCTCATGGGATCGGAGCGCAAGTCCATGGTCATGAGCGAAGATGAGAAAAAACTGACTGCTTATCATGAAGCGGGTCATGCCATTGTTGGTTTATCGGTACCGGCGCACGATCCTGTTTATAAGGTCACTATTATTCCGCGTGGTCGTGCATTGGGTGTGACCATGTTTTTGCCGGAAGGGGATCGTTACAGCTACAGTAAGGAACGTCTGGAAAGTCAGATATCCAGTTTGTTCGGTGGCCGTATTGCGGAAGAGTTGATTTTTGGTAAGGATCAGGTCACTACCGGTGCCTCGAATGATATTCACCGCGTGACGGAGTTATCTCGCAACATGGTAACTAAGTGGGGCCTGTCGGATCGTCTGGGTCCCATGACCTATAGTGAAGAGGAGGGTGAGGTCTTCCTGGGTCATTCTGTTACCCAGCACAAGAACGTGTCTGATGAGACCTCTCACGTTATCGATGAAGAAATCCGCGCCTTTGTTGATCGCAACTACCAGCGCGCCCATCAGATTCTTACCGATAAAATGGATCGACTGCACATGATGGCTGATGCCTTGATCAAATACGAGACTATCGATAAGGATCAGATTGCGGACATTATGGATGGCAATGCACCTCGTCCCCCAAAGGACTGGGATGAGCAACCACATGGTGGTGGAAGCAGCTCAACATCAGCTAAAAAAGCAGATGATGACAAGAATGAAGGTACTTTGGGTAAGCCTGCCAGTGAACATTAATTTGTCATTGTTTTAATTGCCACACAAATAATGCCCTGCTACTGCGGGGCATTTGTCTAATTCTTGACTAAAAGGCACCTCTATAAATGCACTTTTCACCCAAGGGGCACAAGTCCGCGATAGCGGCGTCAGCGCCGTGCTCGAACACCTGGACGGCACCTTGTCCTCATGTATGTCATATACACTGCGGTTCTAGGATTCTGGCTCCCTGCTTCATCCAATCTCCTGCATCCATGCAGTCGTGTGCGCGGTGCTTCCTTGCTTTCACGAAAAAATTACTATTTATAGAGGCCCCCTAAATTATTGGATCAATCAAATACATGATTTTAATTTGGCTTGCGTATTCTTCTCTTCAGACAAATTTAAAACCATAAAATGACATGACGCTTCAATATTCATCTGCTGGCGAGACGCTTGAGTTAGCGCAACCCTGTGTTATGGGTATTCTTAATGTCACACCGGATTCATTTTCTGATGGTGGTCAATTCGTCTCTACGGATACGGCACTCGTTCAGGTTCGAAAAATGATTGCTGATGGGGCGGCGATGATTGATATTGGTGGAGAATCCACCCGGCCTGGTGCTGAGACTGTTGATGAGGCAGAAGAACTGGCTCGCGTGATTCCGGTGATTGAAGCTATTCGTAAAGAGTCAGATATTCCCATTTCCATCGATACCAGTAAGGCACAGGTTATGCGTGATGCTGTTCATGCGGGTGCGAATTTAATTAACGATGTTTATGCTTTGCAGGCAGAAGGTGTGTTAGAAACGGTAGCGGAACTAGAGGTTCCGGTTTGTTTGATGCATATGCAGGGTGAACCGCGTACTATGCAGCAGTCACCGGCATATAGTGATTTAATAAAAGACATACAAAATTTTTTTAAGATGCGATTGGATGCCTGTGTTAATGCGGGGATCAAACGTGAACAGATTATATTTGATCCCGGTTTTGGTTTTGGTAAGACACCTGAACACAACCTGAGTCTGATTAAATATTTGGATCAATTTTTAGAGTTAGGTTTGCCGATCCTGCTGGGTCTTTCACGTAAATCGACAATTGGATATATACTTAACAAAGAGATGAATGATCGCCTTTATGGTGGTATTGCTCTTACCACACTGGCCGTCTGTAATGGGGCATCTATTATTCGGACACATGATGTTGCTGCGACAGTTGATGCAATAAAAATATGCCAAGCTATGCAGCTAGCCCCCTAATATCTAAGGAAAATTTGATGACTCGACAATATTTTGGAACGGATGGTATACGGGGTAAGGTTGGAACCTTCCCGATCACACCGGAATTCATGCTTAAACTCGGCTGGGCAGCCGGTAAGGTTCTGGCTGGAACGGGTGGAGGTAAAGTTATTATCGGTAAGGATACGCGCATCTCTGGCTATATGTTTGAGTCGGCATTAGAAGCCGGCTTGTCATCTGCGGGTCTGGATGTTTATTTGTTGGGGCCCATGCCGACACCCGCCATCGCCTATATTACTCGCACCTTGCATGCGTGTGCTGGTATTGTTATCAGTGCCTCACACAATCCTTATTATGATAATGGTATCAAGTTTTTTTCTGCGGATGGTTCCAAGCTCCCTGATGAGGTAGAGCAGGCTATTGAAGCTGAGTTAGAAAAAGAAATGGTTTGTAACGATTCAGCCCGCCTGGGTAAGGCAGTTCGGGTTAAGGATGCAGAGGGCCGGTATATTGAGTTTTGTAAAAGTACCATTCCTTATGCGACTAGTCTGAAAGGTTTGAAGATCATCGTTGATTGCGCCCATGGTGCGGCGTACTGGGTCGCGCCTAATGTATTAAATGAGCTGGGTGCTGAGGTCATTACGGTCGGTAACCAGCCCAATGGTTTGAACATCAATGATGGTGTGGGTTCAACTCATCCTGCTATGTTGCAGGAACTTGTTATTAAAGAAAAGGCCAGCCTGGGTATAGCCCTTGATGGTGATGCTGACCGTGTGATTATGGTTGATCATGAAGGAAAACTCGTTGATGGTGATGAGTTGTTATATATTATTGCCCGTGATCGCCAAGCTGAAGCCGCCTTGAATGGTGGCGTGGTCGGCACATTGATGACCAATTTGGGCTTGGAACATTCCCTGGCTGATGCGGGTATTCCCTTTGGTCGTGCTAATGTTGGTGATCGCCATGTGATGGAGATGCTTAAGGATAAGGGTTGGATCCTGGGTGGTGAATCATCAGGGCATATTATCTGTCTGGATCGTACCACCACGGGAGATGGAGTAGTCTCCGCCTTGCAGATACTGGCCGCGATGGTCAGACAGGAAAAATCTTTGCGTGATTTATTAGCGGGTGTGTCCAAATACCCGCAGATCTTGATTAATGTCAAAATGACTGAGCGTATCAATGTTTGTGATCATCCACAGGTTAAGTTAGCGCTGGTTGAGGCTGAGGCACGCTTAAATGACACTGGACGCGTTCTGTTGCGACCGTCTGGCACGGAACCTCTTATTCGGGTCATGGTCGAAGGGCGGGATGGTAAAATGGTTCAGTCTGTGGCTCAAGAACTGGCCGATGTGGTTCGAGAAGCGGTTTCCTGACATAACATCATAATTTTCAGGCTGATTTTCCAACTAGTGCATTGATTTCTATCCGCTGCAAGGGTATTCTTTCGCGCTATTTTCAAGTCCAAGAATATAAGGGTGAGGTAGAAAAAAATGCGTAAACCACTGATTGTCGGCAACTGGAAAATGAATGGTTCCCTTGACGATAACAAGGCTTTATTGGATGGTTTTAAGGCCGGTATTGGTAACGTCAAGGTTGCTGAAGTCGCGGTTTGTGCACCTTACATCTATATTCCCGATGTGGCGGAGCAACTTACGGGTACCCCCATTGCCTGGGGTGGTCAAAATATGAGTATAGAGGCCAAAGGTGCCTTTACGGGTGAAATCTCGACAGCCATGTTACTCGACTTCAGTTGCAAGTATGTCATCATTGGTCACTCTGAACGTCGCACACTGTATGGTGAAGATGATGCCTTGGTGGCACAGAAGTTTGCTGTTGCTCACAAGGCTGGGTTGATCCCGATCCTGTGTATCGGGGAGACCCTGGATGAACGTGAAAAGGCTGTGACGGAAGAGGTTGTTGCTCGTCAGATCAAGGCTGTGATTGATGAAGTCGGTATTGCCAGCCTGGGTGATGGTGTGATCGCTTATGAGCCGGTTTGGGCCATCGGTACCGGCAAGACAGCTAGCCCGGATCAGGCGCAGGATGTTCATGCCTTTATTCGTGGTCAACTGGCAGCCCATGATAAGGCCGTGGCTGATAAAATACGTATTCAATATGGCGGCAGTATGAATGCCGGAAATGCCAAAGAACTACTCGCTATGCAGGACATCGATGGTGGTCTGATTGGGGGTGCGTCCCTCAAGGTGGAAGACTTCCTGGCCATTTGTACTGCGGCGGGCTAAACCAGATGGAAGAGATAAAATGCTGCTACACAATATATTATTAGCCGTGCATGTGTTAATTGCCGTGAGCCTGGTCGGCTTGGTGTTAATACAGCAAGGTAAGGGTGCTGATGCTGGCGCTGCCTTCGGTAGTGGTGCCTCCGGTACTATGTTTGGCAGTAAAGGTGCAGCCTCATTTTTGACTCGCACGACTGGTGTCCTCGCGACACTATTTTTTATCACCAGCCTGTCGCTGGCTTATGTGGCCAATAAACAGGCTGAACCGACAAGCGTGATGGATATGGTGCCAGCCCTACAACAGCCTGTTGAAAAGCCTAAGGGCGGCTCAGAGTCTGATGTGCCCCTGGCCGAGTAATCAATCTGATACGCAGATGTGGTGAAATTGGTATACACGCTACCTTGAGGGGGTAGTGGCGCAAGCCGTGCGAGTTCGAGTCTCGCCATCTGCACCAAATTCAAGTTTTAGAACGTCCTAATAAGCCCGTATCACCAAGTAGAAACAAGGTGTTACGGGCTTTTTTTGTCCCATGAAGTCCTAAGAAATTCCTTGCAATCCGGTTAACCTGTTGGTATTTTTGTTGGTATATTTTTCTATACCAGCGGAAAAGTACCAACAATGCCTATCACAGACACCCGGATAAAGACCGCCAAACCTAAGGAGAAGCCCTACAAGCTGACCGATGGAGGGGGACTATATCTGCAAATTCAGCCCACTGGGGCGAAGTATTGGCGTCTGGCGTACCGCTACACTGACAAACAGAAGACTCTGGCCATTGGCGTTTATCCAGAGATCACATTGGCCCAGGCCCGTCTTGATCGGGACAAGGCTCGTAAATTGTTGGCCAGCGGAACCGACCCTGCAACCGCAATGAGTAAGCGGGTAAAGAAAAAACAGCAGCTTATTAAAACTGAAAACTCATTCGAGGCTATAGCCCGTGAGTGGCACGAAAATGAGCGTGAAGGCTGGTCAAAAGATTATGCATCTAGTGTAATAAAAAGCATGGGAAAAGAGGTGTTCCCCTATATTGGACATATCCCCCTAAAAGAACTCACGGCACCTCTGGTATTGGAAGTTTTACGGAAGGTTGAAAGCCGGGATGCATTAGAACTCGCGTCTAAAACATTACAACGGTGCAGCGCTGTTTTTCGGTTCGCAATTCAAACAGGCCGAGCAGAGTACAACCCAGTAACCGATCTCAAAGGGGCACTGAAAACCCGTAAAGTAATCCACAGGGCGGCACTGAGCCGGGCAGACTTACCAGAATTTTTAACCAAACTGAGTGCCTACGATGGCCACATGCAGACACGGCTAGCCCTGAATCTGGTGGTGCTGACCTTTGTCCGAACCGGTGAGATAAGGGGGGCACGTTGGGATGAATTTGACCTGGATCGGGCTGAATGGCGTATTCCAGCCGAACGCATGAAAATGCGATCTGAACATATTGTGCCGCTATCACAACAGGCCTTAGCCACACTGGATGAACTTAAACCTTTATCCGGGCATAGGGAATTGCTCTTTCCCAGTGAGAAGACATGGAAAAAACCCATCAGTGAAAACACCATGCTTTATGCAATGTACCGGATGGGGTATCACGGCACGGCCACAGTTCACGGGTTCAGAGCAACCGCCTCAACCATACTCAATGAAAGCGGATTCAAGTCAGATGTTATTGAGCGGCAACTTGCTCACGCTGAACGTAACAAGGTACGGGCAGCATATAACCGATCTGAGTACCTGGAAGAACGTAAGAAGATGATGCAATGGTGGGCTGATTTTCTGGAGGGGATAAAAAATAACAAAAATGTAGTACCGATAATGATAAATAAAAAATAAAACCGAAATCAGAAACACACCAATCTTAAAGGGGTAGCATTATGCTTGATTGGAAAGATCGTATTACATACTGGCAAAAACGATTATCTGAAAGTAAAAACTATCCAGTTCTTAATGAGCTTGAAACTACATGGCAGTTATTATCCTCGCACTATGATGGAATAATATCCAGAGAAAATTTACCATCTGTCTCGGATAACATCATGGGGATTTTACTCTTTCATATTGAGCTTGGATTTTACCCCCCTCCTGAGATTATCCTTACCTTAAAGGATATGCATGATGAGTATATAAACGGGAATGGAAAACTTACTCTTGAGGAAGTTTTTTATGGCTCTCCCCAGAAGAAAGCTGGTAACTTTTCAGCTCGAACAATATCGAAACATAAAGATATTTTTCTTAATATGGAACTGATGATTGGAACACAAAAAGGACTCAGCAAAATTAAAATTGCAGAGGAATTTATAAGCAAATATAAACTGGACATTGATCCAGAGTCTTTGTTGCGCAATGTCCGGCGAAAAAAAAGAAAATAAAAAAACGGACAATTAAACCTCTTTACTGTCCTCGCATTCAATTAAAATCAAGTATTAAATGCATAACCATGTTCAACAATGCCTAAGGAGGCATTAACATGGTGGAATCAGTATTAAGACTTCCGACAGTCAAGAACCGAACGGGCCTTTCCCGATCAACAATCTACCTACGCATATTAAAAGGGGAATTTCCTCAATCAATTTCCCTTGGTGAACGCGCTGTAGGCTGGCTTGAATCTGACATTAATATATGGATTGAAAAACAGATCACCAAGAGCCGTAAAGGGGGTAACAATGAATAAAAATTGTACCCCCGAGTTTATTTTATTCTTTAAATGGCTGAATGAACTGGAAATACTAGCCCATAAGTATCTGTCACAGAAAATAACCTACGACCTAGCCACTATGAGCCTATTTGAGCTTTGGGGGGCCTTCAGTACCTCAGAGGCTTGGGGAGGTGATACATGACCAGAAGCAGAGAGAAAACGAAGGGCCGAAAGGATAGCGGCTCCTTTGTTCAATTACCCCATGCCATACTTGAGCATGAGAACTTTGCCAGGTTGAGCCATAAAGCCGTGAGGCTGCTTATAAACATCTATGGGCAATATAGAGGCTCGAACAATGGTGATCTGAACATGGCCTATACCGTGATGAAAAGGCTTGGATGGAAATCCAAAGATCAGCTATACAAGGCAAAAAATGAGCTAATGGAAATAGGATGGATAGTACAGACCCGGCAAGGTGGGAGAAACTTTTGTTCACTGTATGCTGTAACCTTTCAGGCTATCGATGAATGCAAAGGGAAACTAGATGTTAAACCTTGCCGGGTTGCACTTGGTTACTGGAAGCTAGGCTATAACCCTGAAATTAAAAACTGTACCCCTAATACGGGGCAAGCTGACCCGCCACACGGGCCAGTGTTGAAGGTGTAGGATAACTATTACCCCGTATTTAGAACCAGTACGCCCATGTTTCACCCTTTTCTGTGCCCCGTATTTAGAACCCCTTTATACAATATACCATGTGGTGGAGTGGTTGAAGGCAGGATCCAAAGTAGAATTTTTAAGGTAAATGCAAAGTGGCACACCCCCTCCCCCCCTCTATGGGGATATGGGTGTCGTAGACATATCGTTATGTTTTCAACTTACTAAACTTTGCTAAACATAACAAAATTACTCTAATAATTTCGACAAAAAGGAAAAATGAATTATTGACGGTATAGGTTCTAATAGCTAGTTACGGTATGACGGAAAAAATTACTTGCTGTCCAGAAATAGTTAACCACCGCATACTGCCATTTAATGTGATTAGTTGTAATAATTCAAATTTAATCTGACAGATAGAGTCTGATCTCATAGAGTTATTATTTGCATCGAATAGTCATACTTCGTGGAATAGATTTATTTATAATATCGTAGCCTTTTGTACCACAAAGCTCACCTGCTTTTTCATAACACGACCCCCAGTTGCGGAGATCACCTTGGCAGGTAATTACATATGCTACTTTGCCATCGGCATCATATGTCTTGGATGTGGATGCGGCGCACGCAACAACAAACAGAGACATACATAACATTAAAATCAATCGACTTTTCATATTTTCATTCCTAAATATCGGACTTACAATCTGACACTGCCTATCAAACCAAACCAGAGCTATTTCACAATTTTATCGTACAACTGTTTCTTGTTTTACATTTATGGTTGGAGCAACTTGACCTTGTGTTTTTGGGCCACCTATCGAAGCCCAGCCGATCGCAATAAGTTTATCCTCAACAAAAACATATGGGGTAAATTCATCATCCGTTGTTAAGCCATCAGACTGCCAGCCTGAACGCATATAATAAATTTCCACCTTTTTACCATTTTTCAAATATTGATCCGGCCTTTTTGAATAATATTTTGATAACTTTCTCTGCGTGGGGAGCAATATACTAAGAGCCTCATCTTTAGAATCGCCTAATTGGATTTTATGGGAAACCGCATCATAGGCTGAAATAGTTTCACCGATATTGATATTCGTAGTTGTACAACCCGCCAAAATCACCAATAAAAATAGCGATAAAATGATTCTAGTTTTCATGGTATTTCCCTTTGTTGCCATTAAATTAGCCCTTTTTAATATAGCTTGATGATATCTCTTGATAAGAGATTACCAGAACCAGACCCGAAGCCAAATCATTATCACTGGGTAATTTGATCATTGTTGGTACTTTTGTTGGTATATCAGTAACCAACATTTATAAAAAATCATGTTAATCAAACTGATATAAGTCTTTTGTCTGTCTCGCCATCGCACCAAATTGAAGTTCCAGAAAGTCCTAATAAGTCCGTATCACCAAGTAGAAACAAGGTGTTACGGGCTTTTTTTGTCCCATACAGTTCTATAATGATGTCTTTTTACTAGCATTGGAAAAAGTATCAACAGTGTGTGTCTCCGATACACAGATAAAGACCACTAACTTAAAGGAGAAGCCTTTTAAGCTAACCGCTTGGCGGGAACCATCTGCAAAGAGGTCTTAGATGAAAGTTACTTTCTTGAGCATAGGGAGGCCATTAAAATAAAATGGCAGCCATTGCGGGCCATGTAGTTAGCTTTATTTGTCCTTTTTTAGCCGAACTATGCCCATGAGTTTCAAGGTCCATTTTTCGAAAATGGGTTCAGATGTTCCTTTTCATCTTTCCTGATCAAGTAAATTTCAAACCAGACCTTGGCCCAGTGAACCTATTTTCCTGTTTTAAACCAGGTTACATTTCGTGGCGGGATCTGGGGGATGGCAATAAAGGCTGCATCTTTGTCACCGAGATCGGCAAGACAAAATGCATTCTATGTTGGTTTTTCATTTGAAAATAATAGACTTGAGCGATATCCACTTTAATATCGAATATCGGTTAATTCCAAGAGTGATTATTCGTTAATGCGATAATATTATTAAACGCTGGGTTATTGGGTTATTGGGTTATTGGGTTATTGTCTGTAATTTTGTGCTGTGGTCAAATGAATCTTCGAGACTGTGTTTCATTAATAAATATATTGTTTTTAGTTTTCAATATAAAAAATGTGTACTGCATGTAAGGTTTTTCTATTAAATAAATAGTGATTTTTTTGTGAGAGCGCGGTGCTGATATCGCTATTGAAGATCTATGCCCCTGTGGGTGAAAAGTGCATTTAAGAATAAGTGCTCTGTAATGAATTCTTCCTGAGTCATGTCTAGATTCGATGTTTTTTGCGATAAAGTGAAGTCTTATTGTTAGTGAAGGGTCAAAAATAAGTTACGAGTGGGCCAATATGGGGTATTGGCTGGATCATTATGATTGTGAATATGTGATGTTTAATTGGTCAACTGGATCCAGTTGATGTATGTCAGCAAATTAACGGAAGAAATCCTATATACTCTAATATTAGTCATAGCTTATATTCTAATGTGGTGTGGTATTGTTATAACTGAAATTTACTGTGAATTGTATTTGTTTAATCGTGATTGACTTATGTTGATTTGGATATATCTCTCTTGTCACAGAATGCGTAGACGCATCTTTGTGATTTTACAACAAAATTTTTTATTCCCTAAGTAAATTAAATATGCTTTATTATATTTTTCATACTTATACAAAACTTGACACGATCTTATTGTCTGCCTAGACTGTCACGCTTTTAACGCTCAGGCGAGTAGCAAAATATTAATTTGTTGTTGACTTAGACTCAGCAACGTCACCAAGGGGAGAGAGGAATATAATGCTGGAGAATTATCTTCCAGTTCTGGTTTTCATGGTCGTTGGCGTTGCCATTGGCGGTATCATGATTGCTCTGGGCTTCGTTCTGTCCCCCAATCGCCCTGATAGCGAAAAGCTTTCCCCGTACGAATGTGGTTTTGAGGCATTTGAAGATGCCCGTATGAAATTTGATGTACGTTATTACCTCGTTGCGATTCTGTTTATTATTTTTGATCTTGAAATTGCCTTTTTATTTCCATGGGCTGTGGTGTTGAGCGATATCGGTATGTTTGGTTATGTCGCGATGGCGATTTTCCTGGGGATACTGGTCATTGGCTTTATATATGAATGGAAGAAAGGAGCCCTTGAATGGGAATGATTGAAGGTACCTTTAACGAGGGCGTGTTTACAACCACGGCGGACAAACTGATCAATTGGGCTCGTACTGGTTCTCTGTGGCCAATGACCTTTGGTTTGGCATGTTGTGCAGTAGAAATGATGCATGCTGCGGCATCTCGGTATGATATGGATCGCATGGGGATTCTTTTCCGTCCCAGTCCTCGTCAGTCTGATGTCATGGTTGTTGCTGGCACTCTGGTTAATAAAATGGCACCTGCTTTGAGAAAAGTCTATGACCAGATGGCGGAACCACGTTGGGTGATATCTATGGGCTCTTGTGCGAATGGTGGTGGTTATTATCATTATTCCTATGCGGTTGTGCGGGGTTGTGATCGAATTGTGCCGGTTGATATTTATGTACCGGGTTGCCCACCGACAGCTGAGGCTTTGCTGTATGGCATTATTCAGTTACAGAATAAAATTCGTCGTACCAACACGATTGCACGTTAGAGAGAGTTGTTGTCTTAATGTCTGAATATTACCAGAACCTGATTGAAAAACTAAATACCCGTTTCGGCGATGCCATTACCGGTTCAAGTGTGCAATTTGGTGAGGCGAATATTGTCGTAGACAGAGAACAATTGCAGCCGCTTGCGAAGGCTTTGCGTGATGAGGCGGATTTTGCATTCGAAGAACTCATTGACCTGGCGGGTGTTGATTACAGTGAATATGGTGATGGGGCATGGCAAGGACCACGTTTTGCGGTGACTTACCACCTGTTATCTATTAAGCATAATCAACGGTTGCGTGTACGTGTTTTTGGTGATGATGATTTACCAGTAGTAGATTCCGTGGTTAATATCTGGGCTGCTGCTGATTGGTATGAACGTGAAGCTTTTGACCTGTTTGGTATTGTGTTTGATGGTCATCCAGATTTGCGCCGTATTTTGACCGACTATGGCTTTATTGGTCATCCCTTCCGTAAGGACTTTCCATTAATTGGCCATGTTGAAATGCGTTATGACCCGGAAAAACGTCGTGTGATTTATCAACCTGTGACCATTGAGCCTCGAGTTAATCAGGTGCGCGTTGTCCGTGATGATCATCGTTACAGCGATCGGGCGACAGAAGAGAATTAAAGAATGTCTGAGATACGTAATTACACCCTTAATTTTGGTCCACAGCATCCGGCGGCACATGGTGTGTTGCGTTTGGTTCTGGAGATGGATGGAGAGGTTATTGAACGTGCCGACCCTCATATAGGACTGTTGCATCGCGGTACAGAAAAACTGGCCGAGTCCAAACCGTTTAATCAAAGCATCCCCTATATGGATCGCCTCGATTATGTCTCCATGATGTGTAATGAGCACGGATATGTGCTGGCGCTGGAAAAAATGCTGGGTGTTGAAGTACCCATTCGTGCACAGTATATTCGGGTCATGTTCGATGAACTCACCCGTATCCTCAACCATCTGATGTGGTTGGGTACTCATGCTCTGGATGTGGGGGCTATGACAGTCTTCCTGTATTGTTTCCGTGAACGTGAAGATCTGATGGACATGTATGAGGCCGTTTCCGGTGCACGTATGCACGCGGCTTACTATCGTGCCGGTGGTGTCTATCGTGACCTACCGGAACAGATGCCTCAGTACGAACTGTCTAAATGGAAAAATGAAAAAGATGTTAAACGTCTAAATGAAAATCGACAGGGTTCCCTGCTCGATTTTATTGAAGACTTTGTTAATCGTTTTCCGACTTACATTGATGATTATGAAACGCTGTTGACAGATAACCGCATCTGGAAGCAACGTACCGTTGGTATTGGTGTGGTCTCACCAGAACGTGCAATGAACCTTGGCTTTACGGGTGCGATGTTACGTGGTTCCGGTGTTGAGTGGGACTTACGCAAGAAGCAGCCCTATGAAGTTTATGACAAGCTGAAGTTTGATATCCCTGTTGGTGTTGAAGGTGATTGCTATGACCGTTATCTGGTCAGAGTTGAGGAACTGCGTCAATCCAACCGTATCATCAAACAGTGTGTTGACTGGTTGCGCCGTAATCCAGGCCCTGTGATGTTGGATGACCACAAGTTTGCTACCCCACCTCGTGAAGAGATGAAGGGTAATATGGAAGCGTTGATTCATCATTTTAAATTGTTTACCGAAGGTTATACCTTGCCTGCGGGTGAGGCTTATGCTGCAGTAGAACATCCCAAGGGTGAGTTTGGTGTATATCTGGTTACTGATGGTGCTAATAAACCTTACCGGTTAAAAATTCGTGCACCGGGGTTTGTTCATTTATCCGCTATGAATGAGATGACCAAGGGTCATATGTTGGCTGATGTGGTTGCGGTTATTGGTAGCATGGATGTTGTGTTTGGAGAAATTGATCGATGACGACACAGTGCAATAAAAAACCGAGCAAACTGGAGCTGATAAATCAGGCTTCGCGTGAAGATATCGATAACTGGGTTGCAAAATATCCGGCAGATCAAAAACAGTCTGCAGTAATGGCAGCGCTGCGCATTGTGCAGGATCAGAATGGTGGTTCCCTGACAGATGATTTGATGGATGCTGTAGCAGAATATCTTGGTATGCCGACTATTGCAGTATATGAAGTGGCAACATTTTATTCCATGTATGAGTTAAAACCGGTGGGGCGTCACAAAATATGTGTCTGCACCAATATTTCATGTATGTTATGTGCTTCAGACGACATTGTTAAGCATCTGCAAACCCGTTTGGGGATCAAATTAGGGGAAACGACATCTGATGGTCGGGTCACTCTGAAAGAAGTGGAGTGTCTTGGCGCATGTGTGAATGCACCTGTCATTCAGATCGAGAATACATATCATGAAAATTTGACCCCGGATAAAATCGATAAAATTTTAAGTAACTTAACCTAATACGACAGGCAGAATTTGATATGGCAAATGAGGTTTGTTTCAGGACGCTACATCTTGATAAACCGTGGACTCTGGAAAGTTATCAGAGCGTTGGCGGTTATCAGGTGTGGAAACGAATCCTGAAAAATAAAACTCCGCCACAAGAATTGATCGAAGAGCTAAAAATCTCGGCATTGCGTGGTCGAGGTGGAGCGGGTTTTCCTACCGGTCTGAAGTGGAGCTTCATGCCAAGGAATGCCCCCGGTCAGAAATATATTGTTTGTAATTCTGATGAAGGTGAACCGGGTACCTGTAAAGACAGAGATATCCTGCGCTATAACCCTCATCAGTTGATTGAGGGCATGGCCATCGCTGGTTATTGTATTGGTGCTACGGCTGGGTATAACTATATTCGTGGTGAGTTTTGGGAACCCTACGAACATTTTGAGGCTGCACTGGAAGAAGCCTATAAGGCCGGACTATTGGGCAAGAGTATCATGGGTTCCAAAGTGGATTTTGATCTGGCGACACATCTGGGTGCGGGCGCTTATATTTGTGGTGAAGAGACCGCCCTGATTGAGTCCATTGAAGGTAAGAAAGGGCAGCCCCGTTTCAAACCGCCGTTCCCTGCTGGTTTTGGCCTATATGGTCGCCCGACCACTATTAACAATACCGAGAGTCTGGCTTCGGTGCCGGTCATTCTGGAGAAAGGTGGCAAGTGGTTTCTCGAAATGGGCAAACCGAATAATGGCGGCACAAAACTGTTTTGTGTTTCCGGTCATGTTAATAAACCGGGTAACTTTGAGGTGCCTTTGGGCACGCCTTTCTCAGAATTACTTAAAATGGCGGGTGGGGTGCGTAACGGTCATACATTGAAGGCTGTTATCCCTGGTGGTTCATCGGTACCGGTAGTACCGGGTAAAATCATGATGGATTTGGATATGGATTACGATTCTCTGTCCAAGGCAGGCACCATGTTAGGTGCTGGCTCGGTTATTGTTATGGATGAGTCAACCTGTATGGTTAAGACTCTGGCACGTTTATCTCATTTTTATTTTGAAGAATCCTGTGGTCAATGTACTCCATGTCGTGAAGGCACTGGTTGGTTAGCAAGAGTGCTACACAGGATTGAGCATGGTCAAGGTCAGCCTGAAGATCTGGATTTATTGAGTGATGTGGCAAGTCGGATTAGTGGTCGTACTATTTGCGCTCTGGGTGATGCGGCGGCCATGCCGGTGGCGAGTTTCCTGAAACATTTCCGCAACGAATTTGAATATCATATTGAACACGGCAAGTGCATGGTTTAAGCGAAGGTTTAACGAAAAAGATGACAGATACGCTAAACATAGAAATTAACGGCATCAAGTTACAGGTGCCGCAAGGTAGTATGGTGATTGAAGCAGCCGATGTTGCTGGCATTACCATTCCGCGCTTTTGTTATCACAAAAAGTTATCTATTGCTGCAAATTGCCGTATGTGTCTGGTCGATGTTGAAAAGGCACCCAAACCTTTACCGGCTTGTGCTACACCCGTCACCGATGGCATGAAGGTGCAGACTAAATCAAGCAAGGCACTGGAAGCGCAGCAGAGTGTCATGGAGTTTCTGCTGATCAATCATCCATTAGATTGCCCGATTTGTGATCAGGGTGGTGAGTGTGAGTTGCAAGATGTTGCTATGGGATTCGGTAGTGACGTCACACGCTTTGCGGAAAAGAAACGAGTTATACGAGAGAAAAATATTGGCCCCCTGATTGCGACGGATTTGACTCGCTGCATCCATTGCACTCGTTGTGTTCGCTTTGGACAGGAAATTGCGGGTGTGCGAGAAATGGGTGCTACTGGTCGAGGCGAGCATACTGAAATCGGCACTTATGTGGAATCTACCATCGATTCAGAAATGTCAGGTAATGTAATTGATTTGTGTCCGGTCGGTGCGCTGACCTCCAAACCTTATCGTTATACGGGCCGCCCTTGGGAAAACCAGCCGCACCAGAGTATTTCACCTCACGATTGTGTTGGTTCGAACCTGAAAGTTGAAGTGCGTCGTAACAAGGTCATGCGTGTTTTGCCGCAGGAGAATGAAGTGATCAATGAAGTCTGGTTATCTGATCGGGATCGTTTTGCTTATTCCGGTATTTATAGCGATGACCGCATTAACTCACCGATGATCAAACAGGGCAACGCATGGAAGAATGTTGATTGGGAGACGGCCCTGTCTTATGTCATTGAAGGTTTGCAGCGTGCCAAACAGGCTGATGGTGTAACTAAACTGGGTGCGATAGGCAGTGCTTGTTCAACGGTTGAAGAGCTACATTTGTTGCAGAAACTAATGCGCGGTCTGGGTTCAAATAATATCGACCACCGTACACGCCAGGTAGACTTCAGCGATCAGGATATTGAACCGATCCTGCCGAATCTTGGTCAGTCGATAGTGGAGCTGGAAAATATCAGTGCAGCTCTTTTGATTGGTTCCAATGTGCGTAAAGATCAGCCGATCATTTCTCATCGCCTGCGTAAGGCAGCACTCAAGGGTGCGCAGATGATGTTTGTCAATGCAATGGATTATGAATTTAATTTTCCGGTCACAGAGAATATTGTTACTAATCCGATTAGTATGGCCCGGGAACTGGCTGCAATTTGCAAAGTACTTTTGTCTCTCAGCGGGGAGCGCGCCCCGACAGGGCTGGCCGAATTATTGGTTAATATTGATGCTCATGATGTGCATGTTAATATCGCCAAACATCTGTATTCGTCAGACAATGCATCGGTATTCCTCGGTACCCAGGCGATGACCCAACCTGACTTTGCCACCATTCGCGCCCTGGCCAATGTCATTGCCCAGCAGACAAATGCCAAACTGGGGTATTTGTCAGTTGGCGCGAACAGTACCGGTGCCTATCTGGCTGGCGCTGTCCCACATCGTGGCCCGGCAGGTGTAGCGGTAAGTCAATCTGGATTGAACAGTCACGAGATGTTAAGCAAAGCGATGAGTGGTCTGATTTTATTAAACCTGGAACCGGAATATGATGTGGCAGAACCTGCTATTGCATTGAACAAATTGCACGAGAGTGATTTTGTGGTTTGTCTGACGCCTTATATGACCGAGGCTATGAAATCTTATGCGGATGTTATTTTACCGGTTTCCACCTTTTCAGAAACGCCCGGCACCTTCGTGAATATCGAAGGACGTTGGCAGAGTTTTGCCGCCAGCGTTAAACCCACGGGAGATACTAAACCGGCCTGGAAGGTATTGCGTGTGCTTGGTAATCTGCTTGAGCTGGATGGTTTTGATTACCTCTCCTCTATAGAAGTCCGTGATGAGTGTCAGGCACTTTGTGATAGTGTGGTTGCCACTTCACGGACAGAGTGGCGTAGTCCAACCAGTTTGAAGACAGCAACAGCACAGTTAAACAGGATCGGCCACTTACCGATCTATGCGGCGGATAATATTGTGCGTCGTTCGCAAGCCCTGCAATTAACAAAAGATGCGATTAATGCGGCGATGTATATTAATGCCAAAACACTGGCTGGTACCAAGTTGAATGGTTTGGAGCAGGGCACGATTCTGCAAAGTGGCACACAGGCAACTTTGCCCGTTGTGATTGATGATCGAGTGCCGGAAAATTGCGTCATGGTGCCTGTTGGCGTGGTGGGGAGTGAACAGCTTGGTAGCAGTTACGGTTTAGTTGAATTGGTCAAAAGTTAGATAATGATAAAGAGACGTATTGTCAGGTATATATATGTTTGAATGGGTCGAAACAATTTTCTCCAGCCTGCCGCAAGGTGTGCAAACGATGACGTTTATCATTATGAAAATCGTTGCCATAACCTTGCCGTTAATGTTGTGTGTGGCTTATTTGACCTATGCCGAGCGGAAAGTTATTAGTTATATGCAGGTGCGTCTTGGTCCAAATCGGGTCGGACCCAAGGGCTGGTTACAGCCTATTGCTGATGCCGTGAAGTTGATGTTCAAAGAAATTATCATTCCAACAGGCTCAAATAAATACCTGTTTCTGATTAGTCCGGTATTAGCCATTGCCCCTGCGCTGGCAGCCTGGGCAGTGATACCTTTTGATGATGGAATGGCGCTGGCTGACGTCAATGCCGGTTTGCTCTATGTGTTGGCGGTGATGTCGGTTGGTGTTTATGGTGTCATCATCGCAGGCTGGTCATCTAACTCCAAATACGCCTTGTTAGGAGCAATGCGCTCTGCAGCACAAATCGTCTCCTATGAAATTGCCATGGGCTTTGCTTTGGTGGGTGTGTTGCTGGCGGCGGGCAGTTTAAATCTCGGTGATATTGTGCGAGCCCAGTCAGGTAGTGTCGTCCACTGGTTCTGGTTACCCCTGTTTCCTTTGTTTATTATTTATTTTATCGCGGGTCTGGCAGAAACCAATCGCGCGCCTTTCGATGTATCTGAAGGTGAATCAGAAATTGTTGCTGGTTTTCATGTTGAATATTCCGGCATGGCCTTTGCTGTATTCTTCCTGGCGGAATACGCTAACATGATCCTGATTTCTGCTCTGGCATCGATTATGTTTCTGGGCGGCTGGTTATCACCCCTGCAAGGCATTCTGCCAGAATCTGTGTTGGCAGTTCCTGTTTTAGGTGATGTATTGGGTTCTGGTATTCACTGGCTGTTGCTCAAGACTGCCTTCATCCTGTTTTTCTTCCTCTGGATGCGAGCTACATTTCCACGCTATCGTTATGATCAGATTATGCGCTTGGGCTGGAAGGTATTTATTCCAATTACCATCGTTTGGTTACTGGTTGTTGGCCTGCTGGTTCTGGCTGAAGTGGGTCCATGGTGGAATGCGGTATAAGAAAAGGGCGTAAGAGCAAATTATGAATAACTTGGTACGTTTTTTAAGAAGCCTGTTTCTTTCGGAATTGAGAAAGGGCTTGGGTGTGACGGGTAGACATTTTTTTGCTCGCAAGATGACACAACAGTACCCGGAAGATAAAACTCCGTTGTCGAATCGTTTTCGTGGGCTGCATGCCTTGCGACGTTATCCTAATGGGGAAGAACGGTGTATTGCTTGTAAATTATGTGAGGCAGTATGTCCTGCACTGGCGATTACTATTGAATCAGAACAACGCGCTGATGGTAGTCGCCGTACTACTCGCTATGATATCGACTTGACCAAGTGTATCTTCTGTGGTTTTTGTGAAGAGTCATGTCCGGTGGACTCAATTGTCGAGACACATATTTTTGAATATCACGGTGAGGAACGCGGTGATCTTTATATGACCAAGGAAAAACTGCTGGCAGTGGGTGATAAACATGAGGCACAGATTGCCGCCGCACGTAAACAGGATGCAGCATACCGCTAAACAGGTTGATTGATTTTTATGGGTATTGAACAATTCATATTTTATTTCTTTGCACTTGTGATGGTTGCCAGTGCCACCATGGTGATCACTGTACGCAATCCTGTGCAAGCAGCATTGTTTTTGGTGCTGACCTTTTTTAGCTGCGCAATCATCTGGATGGTGTTGGAAGCCGAATTCCTGGCGATTGTTCTGGTGCTGGTGTATGTCGGTGCGGTGATGGTTTTGTTCCTGTTCGTGGTGATGATGCTGGATATTAATATAGACCGAATGCGGGAAGGCTTTATTCGTTACTTGCCTTTTGGTGTCCTCGTTGGGTTACTCATGGCAGGGATGCTTATTAGTGTTGTGGGTTCAGTGAATTTTGGTCTGGATAAGTTTGCCGAGCCTGCCAGGCATGCTGCGGACTATAATAACACCCGTGAATTGGGTCTGGTTCTATATACCAAATATGTTTATCCATTTGAGATTGCAGCAGTCATTTTGCTGGTGGCCATCGTGGCGGCCATTGCTCTGACCTTGCGTCGTCGGCCAACGACAAAATACCAGAAACCAGAAGAACAGATTGCCGTTAAGCGCGATGACCGTATTCGTCTGGTATCGATGAATTCCGAGAAGAAGAAATAGATGAGGATGAAAACATCATGATAGCGCTTTCTGACTTCCTCATCCTTGGGGCAATCCTGTTTTGTCTGAGTGTGGCAGGTATCTTTCTTAATCGAAAGAATGTAATTATTTTGTTAATGGCCATCGAATTGATGTTGTTGGCAGTTAATATGAACTTTATCGCCTTTTCTCATTATCTGGGTGATATTTCTGGTCAGGTCTTTGTGTTTTTCATCCTGACTGTTGCTGCGGCAGAAGCTGCCATTGGTTTGGCTATTCTGGTTGTACTGTTCCGTAGTAAACGTACGATCAATGTTGACGACCTCGATACCCTGAAAGGATAAGATATGCCGGATAATATGCAGACAATCTATATCTGGATCGTGTTGGCACCATTAATTGGTTCAATCATTGCCGGTTTGTTTGGTAAAAAAGTTGGCCGTGCTGGAGCCCATTGGGTAACTATCATAGGTGTGGGCGTTTCCTGTGTATTATCCATCATTGTTTTCAAGCACATGGTGTTCGATGGTGCAGACCCCTTTAATGGTTCTGTTTACACCTGGCTGGTGAGTGATGGTGTTAAATTTGAGATCGGTTTTCTGATCGACAAGTTGTCGGCTATGATGATGGTGGTCGTGACCTTTGTTTCACTTATGGTGCATATCTATACTATTGGTTATATGCACGGTGATCCTGGTTACCAACGTTTTTTCAGTTATATATCATTGTTTACGTTTTCTATGTTGATGTTGGTGATGTCCAACAACTTCATGCAGTTATTCTTCGGCTGGGAGGCCGTAGGGCTGATTTCCTATCTGCTGATTGGTTTCTGGTTCAAAAAAGAAACGGCGATCTACGCCAATATGAAGGCCTTCCTTGTTAACCGCGTGGGTGACTTTGGATTCCTGCTGGGGATTGCCGGGGTCTTGATGTATTTTGGTACCCTGGATTATGCGACGGTCTTTGCCAATACTGATTCCGTTGTCGGCAAAACCATTCAGATTATTCCAGGTAGTGACTGGTCTGTCTTGACCTTGATCTGTATTTGTCTGTTCATTGGTGCCATGGGTAAATCGGCTCAGGTTCCCTTGCATGTCTGGTTGCCTGATTCCATGGAGGGCCCAACCCCGATTTCTGCTTTGATTCATGCCGCGACCATGGTGACTGCCGGTATTTATATGGTGGCAAGAATGTCACCCTTGTTTGAATTATCAGAAACGGCACTTAGCTTCGTCATTGTTATCGGTGCGATTACGGCTCTCTTCATGGGCTTGTTAGGTCTGGTGCAAAATGATATTAAGCGTGTCGTAGCTTACTCAACTTTATCGCAACTGGGTTACATGACTGTTGCTTTGGGTGCCTCGGCCTATGCGGCCGGTATTTTCCATCTCATGACGCATGCCTTTTTCAAAGCGCTTCTTTTCCTCGCGGCAGGTTCGGTTATTATTGCCATGCACCACGAGCAGGATATGCGCAAGATGGGTGGTCTGCGAAAATACATGCCTATCACCTGGATTACTTCCTTAATCGGTTCACTGGCGCTGATTGGGGCACCTGGCTTTGCCGGCTTTTTTTCCAAGGACTCCATTATTGAAGCCGTTGGTCTTTCAACTATTCCGGGATCGGGTTTTGCCTATTTTGCGGTATTAGGCGGGGTATTTGTGACTGCCTTGTACAGCTTCCGAATGTATTTCCTGGTGTTTCATGGTAAGGAAAGGATGGACGAACATACCCGTTCTCACCTGCATGAGCCATCATGGGTCGTGACCGTACCCTTAATTCTGTTAGCGATCCCTTCTGTCATTATCGGTTTTATATTCGTGAGCGATATGTCTTTTGGTAATTTCTTTGGTGATGCGATTAAAGTGTTACCGCAACATGATGTGCTCGGCCAATTAGCTGAAAATTATCATGGGCCGTTTGGCATGATATTACACTCATTGGTTACTTGGCCATTCTGGCTTGCTCTGGCGGGTGTAGCCACCGCCTGGTTTCTGTACATGAAACGTCCCGATATTCCTGGCATGATTCAGGACAAATTGAAATTTGTACATAAGGTTCTGGATAATAAATATTATGTTGATCGGTTTAATGAAATTGTCTTTGCTGGTGGCAGCCGTTTTTTGGGAAAATTATTGTGGCAAAATGGGGATGTGCGGGTGATTGATGGTGTGATCATCAATGGTTCGGCTAAAACGGTCGGTTGGATCGCGGGTATTGTTAGACGTTTGCAAACCGGTTATCTCTATAACTATGCCTTTGCCATGATCTTTGGTTTGTTATTCCTGCTTGGCGTGTTTGTACTAGCGTAAAATATAAAAAAGGTAAACTGAATGTTTGTTGATTGGCCAATTTTAAGCCTGGTTATCTGGTTACCGATTATCGGCGGTATTGCCGTGTTGGCGACAGCAAAAGAGTCGCGTCCAATGCAGACTCGTGTCTTGTCACTATTTGTGGCTATCCTGACGTTTGTCTTGTCCATCCCTCTGTATAGTGATTTTCAGTTAGGCACCCCGTTGATGCAGTTCCAGGAAAATACCCCCTGGATCACGGCTTTCAACATTAACTACCACCTGGGTGTGGACGGCATTTCTATGCCGCTTATTCTGCTCACAACCTTTATGACAGTTATTGTGGTTGTTGCCGGATGGGAAGTGATTAAGTTCAAACAGTCCCAGTACATGGCGGCCTTCCTGATAATGGAAGGTTTAGTGAATGGTGTATTTGCTGCCATGGATGCTGCTCTTTTTTATGTGTTCTGGGAAGCGATGTTGATCCCCATGTTCATCATTATTGGGGTATGGGGTGGGCCAAACCGGGTCTATGCAACGATCAAGTTCTTCCTCTATACCTTCTTTGGTTCAGTGTTCATGTTGATTGCCTTGTTGTATCTGTATTTCAAGACAGGCAGCTTCGAGATTCTGGATTACCATCAATATAAATTTAGCCTTGAGGCACAGACGTGGGTATTTATTGCCTTCCTGGTGGCCTTTGCGGTCAAGGTGCCCATGTGGCCAGTACATACCTGGTTACCGGATGCCCACGTTGAAGCGCCTACAGGTGGCTCCGTCATTCTGGCGGCTATTATGTTGAAGCTGGGAGCCTACGGCTTCCTGCGTTTTTCATTACCAATCACGCCGGATGCCAGTCAATCTCTTGATTGGTTAATGATTTCCTTATCACTGATAGCGGTGGTTTACATCGGCTTTGTAGCGCTAGTACAGCAGGATATGAAGAAATTGATTGCCTATTCTTCTATCGCACATATGGGTTTTGTCACGCTTGGCTTCTTTATCGCCTGGCGAATCTATGCCAATACCGGTAGCTATGATGGAGCCGTGATGGGGATTGAAGGTGGCATAGTGCAAATGATTTCGCACGGGTTTATTTCCGGTGCATTGTTCTTGTGCGTTGGCATCATGTATGACCGTATGCATAGCCGCATGATTAAAGACTATGGTGGTGTGGTCAACACTATGCCTGTCTTTGCTGGGTTTATGGTGTTATTTGCCATGGCTAACACAGGTTTGCCGGGTACCTCGGGCTTTGTTGGTGAATTTATGGTTATCCTGAGCAGTTTCAAGGCTAACTTCTGGTTTGCTTTCCTGGCTTCGACCACTTTAATCATTGGGGCGGCCTATACATTGTGGATGATCAAGCGGGTTATTTTTGGTGAAGTCGTAAACGATGGAGTTGCTAAGTTACAGGATATCAATCGTCGTGAGTTCATGTTCCTGACGATTTTGGCTTTCATGGTATTGTTATTTGGTATCTGGCCGGCTCCGTTACTGGAAGTGATGGATGCCAGTGTCGTCAATTTGGTGGCACACATGACTCAGAGTAAGTTATAAAGACATTAATATAAGGTCAGCCTGAATGAATTTTGAAACACCCAATATCATACCTGCTATTCCGGAAATTACACTGCTGAGTCTGGCGTGTTTGATTCTGGTAGTGGATCTGTTTGTTAAGCAGGAGAACAGAATCATAACCTACCTGTTGTCACAAGCATCATTATTGATTGTCTTTCTTCTAACACTTTTTACTTTTACAACTGAAACTCAGTTTACCTTCAGTAATACTTTTGTTCGTGATTCTATGTCAGATGTCTTGAAACTGGGTGTTTATATCTCGGTGTTCATCGTGTTCCTTTATGCCAAGGACTACCTGCGTCAACGGGATATGTTTAAGGGCGAATTTTATGTTTTAGGCCTGTTTGGTGTGCTGGGCATGATGATCCTGATATCGGCCCATAATTTGTTGACAATTTATCTTGGACTGGAACTGCTTTCCTTATCCATGTATGCCATGGTCGCTATGCAGAGAAATTCCAAAGCTGGGTCTGAAGCAGCGATGAAATATTTTGTTTTGGGTGCCATTGCATCGGGTATGCTGCTCTATGGTATGTCTATGATCTATGGTGTAACAGGCAGTCTGGATTTGGCAGAGATCAGTCAGAAGGTAGCTGAAGTCTCTGATCAAAAGCTGACAATTTTTGGCATGGTGTTTTTGATTGTCGGCATTGCGTTTAAGCTCGGTGCAGTACCATTCCATATGTGGGTGCCGGATGTTTACCATGGCGCACCCACCTCGGTGACCTTGTATATTGCCAGTGCGCCAAAAATAGCGGCCTTTGCCATGTTGATGCGTTTGTTGGTCGATGGATTGTCATCTCTGCAACCTCATTGGCAAGATATCCTGATTATTTTGGCGATCGCTTCGATGGGTATTGGTAATATTGTGGCTATTGCCCAGGGAAATCTTAAACGTATGTTGGCCTATTCGGCTATTTCACATGTTGGTTTTCTTTTGCTTGGCGTCTTGACCGGGCAACAGGCAGGTTATGCTGCCTCCATGTTTTATGTCTTGTCTTATGTATTGATGAGCCTGGGTAGTTTTGGCATGATCGTACTGTTGAGTCGTAAAGGTTTTGAAGCGGATAACCTGGCAGATTATAAGGGGCTAAATGAGCGTAGCCCATGGGCCGCCTTTATGATGTTGATCTTTATGCTCTCTATGGCAGGTGTACCTCCATTTTTGGGTTTCTGGGCCAAATTCGCGGTTCTGAAAGAAGTTGTTGCGGCCGATAGCCTGCTTTGGCTGGCGGTTGTGGCCGTTATTTTCTCTATCATTGGTGCTTTCTATTATTTGCGCATGATTAAGCTGATGTACTTTGATAAGCCGGAAGACACACAGGCAATTACTGCTGATCTTGATTTGAAAGTCGCATTGAGCACCAACAGTCTCATGGTTCTTGGCCTAGGCCTCTTGCCGGGTGGTTTGATGGCCCTGTGTATTGCTGCAATTGCTCATTAGGTTTATTTGTTATCGCAGCTGAATATTCTTAAACGATATGGGTTAAGAGTACTTCTATAAATACATTTTTCAATCTTGCGGGCATAGGTTTGCGACAGTGGCGTCAGTGCCGTGCTCGAACCCTCATGTATTGTATATCTTAAATGGATTGATTTAAACCGATGGGATGGGCATGTGGGCTGCTATTCATTTTCTGGCAAGCCTCTACATATCCTGATCTATTGTCAATCTTGCACTGATTTTGATCTTCCCGATTAATGATGGATTAATCCATATGGCTTTAGGCCATTAAGTAGCAGGTCAACACACTATTCTTTTAACTATGAACAGAATAGCAGTGATAATAATAACGTGGAGCTCTGTTGTATTTTAATTTACTTTCTTTGTCGCGCGGTATCTGTTTTACATTACCAATCATGTCCGACAAGCTTGGTTTATTCAAAGGGCCATGAACGATTTTTGAAGCTTTATCCAGAAACCAGGAGTGTGCCAGGTGTGGAGGGAACAAAAAATCGAAGTACACCATATCCTGCCAGTGAGTGTTGTGCCTGACAAAGTGACTAACCACGATACATACGTAGGATCTTTAAACTCATTGAAAAATAAGGGAACTTATTGAACCCCATCGGATCAGATCACACAATTCGACAAAAAACCGAGTGATCAGGGGTATCCGATGAAGAAAAAACAAGCTACCAAATTAGCGAGGC
>JAFLJQ010000083.1 GCA_022712915.1 Gammaproteobacteria bacterium | reverse complement strand
ACAAACTCGGTTACCAACGAACACCGGGGATTCGAAGTTGTGAGACCTACTTTCCATAGCCACTAATTTCTCTTCACCTTAATACCAAGAACATTCAACGCCTCGTTGAGGCCTACGCTTGATTTTCTTTTCACTTTTATTAAATTCACCTCAGTGAATTCAAATTTTTGAGCAGAAATGTAGGCTCATTAACATAAAATTCATCTCATAAAGAAGAAAACAAAAAAATATGCCTATTTTTAGATTTTCTTAAAGTGGATGCCTTGTTTATTGCATACAGTCCGCCGTTGCGTGTGGCATTACCAGTAAAGGCCCATGGCGTAGTGCGAAAACACCGGGAATACAGCAGGCGTTATCAAACGACTACTTAAAGTCGCAAGGTTTGTTTGCACTTCGTGATGGATGGATTGCACTTCATCATCCTAAATGAAACGCCCTGTGCGGAGCCGCATGCAGGGTGTTGTGGGGACGGGGGGTTAGAAACCTCCGGTTACCCGATTAGAGCTTTTTGCCTTGACAAAACACGCACACTTGAATACTATAAGTAACAATTATTTAACTTAAATATTAGCACATGGGAGTTCCAGTTTGAAAGCAATAGACCTATTTTGTGGTTGTGGTGGGCTATCTGCTGGCTTGAGAGATGCTGGTTATGATGTTGTAGCGGGAGTAGATATAGAGCCTCATTATATACAGACATTCACCGAGAATTTTCCTGATAGCCTTTCTATTTGCGGTGATGTTTCAGAAACCAATTCACTTGAACTGCTAAAGTCACTTAACCTTAAAGTTGGAGAATTAGATCTTTTAGTTGGCGGGCCACCCTGCCAAGGATTTTCTAAAAATGTCCCCCGAGCACAGCGTCAGCTTGATAGTGAAAACAATACATTAGTTAAAACTTTTCTTGAGCATTGCGAAGCTATGCTCCCAAAATGCATATTGATGGAAAATGTTGCAGAAATGAGAAATGGCTTTGGAAAACACTATACAGATGAAATTGTAGAGCGATTAACTAAAGCAGGTTATGAAGTAATTCATGGTGTTCATAATGCAGCTGACTTTGGTGTGCCACAAAGAAGGCGCAGAGCCTTTTTTATGGCGCGGCGTGATGGAATTACGCCAGTAGAACCTGTTGCCACACACTCTAAGAATGGAAATAAGGACTTATTTGGTAAATCCATGCTTCATTTGACAGTGTGGGATGCCATTAGTGATTTGCGTTCATTAGAGCACGGGGAAGGGGTTAGTCCAGACACGTATGCAACAGAGCCACAAAATGACTACCAAAAATATATACGTAATGGATGTGACGTCACGCACAACCATATAGCAAAAAAAATGAAGCCTGTTCAATATGAACGTATAACTTCATTACAGCCAGGGCAAGGTATTAAAGACTTACCAGACCATATACGCCCCAAAGGTGGTTATAGTGGAGCGTATGGTCGGCTTACAGAAAATATGATTATGCCGACAATAACAAGATGGGTTTTTCATGCAGGCTCAGGTAGATGGGGGCATCCTAGAGATTTCAGGCTTATTACTATCAGAGAAGCAGCTAGATTACATGGTTATAAGGATTGTTTTAAATTTATTGGCAGCTATACACAACAAGCAGGGCAGCTAGGTAACTCAGTCCCACCTCTTCTAGCTAAAATTATGGGCAAAGCCTTTTTATTGGACGGCTGATATTTCATTTAGTAATTTTATTAATTGGGCTTGGGATAATCGTTCTTTAGGAAAGCTAAAATCAATTTTATTTATGCCATCAGATGGCCACCATGCTTTTTCACCGCTAAAGTGTAACTGGTTCTCTCCTAGCCCATGCCATGCGAACCATTTTTTCTTGCTAGGTTTGTGAAAGCCGTGTAATGCTGGAAGTTGCTCTTTCTTTTTTGTTTTTTTAGGAGTTGACCATTTCCATTCGAACTCAGACTCATGAAATATTTTCGGGTTAGCTTTAGTACAAAGTATTTTTTCAAAATAAGTTAATATTCCGTCTTTGTGAACAATAAGGCGTGAATACCCTATCTCATCTAATCCATACTCATTTATACTTTCCAGTGCGTGGTCATTGCAAAATTTGATTATTGTGTCGCCTAGTTTTTGTAACCCTTGAGCACTATTATTTGAATCTTTGATGAGCTGTAATGAGTTAGGGATTTTTGCTCTTTTCCACGTTACTGGCGTAGATGCTTTAGTTGATTTAACTTGCCACCCAACTTTTTTACTTTGATTTAATATGTCTATAAAATCATATGTATTTAATACTTGGCCACTTTTAACTTCACTTACTATACTTTCCATCAATGCACCCGGAATGGCATCGCCAGAAAAAGGAAGCTTTAAATACCCAGTTAATATTTTAGAAATTGTTTTTAATTGTTCTTGTGTAGAATAAACATTACTCATTGCCAATACCTGATACTAAATAAGAAATTTCGATATTTAGGGCAGTTGCAATTGAATGAAGCGTAGTAATTGTTGGGTTTCTAGTACCTCGTTCTAATGAGCTTATATAGGTACGATGAAGCCCAGATAATTCTGCAAGTTTTTCTTGCGAAATATTCTGTTTTTTGCGTAATTGCTGGAGTCTTGCCCCGAATGATTCGACTAAATTCATGGGCAATTATGGTATTTATTTGAATACTATATATCTACAGACTATGAGTAACAGTGCGTGTTTTGTTTTTGGCTCTAACGTCTTGGGTAAGTTGCGCCGCTTTTTGGCGTCAACTTGACCCGCTTGTGTACGCCCAGCATGGGCATGAACTAATGAGGTGAAAGTCCTCTGTAGGAAGGTCACCGTCGAAAACCATGTTGTGATTAGACGCTAACGACTAGCGAATGGCAAGGGCTATCCCGCGAGGTATGGTCTGGAGGA
>JAFLJQ010000269.1 GCA_022712915.1 Gammaproteobacteria bacterium | reverse complement strand
TTCACTGAGTCTCGGGTGGAGACAGTGTGGCCATCATTACGCCATTCGTGCAGGTCGGAACTTACCCGACAAGGAATTTCGCTACCTTAGGACCGTTATAGTTACGGCCGCCGTTTACCGGGGCTTCGATCAAGAGCTTCGCCGAAGCTAACCCCATCAATTAACCTTCCGGCACCGGGCAGGCGTCACACCCTATACGTCCACTTTCGTGTTTGCAGAGTGCTGTGTTTTTAGTAAACAGTCGCAGCCACCTGGTCGCTGCAACCCCTACCAGCTTACGGAGCAAGTCCGATCACCAGCGGGGGCACACCTTCTCCCGAAGTTACGGTGCTATTTTGCCTAGTTCCTTCACCCGAGTTCTCTCAAGCGCCTTAGGATTCTCTCCCTACCCACCTGTGTTGGTTTGGGGTACGGTCCCACATAACCTGAAGCTTAGAGGATTTTCCTGGAAGCATGGCATCAACCACTTCGTCCAAAAGAGGACTCGTCATCGTATCTCAGTAATAGCTCTCCGGATTTACCTAAAGAGCCTACCTACGTACTTAAACCGGAACAACCAATCTCCGGCTGGTATAGCCTTCTCCGTCTCCCCATCGCAGTTATGTGAGGTGCAGGAATATTAACCTGCTTCCCATCGATTACGCATTTCTGCCTCACCTTAGGGGCCGACTCACCCTGCGCCGATTAGCGTTGCGCAGGAAACCTTGGGCTTTCGGCGGGAGGGTTTTTCACCCTCCTTATCGTTACTCATGTCAACATTCGCACTTCTGATACCTCCAGCATGCCTCACAGCACACCTTCGCAGGCTTACAGAACGCTCCTCTACCATGCGTACCAATTCGAAAATAGGCACGCATCCGCAGCTTCGGTACACAACTTGAGCCCCGTTATATCTTCCGCGCAGGCCGATTCGACTAGTGAGCTATTACGCTTTCTTTAAAGGATGGCTGCTTCTAAGCCAACCTCCTAGCTGTCTATACCTTCCCACATCGTTTCCCACTGAGTTGTGTTTAGGGACCTTAGCTGGCGGTCTGGGTTGTTTCCCTTTCCACGACGGACGTTAGCACCCGCCGTGTGTCTCCCGTGATTGCACTCTCAGGTATTCGGAGTTTGCATCGGGTTGGTAAGCCGGGATGGCCCCCTAGCCGAAACAGTGCTCTACCCCCTGAGGTGAGACACGAGGCGCTACCTAAATAGCTTTCGAGGAGAACCAGCTATCTCCGAACTTGATTAGCCTTTCACTCCTATCCACAGCTCATCCCCTGGCTTTTCAACGACAGTGGGTTCGGGCCTCCAAAGAGTATTACCTCTCCTTCACCCTGGCCATGGATAGATCGTCCGGTTTCGGGTCTACTCCCAGCAACTATGCGCCCTATTAAGACTCGGTTTCCCTACGGCTCCCCTAAACGGTTAACCTTGCTACTGAGAAGTAAGTCGTTGACCCATTATACAAAAGGTACGCAGTCACAGAACAAGTCTGCTCCCACTGCTTGTACGCATACGGTTTCAGGTTCTATTTCACTCCCCTCTCCGGGGTTCTTTTCGCCTTTCCCTCACGGTACTAGTTCACTATCGGTCGGTAGGTAGTATTTAGCCTTGGAGGATGGGCCCCCCATATTCAGACAAGATAACACGTGTCCCGTCCTACTCGAATAACACATAGCGCCCTTTCGTGTACGGGGCTATCACCTTCTATGACCAGACTTTCCAGACTGTTCCACTAGAACACTATGCGCTTTAGGGCTGATCCCCGTTCGCTCGCCGCTACTGAGGGAATCTCAATTGATTTCTTTTCCTCCGGGTACTTAGATGTTTCAGTTCCCCGGGTTCGCCTCTACAACCTATGTATTCAGTTGCAGATACCTAACTTACATTAGGTGGGTTTCCCCATTCGGAAATCTCCGGATCAAAGTCTGTTTATCGACTCCCCGAAGCTTATCGCAGATTACTACGTCCTTCATCGCCTCCTACCGCCTAGGCATTCACCGTATGCGCTTAGTCACTTGACCATATAACCCCAAGCATTCTGACTCAACATTGTTAGCGATATAGCTGCCTTCAAACATCATCATAAGTACGGGTTATACATAACTAAGACTGTATAGCTGATTACTGACATTTAATACATCATACATACAACAAACTCATAAAAGTTTATTGCATTTTTAATGACAAACTACAAAAAACATAGCTTGCCACCTAGACTTTCTTCACATTCACCAAATTTTTAAAGAACAAACAACAAGTCACCCCGTCGCTCCAGCTAAAAGCCAGAAGCAATATCCCAGCAGAATATTGCTTATAACCTCTAACAGAATGATTCAGATTTATTGGTGGAGCCAGGCGGGTTCGAACCGCCGACCTCCTGCGTGCAAGGCAGGCGCTCTCCCAGCTGAGCTATGGCCCCGTATTTTCGGCTTGCCTGTTACACCAATTTCATAGCAAAACCAGAAAATTTGGTGGGTCTGGGAAGATTTGAACTTCCGACCTCACCCTTATCAGGGGTGCGCTCTAACCAACTGAGCTACAGACCCGGTCGACTTCTCGGCTAGGCCTGCAATAGACCTGAATCTCTTCATTTTGATCAGATAATTTGTGTGAGTGCTTACGTAAGCTTTTGCTTACCATTCTCTTAAAGGAGGTGATCCAGCCGCAGGTTCCCCTACGGCTACCTTGTTACGACTTCACCCCAGTCATGAACCACTCCGTGGTGACCGTCCTCCCGAAGGTTAGACTAGCCACTTCTGGAGCAACCCACTCCCATGGTGTGACGGGCGGTGTGTACAAGGCCCGGGAACGTATTCACCGCGACATTCTGATTCGCGATTACTAGCGATTCCAACTTCACGGAGTCGAGTTGCAGACTCCGATCCGGACTATGACCGGTTTTATGGGATTTGCTCCCCCTCGCGGGTTGGCAGCCCTTTGTACCGGCCATTGTAGCACGTGTGTAGCCCAATCCGTAAGGGCCATGATGACTTGACGTCATCCCCACCTTCCTCCGGTTTGTCACCGGCAGTCTCCATAGAGTTCCCGACATTACTCGCTGGCAACTATGGACAAGGGTTGCGCTCGTTACGGGACTTAACCCAACATCTCACGACACGAGCTGACGACAGCCATGCAGCACCTGTCACTCAGTTCCCGAAGGCACCAAGTTATTTCTAACAAGTTCTGAGGATGTCAAGGATTGGTAAGGTTCTTCGCGTTGCATCGAATTAAACCACATGCTCCACCGCTTGTGCGGGCCCCCGTCAATTCCTTTGAGTTTTAATCTTGCGACCGTACTCCCCAGGCGGTCAACTTATCGCGTTAGCTTCGCCACTAAAGATT
>JAFLJQ010000152.1 GCA_022712915.1 Gammaproteobacteria bacterium | reverse complement strand
AGCGGCACGCTAAGGGCAAACAAAGTGGTTCTGGAGGCTGGAACCGGCATAGGCACAACCGGTTCCACTAGAACTTTTATCAATACCCAGGCCAATATTCTCAATGTAAACAATGCCACTGGTGGGGTGGCCATCAGCAATGACCGTTCGGTCTTTGTTGAAGCCTTGAAGACCGCCGGTGATATTAATTTTAATGTGACGGGGGATGTGACGATTCGTGAAATTGATGCGGGTTATGAAGTCGGTTCATTGGATATGAGGGTAACAGGCTCTGTGTTTGGTGACCCGACTAAAGTTAAATATAGATCGTCCTTTGCCGATATTACCGCAAACAATGCCTTTATTCTGGTGACGAATGACTTTGGTACTCAGGTCAGGCCGATTAGTGTCAAAGTGAAAAATAACTTTACCCTGTTCTCTCGTCAAAGTGCGACGTATTACTTTGGCGGCGAACCTCGTTTTATCAATGACCAATCTGATATTAAGTTGAAGGTGTTTGATGCCCTGGGTGGTCTGTGGGGTCAACAGTTGATTGAGGTTGAGTCGTTGGCCGATATCGACCCGGCCATCTTTACGGAGGTGCGTAATTATTATCATGCGGATCTGGCAATCATGATGCCTGAGGATCAATTATATACTGAAGAAGAACGGGAAGAACGCCGCCGCATGACATCTGATCGTTAGGTGTTTTATTTTGTTGGTTATGATTGGTTTATCAGCCGTGGTTTGCAAGCATGGACTTATGGGGGATAAATAATGAAGGGCACGTCTAAAAATTCATTAAAAAGCCGCACTGGCCGCGTTAAAAACAAACTCAAAATGTTTATTTACATGGGAATGATTTGCTCCCGCCCATCCATGGGCTTCGCGAACGCCTTTGTTTGAAACGCCAGATTAATTTAAACGTGTTTATTTCTCTGTAATAATGCAAGGGTTTATTTGTTTGTTTTTAATGGCGACGTCTGGTGTCATGTCTACACTATGATGACGGTATCGTTAATTGAGGAATTAAAATGAGTGAGTCTATAGAACAAAAAACAGGCCTGACACGGCGTGAGGTATTAATGGGCGCTGGTGCAGTGCTGGCGGCCGCAACGACTACAAATGCCTTTGCCATGAGTGACGAGCATAACCATGGCGACCACATGAGCAAACACCGTAAATTGGTTGAAAGTGCGTTACATTGTATGCGTGATGGTGAGGTCTGTCTGGATCACTGCTTTGATTTACTCAAGCAGGGTGATATCTCTGTGGCTGGTTGTGCTGCCAGTGTTACCGAGATGTTGGCGATGTGTTCTGCCTTGCAGAAGATGGCAAGTCATGATTCGAAGCATCTTGGAGCACTTGCTAGCGTCTGTCTTAAGGTGTGCAAGGATTGTGAAAAGGCGTGTAATAAGCATGCCAAAAAGCATACCGCCTGTGCAGACTGCGTGCGTTCATGTAAGGAATGTATCAAGGAATGTAAGCGGGTTGCGGCCTGATTTTAGTCAGTCTTATAACGGTAAGTTAGAAAATGAAAAAAACCCGACCACTCTCGTGGTGGGGTTTTTTTATGTATGTAATTAAACCAGTAACTTAGTCACCCGCTCAAGTCCTTTTCTGAGTGGTTGGGGCATTGTGTCCATGTCGATGGTGTCCAGCATGTTTTTGACTTCCAGGCTTAAATCGGTATCACCATTGATATGTAGGCGGCGCTGAAAGAAGAGCGTATCCGGGTCTTCCTGGCGGCTGGCCAGGAGTAGAAATTCGCGCAGCTCCCCGCTGATAGTGGCGTCGGCCCTGGCGTGGCAGCTTACCGTTATGTTGCGGCCATTAAAGCTGAAATACCAATGTAGGTTTATGTCCTTGATTTCAACCTTTAGGTGTTTGCCTCGCAGGAAGTCAAAATCGCCGTCACTGATGGCTTCCTCAAACGTGTGTTTGAGCGCTGCCTCGACCAATAGGCGTTGCAGGATAAAAGGCACACGGCTGATGGGTTTGAACAGGATGCGTGGTAGTTTATGGGTTATTCGTGAGGGGAACGGTGGCAGTGGTAAATGGAGGATGGCAGGCAGGCGCATGATTTATACCTTATTGGATGTACAAAACGCTACATCATAAATTATTGATGTGTCTTTGTATTGATCTACGTCAATTGGGATGGCTGAGGCGGTTGATAAACTCCTGCGCCAGGTCATTATTCTGACAATTCCAGTCGGATTTATGGCCAATTTGTTCGTTGAAGTTGAGGAAATTGATGTTTTTACCAGGCGTTGTTCATTCATTCGGTCATGCCATGAGAGAAAAATATGGCGAAAAAGTACATAAGCTCGCCATTAATGCCGCATTTACCTGTCCGAATCGGGATGGTAGTAAAGGGATAGGAGGGTGCACCTTTTGCAATAATACGTCTTTTGCGCCTAATGCCAAGCAACCGCCCACGATTATTGAGCAGATCGATCTGGGTAAGCAGGTGGTGCTGCGACGTACCGGGGCAAAGAAATATATGGTCTATTTTCAGGCCTATACCAATACCTATGCCGATATTGCCTTTCTGAAACAAAATTATGATGCTGCCCTGGGGGAGAAAAAGATCATCGGCCTGTCTGTTGGTACGCGTCCCGATTGTGTACCGGATGAAGTCCTGGCTTTATTGGCCGATTATCAGCAACAGGGTCATGAAGTCTGGCTGGAATTGGGGTTACAATCGGCTTTTGATGAGAGCCTGTTGAAGGTTAATCGGGGGCACGGCTTTGCCGAATATCTCGATGCCATGAAGCGGGCAAGGCGGTATCAGATTAAGGTCTGTACTCACCTGATTATTGGCTTGCCTGATGAGTCATTAGAACAATCGCTGGAATCCCATCGGCGGGTGATGGATGTGGGCACGGATGGTTTAAAGTTGCATCCTTTACACGTGGTGAAGGGAACTGTGTTGGCCAATCAGTGGCGCAAAGGGCAGTACACCACGCTTGGTTTTGCTGATTATGTTGCGATTGCGACTGAGATGGTTAAACGTACTCCCGGTGAGGTGGTTTATCATCGTCTGACAGGGACTGCCCGTGATGATATATTGTTGGCACCAGACTGGTGCGGAAAAAAATGGATGGTATTAAATGCCATACACGATAAATTGCATGCTGAACATGCCTGGCAGGGTTGCGCCCTGCATTAAATATATAGGATAACTTATGGAACTTGTTTGCCCGGCTGGTAATTTTCCTTCTATGAAAGCGGCTGTCACCCATGGTGCCGATGCCGTTTATCTGGGATTTAAAGATGAAACCAATGCACGCAATTTTTCCGGTCTCAATTTTAATGACAGCAAACTGGATAAGTCGTTGGCCTTTGCCCGAGATCATAATGTTAAAATTTTTATTGCGATAAATACCTACCCGCAACCTTCGACCTGGCATAAGTGGCAGTACGCCATTGATAAGGCGGCTGATCTGGGGGTGAATGCCGTTATTGTTGCTGATATGGGGGTCATGGATTATGCCGCAAATAAACACCCTGGTTTGCATATACATCTGTCTGTACAGGGCTCGGCGACCAATCATGAGGCGCTAAGTTTTTATCATCGAAATTTTAATATCAAACGCGCGGTGATTCCTCGGGTATTGTCGTTGACACAAGTCAGTAAACTGACACAAACCAGTCCGGTTGATCTGGAGGTTTTTGCCTTTGGTAGTTTGTGCATCATGGCGGAAGGGCGTTGTCATTTATCATCTTATATTACCGGTGAATCACCTAATATGAGTGGTGTGTGTTCACCGGCAAAATCGGTTAGCTGGAAAAATACCGGTGATGTGCTTGAGTCGAGACTCAATAATGTCCTGATTGATCGTTATGCTGAGGATGAACATGCGGGTTATCCAACACTTTGCAAGGGACGCTTTGAAGTGAATGGCAATACTTATCATGCTCTTGAAGAGCCGACCAGTTTGAACACTCTTTCGGTATTACCTCAGTTACATGAAATTGGTGTTAAGGCATTGAAGATAGAAGGCCGACAACGCAGCCCTGCTTATATTGCACAAGTCGTACAGGTTTGGCGTGAGGCTATCGATCAATATAAGCAGCAGCCGGAACAATTTAAAGAGCGTAGTGCCTGGAAACAGGCCCTGGACAAGGTATCTGAAGGGACCCAGACAACGCTGGGCGCTTATTCACGACCCTGGCAATAACAACGGAAATAAAATTGATGAAACTTTCACTTGGTCCTGTGTTGTATTTCTGGGATAGAAATACTGTTTTTGATTTTTATGAAAAAATAGCTGAAACACCGGTTGATATTATTTACCTCGGTGAAACAGTTTGTGCTAAACGACGCTATCTTAGCACTAGTGACTGGATTGAACTCGGCCATAAACTCAAGGCATCTGGCAAGGAAGTCATTTTGTCTACGCTGACCTTGCTTGAGGCCGAGTCAGAACTTGGCCAGTTACGCAAGGTTTGTCAGAACGGTGATTTTTTGGTGGAAGCCAATGACATGTCAGCGGTACAGATTTTGAGTGAGCAACAGATACCTTTCATCGCCGGGCCGTTCATTAATATCTATAATGCCCAGACACTACATTTTTTGGTGAAAAATGGTATGAAGCGTTGGGTTATGCCGGTGGAGTTATCACGCCATACCCTTGAGCAGATTCTGCAAGAGGCCAAAAAGCTGGGCATCGACGATGAGTTTGAAACGGAGGTATTCAGTTATGGCCATCTTCCGCTGGCCTTCTCCGCCCGTTGTTTTACTGCGCGGGCCTATAATTTGCCGAAGGATAATTGTCAGTTAATCTGTGCTGATCACCCAGAGGGTATGCCATTACAAAGTCGGGAAAGTGACAAGGTATTTACCATTAATGGTATTCAGACCATGTCGGGTAGTTGTTATAACCTTTTATCCCAGCTGCCCTCCATGCGCAGTCTTGGTATCGATGTTATGCGTATTAGTCCGCAGTCAAAAAACATGGAGGATATTATTCATCAATTCCACCATGCGAGGGTATCTGATGTGGATAATAATCATGACGTAAGTAGTGATGATTGTAATGGCTATTGGTTTCAACGCGCGGGAATGGAGAATTGTTACCTGAAATAAATTTACAGGCTATTGTCTCTCCTGTTATCAGCAGATATCGCTTCACGGCTGTCGCCATTAAATATTCAATCCATTTGAAAATCTAAACCGTAAAGGATGTAAAGTTATTTTGTTTCTGTATTAGAGGGCTCTTTTGTGGCTTTTTATGCCTTCATTCGGTTTTGAAGATATTGTCAATGTGGCTGAAGAGGTCAAGCAACCGGAACGCAACCTGCCGCGCGCGATTATTATTGCTTTGGTGACGGCTACATTCTTTTATATGTTGATTGCGCTTGTCAGTATTATGATGATCTCCCCACAGCAGTTGGCGAGTAGTGATGCCCCCCTGGCAATGTTGTACCAGCATGCCACGGGACAGCCCCCGACTGTGATTGTTTTTATCAGTTTGGCCTCTGTCTTAAATGGTGCGCTGATTCAGATCATTATGGCTCCAAGGGTTTTGTATGGCATGGGACGGCAAGGCTGGTTACCGGCACGTTTTGGTATGGTTAATGGGCTGACACACACACCCATTGTGGCCACATTTTTGGTTGGTGGTCTGGTTTTAGTATTCGCCCTGATGTTGCCCTTGTTGAGTCTGGCAAAAATGACCAGTTTTATTACGTTGATCATTTTTTCCCTGATTAATCTTACTCTGTGGCGCATTAAGCAACGTGATGGCTCGGAGGGTGTTTCGTTTATTGTCCCCTTGTGGGTTCCGATTTGTGGTTTTATTTTCAGTAGTGCATTTGTATTGTTTCAGTTGGTTCATTACATGAGGGCATGAGATGGACGGCTTGATAGTTTATTTGCTATTGGGGGCGGTGGTCGGTGTTGTTGCGGGTCTGTTGGGTGTTGGCGGTGGGCTGATCATTGTACCGGTATTGATCCTGTTATTTGAGTCATATGCCTTTTCACCGGCCATCATCACGCATCTTGCCATAGGCACCTCATTGGCGACTATTGTGTTGACCTCAATCTCATCGGTGCGAGCCCACCATTTACACGCGGCAGTGCTGTGGCCAGTATTCTGGAAACTGACACCGGGTATTATTTTGGGTACCTTGCTGGGTGTCTTAGTGGCCAATATGCTGAGTTCTGCGGTATTAAAGAATTTTTTTGGTTTTTTTGAACTGGCTGTGGCTTTGCAAATGGGATTGGAATTACGTCCCCATGCCTCACGCAAATTACCGGGGCGAGTGGGAGCATCGCTGGTTGGTAGTGTGATCGGTGGTCTCTCTGCACTGGTGGGGATTGGTGGTGGCAGTCTGACGGTTCCCTTTTTAGTTTGGTGCAATATTACTGTGCAACGGGCGGTGGCCACTGCCAGTGCTTGTGGTTTGCCTATTGCCATCGCTGGCAGCATTGGATTTATGTTCACAGGTTGGCAAAATTCACAATTACCGGTGGGCAGTAGCGGCTTTGTCTACTGGCCGGCATTGATGGGCATTGTCTTGACCAGTATGCTTACTGCACCGTTGGGTGCTCGCCTGGCACATCGATTACCCGCTCGCAGCCTGAAGAGAGTGTTCGCAATATTTCTTGCTATACTCGGGATACACATGCTGCTGGCTTGATTAATTATGAGGACGGGATAGATGGATCGACATAATAATATCAATATACTTCGACGTAATTTATTCAGCGTTTGCTGCGTTGGTCTGGGATTAGTTTTTCTACTGAGCGATGCTCAGGCACGGATCAAATATGGACTGTGGGAGATCTCTATACATGCACAGATGGATGTGATGCCTACCGAAAGTCCACAGGAAGTGATTCAGAAGTGCATTAGTAAAGAGGACCTGACTCCCGGCAATACTATAGATAAGGATGGTTGTGATCAAAGTAAAGTGACCCGCAAGGGTGATATAGTCAACTGGACAGTCAGTTGTTCCAGGGACGAACACTCCATGACGGGTAATGGCCTGGTGGTCTATTCAGGTAATACTCTGACGGGCAATGCCCAGTTTCAGGCGGGTGGTAAAGGTCTGGTAAGCATGAAAATGAAGCTGCTATACAAGGGTAAGCGGCTGGGTAAATGTAAGTGATGGTAGAAAGTGTGGCTTGAATTGCGCAGGTGCTGTTTTAACATAGTTTGAAATTTCTTGATGTTTCTTCTTTATTGGCAAAGGTGTGTCGATAACCATTGTATTTTACCTCTAAAGTGAGATTATATTAGCGAGTTAATCGTTTAATTTAGGCTCACTTTTATTTTGCGGACACTATCTGTTTCGTTAAGTATTAAATTCCTTTAAAAATTTAAATCACAGGATGTAGCGAGTTGCAGCGTTGTTTTGTTTATGTGTTTGAGGAATATGAGAATATATTCGGGGTATGCAGGCCCATGTTTTTGAAGCGCTAGATTAATTTTTTCTGTGCCTTTGCGTGCTCTGCGGTAAAATGTGCTTTACGATTACTTTTCATATCTTATGTCCATTTCAGTTGCCACAAGCCTTTAACTAACAGGATGATAATGTTTTGTTACAAACAATTTCAGATGGTGACGGCATATTATTCGTCTTGTTGCGTAGAATGGTTGTGAAAATATGCCGTATTACACGGGCTTTTTGTTGCTTTCTGATAACTCGATTGATATAAAGTCACACATTGCGTCAGGCTGGAAATTATTAATCTGTCTGACTTTTATCGGTTATAAAAGTTATGGGTGCCTCTAATAATTCGATTAAGACGATGATGGCAAGGCACAAAGGGGCGAAAAAGCGCAGTTTACACGCAGTAAATGAGCATTTTGAGCCCCTTTGCAACGCCGCCAGCACGGCTTTAGCGAATTATTAGAGGTGCCCTTA
>JAFLJQ010000233.1 GCA_022712915.1 Gammaproteobacteria bacterium | reverse complement strand
ATCGTTAAGTAATGTTCTTATTCGCATTGGGCTTCTTTTTTTGATAGTGGTCTGGTAACTACCATCATGGATCGAAGTTCAATGTGAATCAATTCTTATTAAATCATCCATTATTTACCCACAGATTTTCCTGAAGAGCCAGAAATACATTGTATTGTTGGCGGAATGCCCTAACCTTCAATGCCTGCTTATTCAGCAGAAAAACCGACTTCAATTTACAAAGAGATACATTTGTTAAGCAAAAACAAAAAGGCAAGCACGCTCAAAAAAAAGTCCTCCATAGTGACCAGAGCTAGCCGAGGAAGTCGGACAGGGGGATATAGTGATACAGATACACATCATCATTGACCACCTCAAACGGTTTTTACTGGGCACGCTTCATGGTGTACAAGGAAAATATTGACAAGGGTATATCAATAAATTTCTCTGTCGATTTAACCAAAGGCACTGGGCGTCGAAAATTCCTGTCAGGTTACTGGTGGCATGTGCGACCCGTATTTACCCGTGAAAACAGGCTAAGTTATTTTTAGAGGCAAGATTATTTATATTTTATAATCAAGTAAACCAGATTTAACAGTCAGTGAAAAATTAATGGCCGCCAATTAATAACGGCACAGCAGGTACTTCACCATAACCTCTCCCCCGCCTCAAGCAATACTCGGATCTCTGACTGAAATTCTGGGGGACCATAGGCCAGCAGGTTTTGATCTTGTCGAAAATCTTTTTCATCATTATTCTGTTCCAGATAAATAAGCGGCCGACCAGCCTGCATGGCAAATTGTTTTAACCATTGCAGTGATGCCTCAGGAATAGAACGGCCCACAGGTACCGCAACATCCACCGGTAAATTCTGCCAACGACGGGCGTCAGGTAAGACCATCACACCCACCATATCTGGGCGAAAATCATCGGGCATGGGACTGCCTTCTTGCACCCAACCACAAATAAATTTATGACAAGGCTCAACAGGTCGATTTTGATAATCATCACAACCCTGGCCTGTACTGTGGGGACAAGGATGACCTGGATACACCGCCACACCACCAATTACCATACGCACCCAACCATCACAACAAGCCGTGCAAGGTTTACATTGGCGTTTCATTTCAGCAGGCACAATTCAGAACACTCTCAATAAACTGTTACCCATAAAAGATAATAGTTTTTTCCACTAGGCAATAAAAAGCGGAACCCGAAGGTTCCGCCCATTAACGCCTTACTATGTGTAAAACGCAATACTTACTTTAGAACTTAACGATCAGGCCTGCAGCAAGATGCGTTATTTCCCTAGTGGTCGTACCGGTTGTTGTTTCATTAACCGTATACATAACATAAGGCGTAACCTGCTTACTGAGGTTTATATCATAACCAACAGACATGGACGTCATCTCCGTTGACACGGTCGCAGAATCTTCTCTCGTCAGGTACTGTGCCTTAACTGCATTTTTACCCACACCCATAGCAAAGCTCACACCCATCAAGTCATATTCATCATCCTTAGTACCAAAACCGCCAGTTTCATACATGAAACCCGCCTGCATCTTACCCATCTTGTAGGTTGCAGTGGCACGGGTCAGGGTATCGGTTTCTTCACCATCAGTGCTGTCATACGCATCCATAGCAAGAGCAGCATACAATGGCCCTGCCTTATACATAACCGCTACGGACGTAGTATCAGCCGGTCCATCACCAGTACCGGAACCAGCAGGGACATCAGAAGTCTTCTTACCATCACCTTCACCTGGGACTATCGCAGCTGCAACCGTAATCGCACCAAACTTGCCAACGTAGGCAATTACATTATCAAGACGATTCTCACCTCCAGAGATAAAACGAATATCACCCGTTCTATTATTGAACTGGTCGAATTTTCCCTGGGACATTTTCAATGGCGTATCATGACGACCGATGCGTACTTCACCCCAACCTGCGGCAATACCAGCCCACTGGTTACGACGGGTTAAACCAGAAGATTTAAATTTATCTTTCGTATCACCATCATTATTTAAATCAACACCACTTTTAGTTTCATCCAGAGTGCTGTCGCCATCAGGGTTAACACCATATTCAATATGGTACTTGGCAGTCATTCCACCACCCAGATCATGTGAACCCTTCACACCCAAACGAGAGGCATGGTTTTTGACTTGAAAACTATCAGCAGCAGAAGTAGCCGTTCCACCCGCAGTAGTGGTGTCCTCGTATGTGCCCGCGCTCATATCAACACGGCCATAAACACTTGGATCCGCTTGAGCTGCCAAAGGTGCCGCTAATACGCCCGCAACAGCAATTGCAATAAGATTTTTTTTCATTTGGTGTAATCTCCTAGTAGTTAAGAATAAGTAGTCTGTAAGTCTGTGTGTAAATTAAACATGTTGCTTTATACCCTATATAGTTGGCAATACACAACATTTTTTATTCTGTAAACAATTCACGTTATATTACTACTGTTTTAGTAATAATAATACCGATAGCTAAACATAAGTATGCCGGCAAAACAAGTAGCGTCAAAATTAAACCCCGGTATCATAATCAGTCGTGTTCACGCACAGTATGATCCAGATCACACAATTAAAATCTTAGTCGCCTTGATCACAGGTCAACTATATTTTTGTGGTTATTAATTAAGCTGCGATTCTGCCCCGTAGACAATGAGATAGGCCAATACTGCACGAAGCTAAATCTATCAAAATGAGATGACATTTAAGTGACAACTCAGTGGATTGCCAGAAGCCTGTACAGACACGGTTAAAAATCATCCATATTTCACTACTCTTCTTACCAGATAAATTTGTATTAGTTGGCTAATTTTAAGCTTACGCTTGTCTCTCCATACCACCAAACAAAGGCCAGTATAAAATAAATGTTATTAATGAGCTCTCGAACAACGTTGCATAAATACAACGCACAAAAAACAAGTTTAATTAACTGATTCCAAAGCAAAACTACTCTGCACTTATTGGCATATACATTTATGTAATCAATTATGTTTCTTGTAAAATATAGCGGCGTAAGTTCACGTAAATGGGTACCCAGATATTAAAGTCACTTTGCCCAAACCAAAATGTACCAAATATTGAAATACTAAAGGCAAGACATAGCTCAGCTGGCCCGCACTAACAAAAAATAAACCCTATTTTGATGACCCCCACAAATAAAGAACATAGCAGCCCAAAATTGTCACCGTAGTGCAAGGATCAATGTTGACTATTTACTCGCCTGATGCCCGCTTAGCATGTGACCGGCTCCAATCCAGAAAAGATTGCTGCTGCTGATAGTCGGCTTGCTGCCACCAATACTCTAACATCTTAGGTACATTGCCTTTGTCATTCTTGCCAACCATCGGGTTGTCCGCCACAAATGCGGCCACATAGCCTTTGTCTGTCAACTTGTACTTATGCGCAACCTCCACATTCTGACGCGAAACCAGGTCAACAATCTCAACATCAGGTTTCTTAGCGTAAGCCTTGGCATTTTTGAGTTCCTTGAGCAGTTTGAATGTCAGGTTATAACGCCGGCCAGGCAGGGACTCAAAGCTCAACATCACCGGTTGTGACACCACACGATCATATACATCGCTGGTTATATCCCAAAACACATCATATTCAATGACCAACTGATGCTTACCTGGCAACAGTTCAAGCCTGGCCCCGTCTGACAAAGACGAATATTTCTCGCCATCAATGTATAACAGGTTAAATTCAGCCGGCACAGTCAACATGGCGACCTTATCAGCAGGCCTGGGATCGCCACTATATGCGCGATAAACTGCTTGTCCCTGACAAGCGGTCAATAATAAAAATATTACCGGCATTAAAAACAGCGCAATAAAGCGGTTGCTGTGCATGTACTTATATACTGTTCGATTCATAGTTATCTAATGGCTAACAAAACAAGTGGTTCAAAACCATCCAATGCATAATTTTACTGCAAATTCATAATATAGGTTAATACCGATCACCACAATAACAGAGCCGTTTCATTCATAAGCCATATTTTTTGATCAACAAAAGACAAACAAAGTCTGACAGGCATAAAACAAACCATTTGGTGAATATTTAACTGACGTCATATAAAAAATCACCACCCACAAAAAAGCCCATCTTTGCAGATGGGCTTTTTGGTTGGCTGGGGAACAAGGATTCGAACCTTGATTGACGGCGTCAGAGGCCGTTGTCCTGCCGTTAGACGATTCCCCAATTGTGCGATGGGAACTGGTCTGTTGACCTCCTCGCCATCAAGGCCAAAGCCTTAACGTTTCGAGTATTGCGGACGTTTACGCGCTTTGTGCAAACCGACTTTCTTGCGTTCCACTTCACGGGCATCACGGGTAACATAACCAGCACGGCGCAGAGATGGGCGTAAAGTTTCATCATACACCAGCAGGGCACGGGTAATACCGTGGCGAATGGCTCCGGCCTGGCCTGTGTTTCCGCCGCCAGAAACAATAACCATAATATCAAACTTGTCCGATGTTTCGGTCAATTGCAGTGGCTGACGAACAACCATACGAGCGGTTTGACGACCAAAATATTCATCCAGAGGGAGGTTGTTAACGTGAATATCACCCTTTCCGGCTCTCAAATAAACTCGAGCGGTAGAAGTCTTACGACGTCCGGTGCTGTAATGCTGTTCTATTGCCATGGATCTGTTTCCTAATAGCTAAAATTAAATGGCCAGCGCCTTAGGCTGCTGTGCTGCATGACCATGTTCTGAACCTGCATAGACCTTGAGCTTACGGAACATAGCTCGACCCAGCGGATTTTTGGGCAACATACCCTTCACGGCTTTTTCGATGATCTGCTCAGGTGCCTTGGCACGCAGCTTCTGCAGGGTAATCGTCTTCAGACCACCAGGATAACCTGTATGGTGCTGATAAAGCTTATCGGTTTCTTTGTTGCCGGTAACGGCAACCTTGTCGGCATTAACAATTACGATGTAATCGCCAGTATCAACGTGCGGCGTATATTCCGCCTTGTGTTTGCCTCGCAGACGGTGGGCCACTTCAACTGCCAGGCGGCCAAGTACCTTGTCTGTGGCATCAATCACATACCAGTCCCGTTTAACGGTCTCTGATTTTGCGCTAAAAGTCTTCATAACGTGCTGGTCCCGCAGATAATTCATTTTAAAAAAGAGGCGGAATATTAATGAAATCAGCTACAACTTACAAGTCTAAAAGCAGGATATTTCATATCAAACCGCAGTATGACCCCGCTTCTGACCCATCTCTGGGGAAAAAGGCAAAAAAAAGAGCGCGGTAATAGGGGAAACCGCGCTCAAAGTTATACCGCCACACATAGGCGGATGGGGGAATGATTATACATACTAAACCGTAAATTCAGTATTTGCTAATATACTAAATCACTCAATAAAAGTCAACACAGCCATAGAAATCAATATCCAACTATGCCCCACCAGCAGTGAATCGTCCGCTAAACACGCGACACGAACTCTTTGATAGTTAAGTGGATAATTCACATAAAAATGAAAGATCAAACTTCCCAGGCTCGTTTGACAAAATCACGCAAATAATTAAGCTGGCCATGAAAAAAGTGGCTACCGGGTTCATACCATTCATATATAGGGGGGGAAGGATGTTGTTTGACCCAGTCATCCACCGCCAGGGGGTCAATCACCTCATCCTGTCCCCCCTGGATCACCCACCAGGGGATAGTCACATCAGCAACACCTTCCAAATCATAGAGCGTCACAGGTGGAGCCACGAGCAACAGTTTTTGTGCCTCAACTCGTTGATGCATTTTCAACGCGATATAGGCCCCAAAGGAAAATCCGGCCAGCCAGATAGGCGAATCCGGGTGTTTTTCCCTCACCCAGTGAACAACAGTCGCCAGATCATCACTTTCACCCTGGCCATCATCAAAATGACCTTCAGATTTACCCACACCTCTGAAATTAAACCGTATGGTGGCCAGGCCTAAATCATTAACCGCCCGGGCAATCATATGCACAACCTTATTGGTTAGACTGCCGCCATAGAGAGGATGGGGATGACAAATGACGGCAACCGGGTTTTGGCCGGGGCATTCATGAGCATAATTGATTTGCAGTTCTAATTGACCGGCGGAGCCATCGATCAAAAACTGACCATCTTTGCATTTGAGATCAGTCATCACTATGTGTCGATACCCTGGATCATCAACCGCTCAACCGGCTGATCATTTTGCAGGTGGCTAGTAATAATTTCTTCGATATCATCCTGATCAACATAGGTATACCAAACACCCTGAGGGTAGATAGCGATTACCGGCCCCTGTTCACAGCGACCCATACAACCGGCAAGGTTGACTCTCACCCCACCGGGTTTGGCAAGACCCAACTCCTTGCTACGTTTCTTAGCGTAATCACGCATGGCCCTGGCGTTAAAATTGGCGCAGCAGGACTCGCCTGTATCGCGCTGATTAGTACAGAAAAACACATGATATTTATAAAAAGACACAACACCCTCGCTCATCTACTGTATTACAGGTCGACAACTATTATGAGACCTTTGCATGCAAAAATCTCATCATAAAATGTTCTGGCAAGATAGATACTGTCTCCTTACAATATGAAAAACTTTAAAACTGAAGCCAACCCTTGTCAAATTTCACCTCAACTATCAACCTAAAAGCAGATCAGTGTGTCAAGTGTGGCCTGTGTCTGCCCCATTGCCCGACATATCGCCTCTTTCAGGATGAGAATGAATCTCCTCGCGGACGTATTAGCCTGATACAAGCCCTGGCCAACCAACAAATTAGTGCCAGTGACAAACTCAATAAACACCTTGCTCATTGTCTGGGCTGCCGCAACTGCGAGCGAGTCTGTCCATCCGGGGTGGATTATGGCTATCTGTTGGATCAGTCCCGGCAATTACTCCGCCAGCAAGTTCCCGTCACGGGTCTGAAAAAACACTTAAACCAAACAGGTTTAAAACTAACGCATAACAAAAATATACAAAAGTACCTGCAAACATTACTTCATTATTACCAAAAAACAGGCCTGCAAAAAATATTACGCATCAGCGGGTTATTAAAATACCTCCGCCTCAATCAGTTTGACAACTTGCTACCACCCATACTGCCTTACCAAGACTTCAAACCAAACTACCCCTCTGATATCCCATCCAAGGGCAGGCTCGGATTATTTGTTGGCTGCACAGGAAACCTGTTTGATCAGCCTACCTTACAAAAAACCATCCGCTTGCTACAACGACTGGGCTATGATGTCGTGGTGCCTGAGCAACAAACCTGCTGTGGCGCACTTCACCAGCATCAGGGACAACTTGAATCAGCCCGTTCTCTGGCGATGCAGAATATACAAACCTTTACCGATCTCGATACGATCATCTATATCGCCAGTGGGTGTGGTGCCCAATTACATGACTATTCAAACCTGCCCTGGTCAGATGAAAAAACAGCGGAGCAAGCCAACTTATTTGCAAAACGAGTCAAGGAAATCACGGCCTTCCTGTCTAATGAAGAGTTGAGCTCATTTCAATTCACCCCTCTGGCAAAACATGTTGCCATTCATACCCCCTGTAGTATGCGTAATAATCTACGACAAGCCGATGCCAGTATGGCCTTGCTCAAACATATTCCTGAACTGCAAATCACGTCTATTCCCGCCGAAACGGGTTGTTGTGGGGCAGCAGGCAGTTACATGCTTAGCCAACCCAAACTGGCCAGTGTCATTCGCCAAACCACGCTCGATGCTATTGAACACCTGACGGTGGATATTGTCAGCACCACGAATATAGGTTGTGGTCTTCATATTAATGCGGGCTTAAACAACAAGACTCATTACAGTCATCCAGTATCACTGCTGGTCAATCAGATAATATTCTAGCTTGTTCTTTTGGTATGCCACAGACTTACTCTATACTGACAAGCAAACATAAATCACCATTGCCACAGGAAAAGAGAAGCATGACGACACATATTAAAGAGTTTTTTGTCTATTCAGCCTTGCTCTCGTTTATTTTTATTACCAGCTTTAATGACGCCGAAGCGAGGGAACAAGACTACTATTTTGGACTGAGCGGTGGTCAGACCCGCGTTAAAAATACAGCAACGCAGGAATATCAGGATGCCACCAGCTTTGGCGTTAAAGTTGGCATGCGGATTTATTCCAGCGAGTCTCTCTGGGCAGGCACCGAGCTCAAATACACCCAGACCACCGCCAAGGAAAAGGTCAACAACTCGGGCTCATCAACCGTGTCCACGTACGAGGTTGAAACCACCGGCTTGTATCTGACAGGACGCACACGCAGCAAAGCCTATGTAAAAGGGAAAATAGGTGCTGCAAACCAAGTTATCCAGCTTAATGATATCGTCATTCAGGACAGCACTAAAGGTTCTGCTGGAATCGGTGTGGGGCTTCGCCAGGGGGCGGCTGTTCTGGAGATCGAATACACCCTGTATGGCGACGATGTTACTATTTTAAGTATTGGTTACGTCTTTTAAACATGGGCTTTATCGTCAATAACAGCATATTACCACGGCACATATTTGCCTCCTGACAGGCAAATCCCACCCGCTCAAACACCCGTTTCCAGCTAGATTTGTTTTTTTACATCTTGAAGGCCCTTTTTTTGTGTCAGAACCTGCAAATGGCATAATCGTTGCTAATATTTCTATATGTATTTTCATGCAACGCGCAAGGAACAAAATAATGAACAAACTCAGCCACCACATATCAATATTTATTTTAGGCATGGTCTTTTTCATTCCCATGCAGGTTCATGCGAATGCAGGAGCCTATGCCGGGGTGAGTGCAGGTCAAGCCACACTCAAACGACAAGGTAACCCAGACGAAACCGCCGTGGGCTACAAACTCTTTGGTGGCCTGCATGCCACCGGCCCGTTTGCCGTTGAAGTCAGCCACGTCAATCTAGGTACGTACTTTGACGGTACAACAAGTGAAAGAGAGATCAGTGGTAATGCCCTGCACCTGGTCGGCAAGCTACCCTTCACCAGCCGCCTGGCAGGCCTGGCCAAGGTGGGCGTCTTCAGTTGGGACGTTAAGCACAGCTCAAACGCTTCAACCACCGGTACCGACACCTCTTATGGTTTTGCCGCAACGTACATCCTGTTGACAGGTCAGACCGTAAGGGCCGAATGGGAGAATTATACTGATGTTGGCAAGGTGGATGCCACGAGCGGTAATGATATGACCCTGCTCTCGGTCGGTATCAGCATTAGCTTTTAGAGAGAATGTTCCCTCTGTACGAAACAAACCAAGCACAATACAGAGTGCATTTTTTGATCATGTAGACATCAATAAGGAGCAATCAAACAATGAAACCCAAACATAACACCCTACTAGGCATATTCCTTATAACGACACTACTGTGGTCTACGACAAGTTCCGCAGCCTCTCTGCTCGGCATTTATGCGGGAGTCAGTGCGGGGAAAGCTGAGATAGTCGATCTGACCCCAACAGATGATGACACCGCAGCAAAGGTCTATGCGGGCTATCGCATTCTGGGACCCATTGCCGTTGAAGTCGCCCAGGTTGATTTAGGTAAATATTATTCTGATGCTATAGCCATAGATGGCACATCCGTCGATGCCGTTCTCTATCTTCCCGCAGGTCTGGTCAATGTCTTTGCCAAAGCAGGCCTATTTAACTGGAATGCAGACTACACCGGTGGTTTAACAGAAAGTGGAACCAGCTCAAAATTTGGCTTTGGTGTTGAATACAATTTATTACTGAATATCGACTTTCGTCTGGAATGGGAAACATATACAGATGTTATGGACACCACAACCACCACCGACATCACCGTACTATCGGCAGGGGTCAATATCGCTTTTTAGAAAAATACTCATCGGTTGATTTCCCTCTCAAAATACAAAGGCGGACAGCTAAATTTGTCCACCTTTTTTCTTGAAGCCCAACGATGTATCTTGTATCTTCCCTGCTTATGCAAAATCGACAATACAGCCCCTTTGATAAACTCATCCAGCAATTTGATGCCGGTCTACGCACCGTGTTAGGCAATCCGCCACTAACGGAACGTCCGAACCCGGCTAACCGTAAAGCCGAAATCGAACTACCCGAAATGGACAAAGAGCTTGCCGGCCGACTGATGCGCATTAACCATGCGGGTGAGGTCTCAGCCCAGGGGCTTTATCAAGGCCAGGCTCTAACAGCACGCCTACCCGAAGTCCGCAGCAAAATGGAGCGGGCTGCCCTTGAAGAAAACGATCACCTGGCCTGGTGTGAGCAGCGCTGTAAAGAACTAAACACCCATACCAGCCTGCTCAGCCCCTTCTGGTATGTTGGCTCCCTGACCATCGGTGCAATAGCTGGGATTGCTGGTGACAAATGGAGTCTGGGCTTTGTGGCAGAAACGGAGCATCAGGTTGTCCGACATTTGGACGACCACATGGCACAAATCAACCAGCAAGATCAAAAGAGCCACGCCATTCTGGAACAAATGAAATTAGATGAAGCTCACCATGCCACCGTTGCATTGCATGCCGGTGGCGCAGAACTACCTGGGCCGGTCAAAACATTCATGGGCCTAACCTCAAAAATCATGACTAAAACAACTTATTGGGTATAAAACAGATACAAATTAAACATCCCCGCCGCTCGAAAATCTTCGATTTTCACTACAAACTTCTTAATCACAGCAAGCTGCGAAGAATAACGCCCCCAAGAAATCAAATGAATAAAGATACGCCCCTTTTTATTTGTATCTCATTTCACTGCTGCCCCGTTAATAATCTAAAAAGTCATGTGTCTACCGAGTACAACAGCTTGAGGAGGTTGAATAAGCATGAACATGAACATTGTTTATAAAACACATTTTATCGCAAAGAAAAAATAAATTCGGTCATTCATAAAAAATGAGCTTGAAGTCTTCGGATAACCTCTAATTTCCCTCTAATATAAAACAAAACAACATTGCAATCCTTTGTGCCCTTTGCGGTTTAGATCTTTAAAATGGATCAAATACTTAACGGGGCAGCAGTAATCTCATTTACTAAATATTTCTGCCAGAGAAAATTTCTAACATTTCCTGTTTCAGGCGTTTTTTAATTTTCTTGCGCACACTAGACCCCAAATCAGTGGCATCCATACCGAACAAATAATTATCCAGTTCAAATTCCGTCAACATCATTTTGGTATGAAAAATATTTTCCTGATATACATTCACATCGACCATTTGGTAAATATTTTTAGTATCTCGAGCAATAAAATTCTGAATAGAATTTATTTCATGGTCAATATAATACTTACGGCCACGCACATCACGGGTAAATCCCCTCACCCGATAATCCATGATCACAATGTCCGAATCAAAACTGTGTATCAAAAAATTCAGGGCGCGTAGCGGTGAAATACGTCCGCAGGTCGACACATCAATATCGGCACGGAAGGTACTGATACCCGTATCAGGATGACTCTCCGGATAGGTGTGGACCGTTATATGGCTCTTATCGAGATGGGCCACCACCGTTTCAGGCAAGGGGCCGGGCATCTCTTCATTACTGATATGTTCTGAGGCCACGGGCTCTTCTGAGATCAGCATGGTGACACTGGCACCCTGCGGATCGTAATCCTGATGGGCAACATTGAGAATATTGGCACCAATGATACTCGTCACCTCAGATAGGATGCCCGTCAGACGTGCCGCATTATATTCCTCATCAATATATTCAATATAATCATTTTGCTGTGCAGGGGTATCAGCATAGTTAATATCATAGATATTAAAACTCAGGGTCTTGGTCAGATTGTTAAAACCATGCAGCTTTAGTTTTTTATCAAGACGTGGCATTCAACATAAACCTCTTACGAAACCAGTGGTGGGTGGAAGATCATCTGTACAGTATTACCATCAGGGTCGAGACAATAAAAACTACGAGCCCCATCACGATGGGACTTAGGTTTGGTCTTCATGACAATATTATGCACTAGTAAAAAGTCATACCAGACATCCACATCTTCAAGTCGGTTGAGAATAAAACCGAGATGATCCAGCCTCTGTGGCCCCAGCATCAGCTCATTTGCCCGATGCAGGGCCAGATTGTCATTACCGGAGGTCAAATAGACATTGTCTTTATCGGGCCGCCACTCAACGTCCATGCCCAGTAAGGCAACATAAAAATGTTCACAAGCCTCTAGCTCATAAACACAGATCGCCAGATGGCGCATGCCGGATGTGGCAGGGGGTCTTGTCATTTTGCTCCAGTCTCATAACCCCTATCCAGCATGGACTGGCGGGGTGGCGCATTTTAGCGAAAAACACCTCTTTGATAACCTTTTTTCACATCTTTTTTCCATTTCATCTGACTTCCCAGGCAAGTCCATCACAACAAAATAGATATATGAAAAAAAATTCTCTATTTTCAACAACATAAACATATCGTACTTTTAAAGCAGATATATGTCTGCCTGACAAATGAGGCTAAAAGGGTTCAAACATATGACAATAAAACAAAATTTCACAAGCAATAAAATGACAAAATATCATTAAGTCGCTCTTGTAGCACGGCACAACAAAAAAGGTTCATTCCAGGTACAAAACATCGTCCAACTAGCAGTCTGAGCAGGAGAACATCTAAGACTATTGCCTCGGTCATACCCGAATCACCAAGGCCACAGAAACGATCAACTTCACTAACAACGGAAACCAGCCGTAGAGTGATCAATTTTCATGATATAAATTAGATAAAGACCTCGAGTCCGACAAAAACCAGCCACGAACGGCTATCTCTTGCTGGTTATTTCAAAGTTTAAACTGCTCCCGCATTACTTTTGTCCAAAAATGCTTGGCATGTAAAAAGTTTTGTATTTCTGTAAAATACCTTTAGTATTAATATTTAACAGATGTTTGATCCTTATCTCTGAAAAACCAAGTTGGCGAAAATCGAGCATCCCCTGCTTGGCATGGCAGGCATCGCAAGCCTTTACGACCTCCATTTTGCCGATATCCCGATGCAGATGACGCATGCCAAACTTTTTCTGTTGCAGATTCATTTCGGTTTTTTTATCTTCATAAACACGTGTCTTGCCCATGTCCCAGGAATGCATCAACAAGGTCTTTTTTCCATCCTTGGTCACATAGGGCGCAATACGTGACAATGTATTCGTCAGTTTTGCAGTACTTTTCTTGCGTGGGTCATAAAAAGAACCAAAGGGTTTTCCCATGAACTTGATCTCATCTGTCGTGATCCAGTCATAGCTAATCTCTTCAAACTTTTCTTTCTTATAATGACAAACCTCACAGATAATATAAGTGGTATGCAAGTTCAACACTACCCTGGCAAAAACTTCTTTGCTGTGCGGGTAGATAGGATGACAAAGATTACACGATGATTGCGCTTTGACATGGGTTAACGCAGACTGCTGCCCAGCATGAATTTTTTCACCCTTGCTTGCAGAGAGCAATGCCTCATCCTTTTTAGACGCATGACAATGTGCCGTCTGACATGTGGTTTTATTTTCACCGGCATGAGGGATTTTGTTAATCCGAGTATGACATTCACGACAACCCAACTCACCATGGGATGAGTTGAAATAAGATTCGCTGTCAATATGCAAAACCTTCATAGCTCCCGTTTTTTCCAGTCGGACAAGACCAGGATATTGGTGACAGGTAAAACAACCGGTATCCCCTGCAACAGCCGTAAGTGGTAAAGCCAGACAGGCCAGTCCCACCAGTACAAAAACAAATCCTGACGCTATTTTAATAATATGAGCCATGACACGACCTCCCGATCAGGTAAGACAACACAATATATCCACAGGCATCCAGATTTATTCTCAGACCCGAGTGTCGCATAAATTACGGGGGGCCCATCAATCTCCCAGTCTTAGCTCTCTTTAAAATTGTGACAAAGACCAAAGTAGAATCTGTATCCTAACAAAATATCTTGCAAGATGTCATGGCCTGACAAGCTCAGTTTTGAAAAACCTCTCGCCGCACACTTTCCCACAACGGTTGCCCAAAACGACTACGAACCACAAATGGCAGCGCAATGGAGCCCGCCGAGAGCAACTGATCATGAAATTGCTTGAGATCAAAATCCTTATTCAGGGTTTGCAAACGAGAGCGAGTAGCATTAATCAGTGCCCAGCCTGTCGCATAGCCCATCGGCACACCAGGTGCCTGGGAATACCAGCTTAATTCAGCGATGGCTTCCTGGTGACTAAAGCCCAATAATGTTTGCATTTTTTCAGCGGCCTGTTCAATTCCAAGCCCTCGCGTTTGCATTTCAACATCAAGCATGACACGAAGGGCGCGCCATAAGCGATCCTTTAACAAGACAAAGGCCGATTCCGGCTGATCCAAAAAACCCTGCTCATGCATCAATTGCTCACAATAAAGTGCCCAGCCTTCATAGAGTGTTGCTGAGGCATTAATCAACCGTGGCAGGGTATTGGATGTAGGACACAAATTGGCTGTGACAAACTGCAAATGATGCCCAGGCCAGGCCTCATGCACACAGGTGTGTTTGATGCTAATGGCGTTATGCTCGCTCCTTTCACTCTGTGCGGATGGTGTCACATAGTATTGGCCGCTCTGCTCAGGGTCATTTGGTGCCGGATCCAGGTAAGCAGCAAAGGGAATCACGTGCCGCAAAAAGACCGGCGTCTCGACCACTTTCAACTGCTCACGGGTAGGGATTGAGACCAGTTGTTTATCAATAACAAATTTTTTCGCCGCCTCCATGCTCTGCCGATAATTGCAAATCAGGTCTGAATTATCTGGTTGTTGTGATGACAATGAAGCCGTCATGGCCGCAATATCCTCATCACCACGCAACTGACGAGTCACTTCGCGTAGCTCGGCCAATGTTTGATCAAATAAATCTTCACCAAATTTGTGTAGGGTATCCGCATCAATGTCCAGATAATGACGATGTGATAAAAGCATATTGTAATAATCCAGACCACGGGCAAAACTACCTTTGGCATGGGCTGCAATGTCCGATTCCAGAAAACGGGCAAAATCTTCCAAGGCATGGGCAGCCTCTTCCAATAACTGAGCAATACTATAGCGGGAGAACTCTGGATGTTTCTCCAGACTTCGGAAATAATGCGCCCCCTCTTTCGCCTCAGTAGTGGCTGACTCAAGCCAAATGGCCGGTATCTGTTCCGGCTCCTGCATCAATTGTGAACGGGCTCCACGCAGGTAATCCGGTATGGCTTGCAAGCGAGAAGTAAAGGCCGCTTTCAGATCAGATACCGGACGCACCGTTAATTGATAAATAGCATGCACGGGAAGATAGCGACCAGGGTCGCGAAGCCGCCAGTCACACTCATTCATGTCTTTCATATCAAGCATGACACGGCCATGCAACAAGGCCATATCTATTTTTTGCTCGTCATCCAATTCCTCTTCATCAATCTCGTCTAAAGCAGACAAGAGTTTTTCATGCAAAGCAATCAACGCACCCCGCTCATCAGAGCCATAAGGTCGGAGTAACTCACTATAACCATCAATACCCAGATCGACCGCGACCTCAGGATAAAAACGGAACCAGGCATGATAATAGGCGTCTATCACCAGGGAAAAATTGGACATATAATATTTCTCAACATTGTTAATTGATTTATAAGAAAGCGACTGAGTTAGTTGACCACGCGAATAAGGACAAGTCACAAAAGGTTGGCAAAGCAGAGTTTATATGAAATAAATGAGCATTTTGATTATTTTTACAATATCACCAGCATGACTCCAGTGGCGACTTCAAGCTTCTCGTATCTCATAATCATGGCTAATTTCGGCCGTCTTGCCCAACATAATCGAGGCAGAGCAATATTTTTCTGAAGACAGCTGTACGGCGCGTTTAACATGGTTTTCGGATAGATCTTTTCCCGTGATGACAAAATGGACATGGATCCTCGTAAACACCTTGGGTTCCGTATCGGCACGATCGGCCTCTAACTGAACCTCACAATCGACCACTGCCTGGCGGCTTTTTTTGAGCAGACTTATGACATCGAAGGATGTACATCCCCCCAAACCAAGCAACAGCATTTCCATAGGCCGAATACCGATATTTCGCCCGCCATGCTCCAAGGGGCCATCCATCACCACCGCATGACCACTGGCCGATTCCCCCACAAAAGTTACATCCTGCAACCACTTGACGCGAGCCTTCATACAAACATCTCCAAAAAAAGGTAATTGTTTAGCCGTATCCGTCGATAAAGAACTCTATAAAGAGCGAGTCCTAACGATACCGGCAGCCAAGCTGGCCAAAAACGGCTTTTCAGTCACAAACCGAAGCATATCTGTTTATGGCCAGTGACACCATTCTCAGTTTATTTGAGGTGGATGGATTAAGCTTGGCGCTTGAACAGCACATTGGTATATCATTAGGACGGAAAAAGAAATTATGATAAGCAGGAGCAACATGGCAGAGTTACCGATAACCTCTCGGACCGGCATTGATTCCCTGGATCAGTTCCTGGAACATTGTCATCGTCGACAGTATCCAGCCAAAAGCGTCATTATCTACGCTGGTGACAAACCCGATGTGTTGTATTACATCGTGGGTGGTTCCGTGACCGTTTTGATCGAAGATGAAGATGGCCGTGAAATCGTACTGGCCTACCTGAATAAAGGTGATTTTTTCGGTGAAATGGGCCTTTTCGAGGAAGAACCCCACCGTAGCGCCTGGGTTCGTGCCCGTACTCCCTGCGAAGTTGCCGAAATGAGCTACACCAAATTTCGCCAGCTCTACGAAGAGCACCCCGATGTGTTGTTTGCTATGGCAAGCCAAATGGCCACCCGCCTGCGCAGCACCAGCCGTAAGGTCAGTGACCTAGCCTTTATGGATGTCACCGGTCGTGTTGCCCGCACCCTGCTCGACCTGTGTAAACAACCCGACGCCATGACCCACCCCGATGGTATGCAGATCCGTATCACGCGCCAGGAAATTGGCCGTATTGTCGGCTGTTCCCGTGAAATGGTCGGCCGTGTATTAAAGAGCATGGAAGAACAAGGCCTGATTTCCGTTAAAGGAAAGACCATCGTCGTATTCGGCACCCGTTAAGACTCACACCATTATTTTCCTGTAGGGCAAACCAACTGTGTTTGCCCTTTTTGATCGGAGAAACACCTTGGTCTGCCTCTGCAAACTTTAAAAATCCATGTCAGGAAAACAATTCGGCCAGCTTCTCGCCCGGGTCGGTTTCCCGCATAAAAGCCTCCCCAACCAGAAAAGCATTCACCGCATGATCACGCATCAGGGCCACATCAGGCCGGGTATGGATACCACTTTCGGTGACCACGATGCGATCATCGGGGATATCATCCAGCAGGTTCAGCGTGGTATTCAAAGATGTCTCAAAGCTTCGCAGGTTGCGGTTATTGATCCCCACTAACGTCGTTTCCAACCGTAGGGCCCGTTGCAGTTCCTCAGCATCATGCACCTCGACCAGCACATCCAGTTGTAATTGACTCGCAAGGTCGGTCAATTCACTGAGTTGACTATCACTTAGAGCCGCAACAATCAGCAGGATGCAATCGGCCCCCATGGCTCTTGCCTCATAGACCTGGTAGGAGCCAATCATGAAATCTTTGCGAATCACCGGCAAAGAACAGGCCGCCCGGGCCTGTAGCAGATAGTCATCACTACCCTGAAAAAAATCGATGTCAGTAAGTACTGACAGACAGCTCGCACCGTGCCGAGCATAAGATTCGGCAATCTCGGCCGGGACAAAATGCTCCCGCATCACCCCCTTACTGGGCGAGGCCTTCTTGATCTCGGCGATCACCGCTGCCCGGCCCTCGGCAATACTCTTTTCAATGGATGCCACAAAGCCACGTGCCGGCGAAGCAGATTTAGTTCGCTCTAGCAGCTCAGCCTGGGAAACCCTGGCCTTTCGATCTGCGACCTCCTCAGCCTTGCGATCGAGGATTTTTTTCAAGATATCGGGGGTATTGCTCATTTGCTTTTTCACCACGAAAGCACAAAGACACGAAGCAAGACAAAGAAATTAAATTCTTCGTGACTTCGCATCTTCGTGGTTAATTTAGACTGTTAGACAAAGCCACGAGAGCATCCAGTTTAGCCATGGCCGCACCGCTGTCGATGACGTCCTGTGCCATGATGATACCGGCTTGTAGTGTATCGGTCAGGTCAGCGGCATAAATCGCGGCACCGGCATTGAGGGCGACAATGTCCCGCGCAGGGCCAGTTTTACCTTGCAGAACATCTTTGACCACAGCCAATGACTGCCCGGCACTGTCCACGGCCAGCGACCTGATATCGGCGGTCTTAAAACCAAACTGCTCTGGCGTAATCTGGTAAGTACTCACTTTGCCGCCCTTTAGTTCAGCCACCTGAGTTGGGGCACCGATACTGATCTCATCCATACCATCCTCGGCATTAACGACCAGCACATGATGACTGCCCAGTTTATTGAGCACCTCAGCCAGGGGTTGCACCAGATCAACACTGAAAACACCAAGTAACTGATTCGGTGCCCCTGCCGGGTTGGTCAGTGGCCCCAGGATATTAAAAATGGTTCTAATCCCCATTTCCTTGCGCGGGCCAATGGCGTGTTTCATGGCGCTATGATGCATGGGGGCGAACATGAAACCAACACCAATCTCGTTGATGCAACGGGCGACCTGCTCCGGACTCAGATCCAGTTTCACCCCGGCAGCCTCGAGTACATCGGCCGAACCTGATTTGCTCGATACCGAGCGATTACCGTGCTTAGCCACCGTACCGCCCGCCGCCGCCACCACAAAGGTACAGGCAGTGGAGATATTAAAGGTATTGGTGGCATCCCCACCAGTGCCGACTATATCGACCACATGATCGCCACTGACCTTTACACCAGCAGCCAGGTCACGCATCACCCCGGCGGCGGCGGCAATCTCGTCGATGCTCTCTCCCTTCATGCGCAGACCGATGAGGAACCCGCCAATCTGAGCCTGCGTTGCTTCGCCAGTCATGATGGTACGCATCACAGAGGTCATTTCATCAGCACCCAAATCCTGATGCTCGGTTACAGCCCGTATGGCAGAGATCATATCCATTGCGTTACCCTTTATTATGTGTTCATACAAGTTTAAGAGACAAATTGTCGCGTGCCCTATTTTATGGGTCAATCATATATTCTAGAGATTTTCGCCGATTGACATTAATAAACAACAACAAGGCAATGCTATACATCACCAACATGGTCAGGGCCAGATGCAGAATAGTATCAAATACCAGCGGTACCACCACACCGGCAATTAACGCATTCATGCTCATATGGACACAGCTTTGTAACGAAGAGGCCAGGCCACGGTGATTGGGTAGCTCATCCATCCCCAGGATCGACAACATGGGCATGCAAAAACTCATGCCCATGCCGTACACCACCAAGGGTGCGATCACATAAAAAGGTGACACCGGTATAAATAAGGCCTGACTAATATTCAATACGGCACCCACCAGCATAGTGGCGTAACCGACCTGCAGGGCACGCCGTACCGAGATACGTCCAGCGGTACGTCCTGACAAAAAGGCTCCAAGCATCATGCCGCCGACCATAGGCACAAACATGATATAAAAATCTCCCGCCCCCAAGCCAAGATGCTTGAACATGAGTTGAGGCGCGGCGGTAATATAGAGAAAAAAACCTCCAAAGTTAAACGCAACGATCAGCGCCAACTCCAGAAAATGGAAGCGCGTCAGGGCATGAGCATAATTTTTTAACAGCACAAGCGGATGCATGGAATGACGCCGCTCTTTTGGCAGGGTTTCCCGTAAACCACAAAACACTAACAAAATCAGCACAACACCCCACGCAGCAAGAAAGATAAAAATCGCTCGCCAGCCAAATGCGACTTCAAACAAGCCACCGATCACCGGGGCAATCGCCGGGGCAATACCAAACAATAACATGACTGTGGACATCACCTGTTGCGCTTGATGACCATGAAATAAATCGCGTACTACGGCCCGCCCCACCACGATACCGGCACTGGCGAAAGCCCCTTGTATCAAACGTAGCAATAAAAACAGTTCAATATCATTTACCAGTGCCAATCCAATAGACGTCAGACTGAAACCGATTAGGGCAAACAAAATCACGGTACGACGCCCTAGCGAATCGGATACGGAACCATAAAACAACGTCATCACCGCAAAGCCGAGTAAATACAAACTCAGACTCTGTTGCATCTGAACAGGACTGGCATCCAGATCGGTGGCGATACTAGGGAAAGACGGCAAGTAAGTATCGATACAAAACGGAGCCACCATAGCAAGCATGGTGATAATAACAATCACGAATTTATTTTGCAGTGGCCTGGGCATACACGCCTTGTGTTTAAAATTGTAACCCGGGCAATAGCCCGGCCTAAAAGAGTCAAAATACTCTAAATATTAATTGGGATATTAATTAATGAGCAGTTACACAATTTAATTTACAGGCTCGATGTTTTATTTATAATGCCGATTTTGTTGCATTTTTCAATTCGGCAACCTGCCGCCTATCTAAAATAAATTGTATTAAATTTTCTCTTTGTGTTCTTCATGTCTTTGCGACCTTTGCGTTTATAACACCAACGCTGATATATATTTGCTATTCTCGAACCTGCCGCTTACCCAAAGTTTTCTTAAGGAAGTTTCGCAGCATGTCATGCCCATGCTCGGTAAGGATAGATTCCGGATGAAACTGCACGCCTTCTAACATAAATTCTTTGTGTTGCACGCCCATGATTTCATCGAGATTACCATTATCATCCTGAGTCCAGGCCGTTACCTCAAGACAATCGGGCAGGCTGTCCTGTTCAATCACCAGCGAATGATAACGAGTTGCCTCAAAAGGATTATTCAAACCTTCAAACACACCTACATTATTATGATAAACCATCGAGGTCTTGCCATGCATGATGGCACCGGCATGAATGATCTTACCTCCAAAGGCCTGACCCATGCTCTGATGACCCAGACAAACACCCAGTATTGGCAGCCTACCGGCAAAATGTTTAATTGCCTCAACAGAAATTCCCGCCTCATTGGGCGTACAGGGGCCCGGTGAGATCACCAGATGATCCGGCCCTAACTGTTCAATCTCAGCAATACTAATCTGATCATTACGATAGACCTGCACATCCGCACCCAACTCACCAAAGTATTGCACCAAGTTATAGGTAAAAGAATCATAATTGTCGATCATTAGAAGCATTTGTCAGCCTCATGAATAGAATGCAGAGACGCAAAGAATGCAGAGTTATAAATCATTGACAACCCGCCTCACTCCGTTTTTCAGCATTACTTCATTAAAATTAATTAACAATCCAAGTTTACGTTTCATCAAGCGTAAATATGTTAATAATTGTGCTTTGTGTTTATTTGCTAACATATCTACAGCTTTTAACTCAACAATAACTCTATTTTCAACCAACAAATCAGCTCTGCACGCATCATTAATTAAATAACCTTTATATTCAACAACAGGTACTTCACTTTCAAACTGTATTCCTGCTACTGTTAATTCACGTTTTAAACATGCGTGATAAGTAGATTCCAAAAGTCCAGGGCCTAAAATTTTATGAGCCTCAATAGCCGCACCAATAATTTTGTCGGATACCTCATTTTCAATCATGCCACATTCCTTTGTGTTGTTTCCTTTGCGTTATCTACACCGACCTATCGATGTGCGCCATCCAGCCCGGCTTCGGCCATGGCCACGGCGCGGAATACGGCGCGACCTTTGTTCATGGTTTCGTCCCATTCGTTGCGTGGCACGGAATCATGCACGATACCCGCACCAGCCTGAATATGTAACTGACCGTCTTTTATCACGGCGGTGCGTATGGCAATGGCCGTGTCCATGTTGCCGCCCCAACCTAGATAGCCAACGGCACCGGAATAAACACCACGTTTGACGGGTTCCAGTTCATCAATGATCTGCATGGCGCGGATCTTGGGCGCACCTGAGACCGTTCCGGCCGGAAAGGTCGCACGTAAAACATCAATGGCGGTCATGCCTTTTTTCAGTTTGCCGATCACATTGGAGACAATATGCATGACATGAGAGTAACGTTCGATGCTCATTTTCTCAGTCAGCTCCACGGTGCCGATCTCGGCAATGCGTCCAGCATCATTACGACCAAGATCGATAAGCATCAGGTGTTCGGCCAACTCTTTAGGGTCGGCCAGCAACTCATCTTGCAGTGCATTGTCTTCGGCTTCGGTATGTCCACGAGGTCGGGTACCGGCAATCGGCCGTACTGTCACATCACCATCTTCCAGGCGCACCAGGATTTCAGGTGATGAACCTACGATCTGAAAATCATCCAGATCCAGATAATACATATAGGGTGATGGATTAAGACTTCGTAATGCGCGATACAGGTTTAAGGGTGGCGCATGAAAAGGAATAGACAGACGCTGTGAGATCACCACCTGCATCACATCTCCCTCGATGATGTATTGCTTGATACGCCGTACGGCATCTTCATAGGCTTGCTGAGTGAAACCGGAGACAAAATCTGCTTCATCAACCTTGAATGTCCGCGGCGCAACATGCCGATAAACGGGTTTATCCAGCAATTTTACCAGTTCGTTTAATCGAGCCTGACCTTTTGCCCTGGATCCACTCTGTGCAGGATCAACATGGACAATGACATGCAATTTTCCGCTGAGGTTATCAAACACCACCACTTCGTCCGAAACCATGAGCAAAATATCCGGCGTCTGCAATTCATCTGGATTAGGACACTCGGCCAGACGGGGTTCTATATAACGAATAGTGTCATAAGAAAAGTATCCCACCAGCCCGCCATTGAAACGCGGTAAACCATCAATCTCGGCAATCCTGAAACTGTCATAAAAATTTTCAATCCAGGCGAGAGGATCATCAACCGTTGTTGATTCAACTTGTTGATTATCCACCCATTGCTGAACTTCATGCCCAAATATCTTAATTACCCTCTGACAGGGCAGACCAATAATGGAATAGCGACCCCATTTCTCACCGCCATGCACTGATTCAAACAGATAAGAATAAGGTCCATTGACCAGTTTAAGATAGGTACTGAGAGGGGTATCAAGATCGGCCAGAACTTCGCACATCAGCGGGATGCGGTTGTAGCCTTCTTTAGCAAGCGAATTAAATTTTTGTTCGTCCATTTTCTAATCCAGAGATGAATACCTTAACAATACGATATTAACAACCATGCTCACGCCTAAACGCGCCATCGTTTGGTCACCGTTGTTGTCCAAATATTCATCTCTGATTAGTATACCTTATGCCACACCAGGCTGTTTGATAACAGGTAAAATATCACGCAATTCAAGCATGGAATCAATCACTAAATCAGGATTGGCGTCACGAATATCGACACCATGATTATAGCCATAGCTCATGCAGATAATCTGAAAACCAGCCGCCCGCGCCGCCTTTACATCACTCACTGAATCACCCAGCATCAACGCCTTTGCTGGTTCAACACCAAAAAACTTGGCGGCATGCAACAAGGGTAAAGGGTCAGGTTTTTTCTTTGGCAGCGTATCACCACTGATCACAATCTCGAAGTAATCACTCACCCCCAAATCCCTTAATAAAGGCACGGTAAACTGCTCAGCCTTATTCGTCACACAACCCAGTTTGTAACCGACATCTTTCATATAGGCCAGCCCATCGGCCACACCGGGATAAAGCTCGCTGCGCTTGCTGGTATTGTCGGCATACAATTCCAGAAAAATCGGATAGGCCTTTTCGAACAACCCCTCATCAGGCTCGCCGTCCAACTGCCCAATCAGGGCGCGGCAGGTCAGGCGCTCGACGCCATTACCGACCCATTCGCGAACCTTGGCCTCGCCATGCACCGGCATCTCAAGGGCCGTCATCATCTCATCGACGCAAAAAGCCAAGTCCGGCACACTGTCCACCAGCGTACCGTCCACATCGATCAAAATCATTTCAGGTGTATTTAACATTTGTCCCTTACCACAATTCAACGCAAAGTTCACAAAGCCGCAGAGGACGCAAAGACAAATAATTGTAAATTCTCTGCGTTCTTTGCGTCTTTACAACCCCTACATTATTCACTCTCAACTATAAAACTACACATTGCGTTTAAAATTACTTAGCCTTTGCCAATTCATCCCGCATTGCCTTAAGAACAGTATCGTAATCATTGGCATCGCTGTCTTTTTTGGCACTGAAGATGGCGGAACCTGCGACAAAGGTATCGGCACCGGCTTCTTTGATCTCACGAATGTTATCAACCTTCACCCCACCGTCGATTTCTAAACGAATATCACGGCCGGAGGCATCGATGATCTTACGGGCTTCACGCAATTTATCCAGTGTCGCCGGGATAAAGCTCTGTCCACCAAAGCCAGGGTTAACCGACATTAGTAAAATCATATCAACTTTATCGATCACATATTTCAGCACATCAAGAGAGGTCGCAGGATTAAATACCAGACCGGATTTACACCCTTCACCCTGAATAAGTTGCAGGGTGCGGTCAACGTGCTCAGAGGCTTCCGGGTGGAAGGTAATATAAGTCGCGCCAGCCTTGGCGAAGTCCGGGATGATGCGATCCACCGGTTTAACCATCAGATGTACATCGATAGGTGCGGTGACACCGTGCTTGCGCAGGGCTTCGCAGACCAACGGCCCGATAGTCAGGTTAGGGACATAGTGGTTGTCCATCACATCAAAGTGCACAACATCAGCACCTGACTTCAATACATTATCAACTTCCTCACCCAGTCGCGCAAAATCAGCGGACAGAATGGAGGGGGCAATCAGATTATCTGCCATAACTATTTCCTCTCATTTATTATTTACCCGTACCCCGTGGTAGCAACTACCCGGATACCCCAAAAATTCGAACCGCCCACTCTACCCGATTAACGGGGAATTTTCAGCATTTTGTATACCGACATTTTTCCGCTACCCTTATAATCATTCAATACTGGATGAAGTAGGGGTTTTACCATGGTTGACCAACTTAGCCGCAGCTGTTTTTATCTATTTGTGTTTCTCTTTAGCCTCCATACCCATGCTTCAGACATGGATAAAGAAAAACGCTGGGAGGCACAGATCGTTGATGCCTTAATCATCGGCGATGCTGTCAAGCTCAAGGCTGGAACCAACGAATTTTTAGGAATTTTTGCCGAACATAGCACTGAAAAAGCCATGGGCGGAGCCATTATCTTGCACGGCATTGGTGCTCACCCTGCCTGGCCCGAGGTAATCCAACCCCTGCGGACGCAATTGCCTGACTACGGCTGGGCAACCCTGTCACTGCAAATGCCCATTCTGACCAATGATGCCAAAAGTGAAGACTATGCACCACTGTTTAATGAAGTCCATCCACGTATCCAGGCAGGTGTCGATTACCTGAAAATGAAAGGTCTACAGAATATTGTCATTGTCGCCCATAGTATGGGGGCATCCATGGCTACCTTTTATTTATCTGACAAACCTGATTCGACTGTGACCGCCTTTGTGGGTATCGGTATGAGCCAACACAAAAGTAATTCTAAAATGGATAATACATTTTCACTCAGAAAGATCACCTTACCTGTACTGGACATTTATGGCGGTCGTGACCTGCCCAGCGTCATCAACTCAGCCAAGGCCCGCAAAACAGCCGCCACCAAGGCAAAAAATACACAGTATACCCAGTTAAAAATAGAAGGGGCCGATCACTTCTTTAATTATACCGATGCCGTGCTGGTCAAACGGGTGCGAGGCTGGCTGGCAAAAAATGCCGCCGGTACTGAAGTTAAGGTAAAGTAAGCACAATAAAATAATTATAAGGTAAAAATAATGACCATCATGATTGCACTGCACGTTCTCGCTGCCACCATTTGGGTCGGTGGAATGTTTTTCGCTTATGTTTGTCTGCGCCCGGTAGCCGCAAACCTCCTCGAGCCACCTTTGCGATTACCACTATGGGGGCATGTATTCGGCAGGTTCTTTCCCTTTGTCTGGGTTGCCGTCATCACACTGCCACTAACCGGCTACTGGATGATATTTAATGTATTTGGCGGGATGGCCAACAGCCCGATATACATTCATGCAATGAATGGTCTCGGTAGCCTGATGATTCTGATTTATCTACACGTATTCTTCGCACCTTACAAACGTTTAAAACAAGCCGTCGCCGATAAAAACTGGCCCGCAGGCGGCAAAAGTCTGGCTCAGATCCGAATTCTGGTGGGAATCAATACGATACTAGGTTTGATTGTTATCCTGATCGCCAGTAGCGGACGTTTCCTGGCAAGCTAACTCAAGACGTTCCTTTATCAAAAAAAAGGTATTTATTCTTACCTGACTCCTTGGCGGCATACATGGCCATGTCTGCCTGACGAATCAGGGTATCGATATCATCACTATCCTGCGGATAAAGGCTGATACCAATGCTGGTTGTAACCTGTGCAACAGTATTTTCAATGTGTATGGGTTCAGACACGGCCTCGATGATCTTTTGCGCCGCAACCTCAACCCCTTCTCGCGCCTCAACCTCAGCCAGCAACACCGTAAACTCATCCCCACCAAAACGGGCAATGGCATCAGACTCACGCATGGCTAAACCTAAACGGGCCGAAATTTCCCGTATAACTTCATCTCCTGCATTATGCCCCAGCGTATCATTCACTTGCTTAAAGCCATCCAGGTCGAGAAACATCACCGCTACTTCATTTTTACTGCGTCTAGCACTTGAAATGGCCTGATGCAGACGATCATGAAATGCCAGACGATTAGGAAGCCTGCTGAGGTGATCGTAATGAGCAAGATAATAGAGCCGCTCTTCACTATCTTTTTGTGAACTAATATCAGAAAAAATAGCCACATAGTGATTCACAATACTGTCATCATCCATAACGGCAGTAACACTTAACCACTCAGGATATATTTTACCATCCTTACGACGGTTCCATATCTCCCCTTCCCAATGGTTGTTGTGTAATAAATCACTCCAAAAACCTTCATAAAAGGCTTTGCCCTGTCGACCGGAAGAAAGAATACGCGGGGTTTTTCCCAAAACTTCATCACGAGTATATCCCGTCACCTTGCAAAAGGCCGGATTGACATGAAGAATATTGGCCTTCTTATCAGTTATGATCACCCCCTCTTCTGCATATTCAAATATCTTGCCCATCAAGGTCGCAATCAATTTCAGATCATGTTTAATGATCCCTTTCAAATCATTCACTGCCTGTCGGAAAGCCTTGGTTACATCAGTAAATTGATCATAATCATGAATTGATAATGATTTACCGTGTTGCACCTTGTCGATCAGCACACTCACCCGCTCATGAAGTTGTGCATGTATAACACCTATCAACTGATACGGCTGTTCCTTGATCAAATCCACTTGCTCAACACTGGCATACCAGCGACCAAAATAACAATGGTGCAACAGATCCTGACTAAAGTGCCGCATGTCCTCCAGATCACGACATACCAGCGTCCGGTTGACGGCCGCCAACCAGCGGGTGTGATATTCCAGAGCCAGATCAATCTCACTAAGGTATTGATCCATCTCAGAGGTCGTCAAGCGTTGAAAAAGAGACAGGTTCATACGTAATAGGACTTTCTTTCAATTAGTGACCGCAAGGTAACTATAGTAATGAATACTACAGTTTTTTCAATGGTTATCTCTGGATTGTGTGATCGTGTCGTAGGCTGCCTTGATCTCCTGAGTCTTTTCTGTGGCAATTTTGACCATCGTTTCCGGCAAGCCTTTGGCGACCAATTTATCCGGATGGTGCTGATTCATTTGACGGCGATAGGCCTTCTTGACTTCAGCATCACTGGCATCACTTGTCACACCAAGTAACTGATAGGCCTCCTGCAATAAATCAGCCCGCGGTCGGGCTGCCTCATAATGACCTCCTCGTCCCTGATGAAAGGCCCGTTGTGCCTGTACCATGCCTTCCAGTTGCGCCAGTTGGTAAGGCGTCATTCCTAAACCATGCGCAACATGCTTCAAAAGATGCTCTTCCTTAACATGCACCTCACCATCAGCATAGGCCGCGTACAGGAGAGTCTCCATGAACATTCGAACCAAATTACGCTGCCCATTAGTCACACGGCGAAATTGCTGTAGGGCTGAATCCAGAGGGAAATCAGCTTGTTTGCCCTTATTGAACAAATCAACAGCCATTTTGCGCTGCTGTTCATTCAGCGACATTTGCTGCATAACCGATTTGGCCATCTCGATTTCATGGCCACTAACATGACCATCGGCCTTAGCCAGATGCCCCATAACCGAAAACAGAGTGGTAAAAAAACTGGCCTGAATATGCTCTACATCGGCATGACTCTGAAAAACTGTGCGCCGCAGACCTTTATCAAATTGATGCCCCAGAGCCACACCCAGTAAGGCACCAAAAGGCCCCCACAACATATAACCAAATACCGCTCCCAATAATTTTCCCAAAAAGGACATAACAAAAAACCTTTGTAATAATTTAAATTTTCAAGTTAAGCAAACTTCCGCAACGACTCTTAATCTCTGTTCACTTCACATCCTGATAAATAATGTACTGTCGCACACAACAAACTTCCAAAACAAATCGTAATAATCAACACAGAATTCACAAAAATCTTTAGTTTATCCAATAAACAATCTTTGTCTTTTACACCGCTATATTAGATTTTAATTTTCTTGATTAGTTCTTATCCAAAACCAGTTATTCAATCTTTCGATCCTGGTTTTGTTAACCAGAACCAAACCACAATCATAATGATTAAGGCAAGACATAACAGGTTAACCAGCCAATCCATCACTTTGATCTCCATGCTTTATAAAAACGTAAACGGTTTGCATTACTGACAACGGTTACAGATGACAGGGCCATGGCTGCACCAGCAATCATAGGGTTAAGCAATACCCCGAAAAATGGAAACAGAATACCCGCCGCCACCGGGATGCCCAGTGAATTATAGATAAAGGCACCGAACAAATTCTGTTTAATATTGCTGACTGTCGCACGAGATATACCAATGGCATCACTCACCCCATAAAGCGAACCCCGCATCAGGGTAATGTCGGCACTTTCTATCGCCACATCCGTTCCTGAACCAATAGCAAAGCCGACATCGGCACGTGCCAAAGCCGGAGCATCATTGATACCATCTCCGACCATGGCCACAACTTCCCCCTTCTTTTGCAGTTCAGCAATTTTTTCATCCTTATCCCGCGGCAAGACCTCGGCCATGACCTCATCGATGCCCACCTGTTTGGCCACAGCATTGGCCGTCACCAAGTTATCACCGGTCAACATCACAACCTTTAGACCCAGCTGATGTAAACACCTGATAGCCTGAGCCGAATCCACCTTAATAGGATCGGCCACCGCAATCACACCAACAAGTTTACTTGCCACGGCCAGTAACATGGGGGTTTGTCCCTTGCCTGACAACATCGTGAGTTGATTAAGAACGCTGCCAGTGGGAATTTTGTTTTGTGCCAGTAAACGGGCATTACCCAATAAAACAGGCATACCATTGACGACCCCTTCCACACCATAACCGGTCAGGGCATTAAATTTTTCCACCTCCATAACTTGCAGGGATTGTTTTGTCGCTGCATTTAATATCGCCTGAGCCAAAGGATGTTCCGAGGCCACTTCCAGACTAGCAGCGTACTGTAATATTTCCTGTTCCGAGAACGTATCCGTAACAATAATTTGTGTCACAGCGGGTTTACCCTCGGTCACAGTGCCCGTCTTGTCCAGCACCACCGTTGTCAAGCGACCCGCCTCCTGCAAGGCATCACCGTTACGAATCAAAATGCCAGATTCTGCGGCCTTGCCGATGCCGACCATGATCGAGATCGGTGTCGCCAGACCAAGGGCGCAGGGACAGGCAATGATCAAGACCGTCATGGTCGTCACCAGGGTAAAACTGACTCGCGGTTCCGGACCAAAATTAAACCAAACTAAAAAAGTCATCACCGCAATAATCAACACACTCGGCACAAACACCGCCGCAACCTTATCCACCATACGACCGATGGCCGGCTTGCTCGACTGGGCCTGACGCACCATATCGATAATCTGTGCCAATACAGTATCCTTGCCAATGCGTTTGGATTGAAACAAGAAACTGCCGGTACCATTAATGGTGCCACCCGTCACGTCATCACCCTTACCTTTACTCACCGGCATGGGTTCACCACTTAACATGGATTCATCGATATTGGATTGGCCTGTAATAATCATCCCATCAACCGGAATACGTTCCCCAGGGCGCACGCGAATGGTTTCTCCCAGGCCGACCTCGCTAATCAGAATTTCTCTTTCCTTACCATCACGCACCACCAGAGCCACCTTGGGCTGCAAACCAATCAGGCGCTTAATGGCCTCGGAAGTCTTACCACGAGCCTTCATTTCCAGAGCCGAACCAATGTTAATCAGGGCGATAATAATCACTGCCGCTTCAAAATAGGCATGGCGGGCCATCGGTGGCACCAGTTCGGGGATAAGGCTAATGACGGTGGAAAATAACCAGGCAGCACCCGTACCAAGGGCAATCAGAGTATCCATGTTGGCAGCGTGACGGCGAAAGGCATTCCAGGCGCTGGTGTAAAAATGACCACCAGAATAAACCATTACGCCGAGTGTTGCCGCCGCAGCCAGCAACCAGACTAGTTGACTATAGGCTTCACCCAGCGCCGGGAACCAACCGCTCATGCCTCCGATAAACAACGGCACTCCAACAACGACAGCCACCAGTGACTTGTGTAACAAGGCATGATAATAGGCCAGCTCAATGGCCTCTTTCTCCTGTTCAGCCTCCTCAGTAGCCAATTCCGCAGCCGTATAACCGACCTTGCTCACCGCATCAATAAGAGCCTGACTATCCACCCCACCCGTAACCAGAGCGGTGTGCTCAGCAAAATTGACATTCGCCTCAGCTACACCAGGGACATTTCGTAGCGCATTTTCTACCGTTCCGACACAGCCGGCACAACTCATACCCGAGATAGAAAGTCGAATTCTGGAGGCGGTATTCATAGTTTAAATATGCAAACTTGAATAATAAACATAATTTTTGTGGACGATTTCATGACAATTTGCCTTCAATGTTAACCTGTAAATGTAGAATTCTCTTGAACAATGCACTATTTATATATTATAGGCGACACGCCTGCTTATCATCAAACACCCCACAAACCAACGAAAATAGTGAGGGGTATTCCCGGGAAGGAAAACAGATAAAGGGCCATGTTGGCCATATTTTTTACAAGGAGAAAAATATAGATGTCCAAGTTGACCGCCAAAGAGCTTATTGATGACACTCTCGAATTAATCTCTTTACCCGATGTTGTCCACAGAATAAACCTGATGGTCGAGGATCCCCATTCCAGTGCAGCAGACATAGGTCAGCTAATTTGTGAAGATCCAGTTTTAACAGCCCGCTTATTAAAGGTTGTCAATAGCCCCATGTTTGGTTTTCCATCCCGCATCGACACCATCTCCATGGCCATCACCATCCTCGGCACCCGCCAATTACGGGATCTGGTACTGGCTACAGCGGTGGTTGGTCAATTCTACAACCTGTCCAATAATACCGTAGTAAAAATGGAAACCTTCTGGCGTCACAGCATTTGTACTGCCATTGCCGCCAGAACCATCGGCCTGCACCTCAGGGTCAATAATAGTGAACGTTTTTTTGTCGCAGGACTGTTACACGACATTGGCAAACTGGTGATGTACCTGACCCACCCCGATGCCTCCACTCAGGTGATTGAATTATCAGCGGAACCGGGTTATAAAAATACCACCATTGAAAAATCCATTTTTGGATTTACCCATGAAGATGTCAGTGCCGAGTTGCTCAATCAATGGCAATTACCCGACTCACTTATCGAACCTGCCCGTTACCATCACCACCCTGTTCGAGCAACCCACTTCCCAAAGGAGACCGCTGCTGTTCATATTGCCGATGCTATTGCCAACAACATTCAGACCCCCCTTTCATTGGATGATGATAATTCTATTCAGGATATCACCTGGTCCATCCTCGATCTGGAACCGGGAATGCTGGAACGAATCACTGAAGAGGTACATAAACTACTCGAGGGCTCCTTACAGATTCTGTATTACGAACAAGTTGCCTGATGAAATATCAGGATATCTTGATTGTCCTGCCCCGTTGATTGATCTACCTCACGCCAACCAGGCCACTAGCGTCATAAACTAATCTGACGGGCTTTTGTCATATTTCCAACGAGTCAGTACACTTGTGTGAAATTTTTTCGGAAGCCGCCATTTAAGTCTGAGTATATTCAATGTCTTTACTGAAACCCTGATCCACAACCTCACCACCCAACTGGCCCACCAACACGGACTCGATGCCCCGCATTACAGCACCTGTGTCATCTCGAAGCCGATCTCATCCACCAAACATTGGGCAAAAGTCATGGCAACCAGAGCAGGGCAGCACGCTTGCTGGGACTAACCAGAAATGCGCTATTATATCGGATGAAAAAACATTCGATAGCTTAACCCATCAAATTCATCACCCTCATAGGAAGAAAAAGATCTTTATTATTCCCTTTCACTGCTGTCCCGCTAATAATCTAAAAAACCTTGTATTTATCTGGCACATAAAGGCTTGAGGAAGTTGAAATGGGTATGAGACATGAAAAGTGCTCGTAAAACACCCTTTACCGCAAAGGTCGCAAAGAAGCGCAAAA
>JAFLJQ010000181.1 GCA_022712915.1 Gammaproteobacteria bacterium | reverse complement strand
AAAGAAATTATTGTTATTCTGGATAATGCTAAATATCACTACTCTCAAGAAGTTAAAGACGTCATTGAGCAAAGCTTGAGGTTAAAACTTGTTTACCTGCCCGCCTATTCTCCAGAGCTAAACTTGATCGAGCGAGTGTGGCGTTTTTTTAAAAAAAAAGCACTCTACAACAAATATTACGAAAACATAGATAGTTTTAGAAAAGCAAGCATAACATTTTTTCAAAATTTTGATGACTACTCCTATGAACTGGAATCACTGCTAGGCGGTGGCGTTGAAGGTTTTAGTTAAACCTAAATCTATAACGCTACGGGTATATATCGGTCAAACCCGCAAATTTTAAAGCTAATATTAAGGCGTTGTGGCAGGAAGCCCTAGCCGGACACCGACATAATAAACCTCATATAAACCATAAATAACAATACTTGTTTTCTTAGGGTCGATGTCTTAATAATTTACAACGTTGTCGCGTTTGCTGTGTAGGTATGCATTCACAGTCTCAGAGCGTGGTAACGAGGTAAGTTTAAACAACAGAGGCTGTATGTCTTCCGGGCGTGCAAAGTTACGCAGAGTTGTGGTATCTACACCCACTCCTGGTCGATGAATAATGTCGTTTGCCGTAAGGCGGGCAGTAGTGTGTTGTCGGCATATGGGCAGCCTGTTTGGCCGGGGTCGTGTTGTTCTTCTTTGTTGGCCAGTTGTGCATAGCGGCCTTTTCCTGCGTTGATTTGTTCTAGCAATAACGTATACCCCGGTTGCCATGCCTCGGTGTTTGTAAAACGTTTGCGCAGGGTTTTGAGTATGGCCATGCCGGAGAAGTCGAGGTCGCCCCAGAAAAAACTTGGCCAGCCTTCGTTGTTATTTTCAAACCACCCATCTTCAAAACGGTTTTTTTCATCCGGTTTTGATTGGCTATGAAAATGCAGGCTGACACCATCCCGGTCACGAATTCGTTTGGCACTGCCTTGAAAGCCGGAGAGATAAACCAGGGCGAGATGATTGTAATCCATGGGGTGTGACTTATCTCGGTTAGCCGATAGGGCATTGATATAGGTGTCATGGTTTTCGATGAATAACACACCCTTGATCGTCTCAGATAAACAGACGTTGACCATGATGGGCCGGGGCCGAATGTTGGCATTAGTAAAAAGTGTGTTGAGCAGGTCTTCGCGGTTATCAAGAAATTTGGAGTGACCCCAGAAGCAACGGGCGCTTAACTGGCGCAGGCTTAGACCTTTGTCTATGAACGGTGTGAGATTCGCAAAACCTGTAATGATCTGTTCGGCAGTTTTGCCTTCCAATTTTGCGGAACGTTTGATGAGGGCTTCACCTTGATCCGCAAAATGATCGACATATTGATTGATGGCATTGCCCCATTGTTGGCTGTAGGGAACTTGCGCTGGACGTTCCAACCATTCACGCACTTGTTGTTCAGCTTGTGGGTTGAATATGAGGGATTTATTGGCAAACTCGCTTTCGTGTGGTTTAAGTTTGCGAGTGGTCTTTATCTCTATTAGATTGTGATCCTGTTGTAATGATTTGATCATCGACCACTCGTGATCAGAGTGCTCATTATTACGAAAAAGGCTGGGAAAATTTTTGTTGTTAACCGGGCGGCTTAATAAGTTTTTACGCTCATGCTGTTTTTTGTCATCCAGTCTGTCAATAAACCAATGAAGCAGTTGTTGGATCTCGGCTTCATCATCCAGCCAGCGTGGTTTGTTCATTGTGGTGCCTTGATTTAAATTGAAATGACAAAGATACAAGGAGCTTTTCTGGTGATTTTCATTTTCACCAGTTATTGCTTAATTTGTCTGTCGGGTGTGCACTACCTAGTTGCCCGCTTTATTTAAACACGACTTGTTCAAATTTACCTTTTCCGGAGAATTGCCATGGCACCTTGAATGCTGCTCCACCGGTGATTAAACTGGACTGTTTTATGATTGCGGGCCACCATCTGACCAACTGGTGTGCTTTATCCCAATATTGGTGGTTTGACCATTGTTTGGTGAGAAAAAATGTAACCAGGCCACTTTGACGAAATGCCTCTTTTTCTAGGTTGTTTTTCTTTAAGTGATCCTGGGTGATAATAACCCACTCACCATCTGTGGAGAGTTCTGTTATCCAAGTCTCATCACGCGTGGCATGATCAAATTTGTCCTGTAAATGCACGACGACGTGGCCTTCCGGCTTTGATAGTGCGTTAAGCGCCTTTGCAATATTGATGGGGAGGTTGTTATCAATGAAAAAATTCACCGCTTTTAATCCCTTCCTCGAACTGGATAGCGGCTTTTACCTCCGCGGGGGTAATGCCATAGATATTTGCAACAAAATTAATATCATCTTCGACAAGTGATGTCTGGTAAAGCGTCTCTGTTGGTATTCCTCTATCCGTAACAATGGGGCGGCCAAAGGAACGAGCTGGATCTAAGACTATTTTTTTACTGTTGCCGAGGGGATACCAAAGTCTGGCATCGCCTTCTTTATTGTATTCTATCCCTCGATATAATGATGGGCTGATGATTTGTTTAAATACATATTGTTTTTTCACAAGGTCTATCAATTTTTTATCACCCGTTTCTTCCAGGGTGTCAGCAAAAATTGAGCGGCCATCAGTGCGAAATTGCTTGTAGGTAAATGGGTATTTGCTGTTAAACATTTCCTGGGCATGATTTACGGCGATGCGGATAGATTGAAGACTGACACCATGTTTCCTAAAGGCATTGACGAAGCGAATTTCGAGCAAATCCCGAAAACTGATACCTTCATAGCCCAGCTCAGATATCTGGCTTTCCCATAAGCCGTTATGATAATCACCTGATGAAGTGGCACAACCAAAAATCCAACGTTTTATATTTTTTGTTGGTATTCCGGTTAAGGCTGAAGCTTCTGCTAGGCTGTAAAGCCCGATTCCCAGTAGATTATTCATATTTAACGAATCGCTAATGATTTTTTGTCCAACAAATAATAGGCAAAATATGCACAATTGAAATATTTTTGCCCGCTTGCTCTGTGTTGATTATGGGTGTAAATGCGTTTGAATGCTAACAAAAAAACTATACATTCCCAAGTTTTCCTCTCCCAGTTTACATCTCTCTCCTGCATGCCGGTGAGGCGGAGCATGGGAACGAACTGGATCAAAATCTGGTGTCCTTTGCTGTTTGTCTTGCCCGTTATGCCTCTTCCAACACCGCTTCCATAAAATCCAGTTCGGCTTGTTGATAGACGGTCTTGCGGTGGTTGTCCCATAGCTTTTTGATTTGTTCCTGATTGCATTGTTTGCGATCTACCAGTACTCGGGTTTGTAGCTGGCCACGGAGTTTGGTACTGGGTATCTTGGCGAAGACAAATTCATTGCTGATCAAATCCATGTAGGGGCCGCACTTGCTGGTGGGCATGATGAACAGCAGTTGCAGGCCGAGGCTTTCGGTTAAATAGCTGATGACTTCTCGTGAACGAGTCTCGTCCATTTTGGAGAAGGCTTCGTCCACCAGTACCATGCGTAAGTGGCTGTTACCTTCCGCAAAGCGAAAGGATGAAGTGATGGCGGCGGAGCGAATGATGTAGGCCGGGGTTTCCAGTTGGCCGCCGGAGCCGGTGCCGTATTCACTCAAGGGGATGGGTTCCTTGCCTTCGACTTCCTTGTAGATTTCATAACGGCGGTAGTTGCGATAGTCGGCAATGCGTTGCAGTTCGCGCATGGCACGCTGTTCATCTTCTTCCAGCAACATGGCCAATAATTTATCGCGAATAAGCTGTGATTTATCTGTTAACTCGGCATTAAATAAAGTGACTTCATCACCTAGTATTGGGTTCTTCACCAGTTCTTCAAAGAAACGTGCGTAGTCGCGGTATTCCGGTATCCATTCGCTGGCGAAGCGGAAGGTTTCGCGGTCAGCACCAAAGCGATGATGTTGCAGTTCCTTGTTGAGTTGTTCTATTTGACGTTTGCCGGTATTCAGTGCCTGATAAATGGCATGGCATAAGTGGGTAACAAAGGCATTGTTAAAGGCGTCTTTTAATTCGTGTAGCTGTTCACGTCTTTTAACCAGAATATTGTTTTTAAGAATGTTGTAGACCCGATCCATCTCACGTTGTAGATCACAAATGGCCTTAAACAAGTTTGCATCATACTCACCGTTAAATGCGACATAGTTGATGGCATCGGCGGGTCGGCAGTGTTGGTTGTGTTGCTGGATCTCATCGGCTGTTTTGCGTTCGAGCTGATGCAGTTTTTTCTCTACTTCATGACGGAAGTTTTGTGCATGTTCGACATTGAGATCCTGAGCCTCTTTGTCTGCTGCTTCAAGGCGAGAGCTTAGATCCAGATCGGGCCAGACTACCGCAATGGTATTCAAGGCATCTTCCCTGTCTTCGAGAAGGGCACTGTTTTGATCCTGACTTTCGGTGATTTTGGTGATGAGCTTATCAATCGTGGTCAGTTCTTTTTCGATTTTACCCTGCTGTTGGTTTAGTTTGTTATTTTGATCTGTTAGTTCCGTTTGATCTTGTTTCAGCCGTTCAAGGTGTTGTTCTAGCTCGGCATGGGCGGACAGGTCTAGTTGTGCCAGCAGATTTTCGACCTTCTGATTTTCTCGGTGGGTACGGAGAATATCGGCCAGAGTGTCGGCATAGCTGGAAGGTTTCAGGGCATCGACATTACGTAACAGCGTGCTGACTCGTTGTTGTTGATCATTGGCTTGATTCCATTCCATTTCTATCTGTTGCAACTCAGCCTGTTTTGCCGCCAGGGCGCGTTCGCGTGCTGCGGCGCCAAACACCAGATCACTATCGGCCACATCACAACGCCACATGCTGTAGCTACCAGAGGCCATGCCGTCTTCGGTGATGCCGCGACGTGTGGTTCGCAGGGTTTCAGCAGAGTCAACGCGTAGTACCGAGCCATAACTGGCTGTTAGATAGGCACTGGCCACGGCATGACTGAACTCCAGCACATGTACGATGGAGTGAGGGTGTAGATCTACTCGCCCTGCATCACGGATGGCCTTGTGACCCTGGATGATTTTGGCGCGATTGTCTCGACCAGACAGGCCGCGCACGATGCGGATGGCCTGGGCTTCGTAGTCAGGCTCCACCAGAAGGGAGAAACGGGAGCCGCCCAGATAGCCTTCGATAGCCTCTTGCCAGCGCGGGTCTTTGACCTCTACGTGGTCGCACAGGCAGCGTGGATCGGCGGCGGGGCATTGCTGGCGAATGGCCTTGATGGCACGTTCGACATAACTTGGGTAGGTGACCTGATTGGTGCTCAGGCGGTCGATCTCCTGCTGCTTGTGGCTGCGTTGTTCCACCAGACGCTGGTAACGTGCGCGCTGTTTATGCACAAAGGCGGCGAGTTGATCGCGCAGGGAATCGGCCTCATGCGCTTCATGCCAGTGTTGGTGCCAGCCGTTCTGGCCTTGCTGGATGGCACGCATTTGCTCTAACTTGTTCTCCACCATGGGCACCTGACCGGACAGATCCCGCTGCACCAGAGCATGGATATCTTGTAGTGCATCCTTGCCGCTGTCGATAAGTTTCTTGGCCATGGCACTGGTTTGTAGGTTGGCCATCTCGGGCAGGTTTTGCACCAGTTCGGCATCAGACAGGGCATGTTGAATGTCGCGGCTGGCCTGAATATTGGCGCTGATGATCTGATCCTGTTCCAGCACCGTGCGGGCCTGTTTCACCAGTTGCTTGTCCAGTTTGTCTTTCTGATCTTCTAGTGCATCTTTTTGTCGTAGGGCATCCACCCCCTGGCGTTGTGCCTCCAGGCTGATCAACTGATCGTGGATCTGTTCCGAACGCTGTTGTATATCGGCAATGGCGGTTTCATTTTCCTGCTGGGCCTGCCGTTGATCGCGCTGTTGTTGTTTGGCTTGCAGGTAGTCGCGTTGTTGATGCTGGTAAGTGGCCTGGGCCAGGGTGTAATCGAGTACATTTAGCTCGATCCATTGTTCGATGTAGGACTGGGAATGGCTTTTGGCCCGCTCCAGTATATTAATGGAATCGACCAATTGTGCGGCATCGGATTCCATGCTGTGGATGGTCTTCAACTGAGTGGAGACCGAGCGCACGGCTTCACCCAGATCCTTTTGTTCGAGGATCTCATCGGCCACAAAGCGGTCGATACTCTTGACGGGTTTGTAGGCCATGAAGCGCGAGAAGGCCCGCGCCGCCGCAATGGCCTCGGCCTCGGGTACGGCATCGGTCTTGCCACGAAAGGCGGCATACAGACGGCGCAAATAGGCCTTCTTGGTCTCGTATTTTTCTACTCGGCGTTTGCCAAATTCTTTGATCAGCAGGCTGTGTAATTCAGTCAGTGGCGTGACATATTTCCCGGCTTTGTCCTCGCGCACAAAATGCCCCAGCGTGAGTGACTCGCCGCTGACAATAAAAAACTGTGCATCATCCTGACGGGCGATACTGTGCTTGCCCGCCGTGTCCAACCAGGCGCGCACGGCAATAATGGCCGTGAAGGGTTCGCCACTCTCGCCCGTGGTCGGCTGAAACATCGCTGCCAGATAACCATCGGTAGGTTCCAGTCGGGCATAGCTGCCGTCATCACAACCTAATACATAAGAGGCCAGAGTTCGAACTCGCTTGCCGCCTCGACCCCGTTGGGTGGTTTCATCCTGTCCGGGGTTGTACTGGAAGAGATTCTCGTGTGCCGCTGTCATCACGGTCTGGATGGCATCGGCAGCGGTGGTCTTACCTGAGCCATTGCCGCCAGAAAACAGGTTCACCGGGCCGAAATCAAATTCCAGACTGGGGATATTGCCCCAATTGACATAGACAAACTGCTTAAGATACATCGGTGGCCTCTATTTTAACGTCATCGGATAGAGCCTCTTGCATGGCATCGAGGGCATCATCGGTAACAAAACTGACAATCATCGGATGGATACGTAACCAGGCCTCGGTGGTGTCGATATCCTCATCCTGACGGAACTTGATGAGCCGCAGTTGTTGCAGGCGATGGAAGATCTTGCGTCGCTCCGTCATCTTATCAGGCAGAGAACGGCCCAGCAGGTTTTTCATGGCGATGCTCAGAGATTCCATAGATTCGGAGACAAAGCCGTCTTCATCCAGTTGCCCCTCCCGCAGGGCCTTGTCATATTGCAGCCGCAACACCAGCAGCAGGGCTACCTCATCCTGTTTCAGACGTGCCCGCAGGCCACCACCAAAACTGTTCTGTTCAGTATCCTCCATACCCGGCACATTAGCCCCCGGCGGATACAGCCGTATATAAGCAAAACGCGGCTCATGAAACACCGCCACCCCCATCAGGTGCAGGTACTCCTCCACCAGTGATTCGATACGCAGATAACGGTCATAAAGCTGTTGCTCAGTCTGGCTTTCAGCTCGACACAAGACACCATAATTAAGCAGCCGCAGACACAGCTCCCGGAACTCCTCCAGACTAATGGCCTTGTGTTTCAGTTCACCCATCAGGGCTTCGGTCAGCATTTTAGAATGGCTCCATTACGTCAATCGTTAATTCAGCGGTGTCGGCAAATTCACTGGCCTGTTCGTGCTATACACCATGCCGTGCCTTGAAAAGGGCGGGTCTTCCTGCGGATAAGAATAATAATTGTGTTTCAATGAGTTACGGTTAAATCATCCAGTACAAGCCTGGGCCGTGACTTTCTCTTCGGAGAAAAACGCCCTGCCCAAATTGTACTGGGTGAGGTATTTTTCAAGGGGGTAAAGCTTACTGGGAGGGGTTGTGGGTGTCTAGGGTATTTATGGGGGGAGTGGGGGGCAGGGCAATATTGGTTAACTTGGAGCCTGTAAATAATTCCGTGTAACTGCCTGAATTAAATTTCATACATAATCAACCAAACGGTCTTCAAATTCAACCATAAAGCGATTGAGGGCGGTTTTCCAGTGCCTAATAGGCATCGTCCATTTTTTTGATGCTTGCT
>JAFLJQ010000167.1 GCA_022712915.1 Gammaproteobacteria bacterium | reverse complement strand
ATGCATTGAGCGCTTGTTCTGAAAATACGTGTTTCAATTGCCTCGCTAATTTGGTAGCTTGTTTTTTCTCCATCGGATACCCCTGATCACTCGGTTTTTTGTCGAATTGTGTGATCTGATCCGATGGGGTTCAATAAGTTCCCTTATTTTTTAATGAGTTTAAAGATCCTACGTATGAGTAAATGTTACGATTAATGGCTTAGAAAAATTGAACACCGCATAACTACGACAATCCCCTCTTCCGGCTAAAAAAGGGGAGAAACACATAATAAGAGCACCTCAAAAAATTAAAGGTTTTGCTCTCCAGAGTAGGCGAAAATGTTAAAAGAAGCTCAATTTACGGGTTGCAAGTGAGCATTCGAAGTACATGCCCAACGCCCTCATAGAATAAAAGATCAATTTTCTTAAGTGCTCATAAAATCAAGGTTATTAAAGATGAACAACATCAGTATCGTTAAAAAAGTACCTCAAATCGGCCAGCTACAGCCCGATCTGCTACCGCACTTTAAAGCCATACGCAGGCAGTCAGAACAACTTTGTGAACCACTCGAAACTGAAGACTATGTAATACAGGTAGCCAGCTTTGCCAGCCCGGCCAAATGGCACTTAGCCCATACGGCCTGGTTTTTTGAAACACTATTGCTCAAACCCTTCCTTAAAGACTATCAACCATTTCATCCGCTTTACACCAAGTTGTTTAACTCCTATTACGATACCATTGGTGACTATCACCCGAGACCTGAACGCGGCCTATTGTCGCGCCCGACAGTCAGTGAAGTTTACCAGTATCGTGCACATATCAATGAACAGATGGAACGGCTATTAGGACTATATGAACACCCTGAGTATAACGAGATTGTCCATCGGACATTGCTGGGCCTTAACCACGAACAGCAACATCAAGAACTATTCCTTACGGACATTAAATATAACCTAGCCTACAACCCGCTTAAACCCGCTTACAGCACAGCACCAACATCGCCAGAAACCGAGGTTAATGCATTGATCTGGCTTAGCTTTACAGGCGGTTTAAAAGAGACAGGTTTTGCTAACGAGGGGTTTGCTTATGATAACGAGACACCTCGGCATAAGGTTTATATTGAAGGCTTCAAACTAGCGTCACGTCCCATTACCAATGGTGAGTACCTGCTCTTTATGGAAGATAACGGTTATCAGGAATCCGACCACTGGTTGTCCAATGCCTGGAGTGCTATTCAACAACAACAATGGCAAGCCCCTCTCTATTGGGAAAAACAGGGTGGGCAATGGCTCACCATGACACTGGCAGGAATGCGCCCACTGAATCTGCATGCCCCTGTTTGCCATGTCAGTTTTTTTGAGGCCACTGCCTATGCTCGCTGGGCCGGCAAACGACTACCCACCGAGGCTGAATGGGAGCTAGCCAGTCAAAACCTCACCATCGAAGGCAACTTTGTTGAATCAGGCCTGTTACACCCCAGCACCGCAACACAGGACACGCCACTAAAACAGATGTTTGGTGATGTCTGGGAGTGGACACAAAGTGCCTATATGCCCTACCCCGGCTATCAGCAAAAACACGGTCCATTAGGTGAGTATAATGGCAAATTCATGAGCAGTCAGATGGTGCTACGGGGCGGCTCTTGTGCCACCCCGAAAAATCATATACGCGCCACCTATCGAAACTTTTTTTATCCTGAAGAGCGCTGGCAGTTCAGTGGCATTCGTTTAGCAGAGGGTCTGTAATGTCACCCGCACTCAAACTACGCTTCTATGACATGGAACCCGAAACATCTAGTCTCTATGACGATGTAATGAACGGGCTTAGCCTTGCACAAAAAAGCATTCCACCAAAACATTTTTATGATGAATCTGGCTCGATACTCTTTGATGCCATCTGCGAAACGGATGAGTACTATCCAACACGGACAGAGATGAGCATACTCGAACAAAACCTTAAAGAAATCACCACGCTGTTACAGAATGATTGTGTTCTCATCGAGCCAGGCAGTGGCAGCAGCCAGAAAGTAAGAGTATTACTCGACTCTTTTGAGCCGCACACCTATATGCCACTGGATATCTCCAGCGACTATCTACAAAATATCGCCTATGGCTTAGCCAAGGAATATCCCAATCTGCATGTTACTGCAGCCTGTGTTGACTTCACCTCCCCACTGGAGCTCCCTTACTACCCGGAAAACAAACGACGTGTGGTCTTTTTTCCCGGTTCAAGCATTGGTAATTTTGAGCCCAAAAAAGCAATCAATTTTTTGGTAAATATGGCCTCTCTTGCTCAGAAGAAAGGCGGCCTACTGATCGGTGTCGACCTTAAAAAAGAACAAGCCATTCTTAATGCCGCTTATAACGACAGTAAGGGTGTTACCGCAGCATTCAACCTTAATGTTCTGCAACACATTAATCAACGACTCGAGGCCAACTTTGATCTCAATGCATTCAAACACAACGCCTTCTATAATCCAAAATTGGGGCGTGTCGAAATGCACTTAATCAGCAAACAAGATCAACAAATCTTAATTTCTGATCAACATTTCACACTCAAACAAGGTGAGAGCATACATACCGAAAACTCATACAAATACACCATCGATGAATTTCAATTCCTGGCAAAACAAGCAGGCTTCACTCCAATAAAAGTGTGGACAGATCCACAACAATTATTCAGCATTCACTATATGACATTTGGGTGACAATAATGGCTCTTCTTCAAATAGGGTGGGTATGCAAAAGAAAACATGCCACTAGGCAGCAAACCATTTTGATAACATTCGCAAATAAACGCCTTACAACACTGAGGACTGCCTGTTCAAGGCTGAGTGACTACATATGAGACACTACAAATCATGATTTATTTAATAAATTCATTATCGATTCGTTAACTTTTTTATACTCATTAACTATTCCATTTAAATGCACACCAAAATTTTCCGTCACACTATATCTTGCCTCTTCTAACATACCCGAACATAACTCACTAAATTTTTTTGCACCAATGTTTGCACTGCTGCCCTTCAAGGTATGGACTATAATTTCCACCGATTTTATATTGTTAGTTTTCACTGCTTCATTCAATTCAATCATAGCCTGATCGGCAGAAATAACGAACGCCTCATAGACAAACACATAATCATCGTCCATGAGTTCTTTTAACCCTGAAATTACAACTTCATCCAGCACATTCATTTTTCATAACCACCGTTACAACTAATTTCCCACTTCAGCAACGAAAAAATATATAGCTTCAAAAAAACCATTTCTCAAGCATAAAACCAATAACATCAAGTTCAACAGGTTTCGCGATAAAATCATCCATACCACACTCCACACACTCTGCAATATCATTTGGTGCCACATTAGCCGTCATAGCAATAATAGTTACATCATATGCTGTTTTGAAACAAGCCTTCTGATTATGCTTGAAATCCCTGATGTATTTTGTTGTTTCAATCCCATTTTTGACCGGCATCTGACAATCCATAAAAATTAAATCATATTTTTTATCTGCGACAAATTCGATTGCAACCTGTCCATTTTCAGCGATGTCAGAAGAGATATCAAAGTGCTGCAACATAGCAGCGGTTACTTTCTGATTGACATCATTATCTTCAACAACTAAAACTGCAAGATCTGAATATCGAGTTGCATCACTGCCACTCATACAACACCTCAGCCCGATTACCCTCTTCATTATATATTAGTGATGTAGCCAGCAATTTAATCAATGCAACACCACGCCCATGTTTTGATTCAAGGCCTAACCCTTTTTCTGCACATTCATTAGGTTTAAATCCTTTGCCACTGTCTTCTACAATTATAGTAAGGTAGCCATTTCTACCATTTTTTTTGTCCGCAAGAACAATCTTAACCCAGCCATTTTTTAAATTTTTCAATCTCAACTCACGCTCCGCGTAGTACTTTTCAAATCCCCCTGCATCCCCCTTTATGCTTGAATCCATATGTAACACACCATAATCGAGAGCATTCATATAAAGTTCTGACAAAATCAAGAACAAATCTTCCTTATACTTGTGTAAGCCCTGTATATCCCGCAATACATTCATCAATATCGGCAATGGATCAACCCTACCAAGCAATTCATGCTTAAATGTAAAACTTAACTCCCAATCTCTAGGATTATGAATAGCTGATTCATCTACCACCTCACTCCTGGAATTGTAAAATTCGTCATCGCACACAAACTCAACAACTGTCACATCATCATGTGACACTTCATCACCCCTAAACTCATCTAGATTAGCAATTATTTTTTCAACATAGTTTTTTATATTTGCTGGAATAGACAGAATCAAATTATCCAGTCTTTCCATTCCGAATATTTCACCATCTTTATTAAACGTTTCAATCAATCCATCTGAGTAAATTATAATTCTATCATTAATGTTGAGATGTAAATGTTCTGCTCCATAATTTAAACTATTCTTACCAACCACCCCAAGTGGTAAATGCTGTGAAGTTAATTTAGAGATTGAATTATCTTGCCCATTAACCAGAATTATATCTGGCAAGCCCCCATGCCATATAGAGGCTGTTGATGTAGATGGATCCAATTTCAATAGAGATGCAGCAAGGAACATTCCTGTCGGCAGCAAGGCTTTCAAGCGTTGATTGATCTCAATAATTATTTCTTCAATAGCAAAACCCTTATTACACATAGCATAGAAAATCTGAGTTGCAGGTAGCGCTCCCAGTGCAGCAGCCAATCCATGTCCGGTAAAATCTCCCACCAACAAATATACTACGCCAGACGGCTGTCGTGAAACTAGAAAAATATCTCCATTAAACGTCGCTGCTGGCTCACGAAATGCATTTATCATTGGCAAGTCATTTTCACCCTGCTGCATCAACTTGGAGAAAATTTTTTCTGCAACTTCTTGTTCATGCTGGAGGTATTTATGATAGTCCTCCAATTCTTTATTCTGGGCTGATATAGTAGAATTTAACTGACGTATCCTTTCCATTGCAGAAATTTTCGCCTGCAAAATAGTTCGATTATAAGGTTTAGTCAGAAAGTCATCACCTCCGTGTTCAATGCATTTAACCAATGCATCTTCATCTGTGATGGCCGTTAAAAAGATAACAGGTGTGAAGCGACTACCTGATTTTTGTTTGATTATACTGGTTGCCTCATAGCCATCCATAACGGGCATCATAACGTCCATCAATACCAGATCAGGCTGATGCTCTTCAAAAAGTTCGACGGCCTCCTGACCATCACATGCCTCTATGACAACATGATTGCTTTTTTTGAGCATGGCCTGCAAAATGAGGCGATTTGCCTGCTCATCATCAACGATGAGAACATTCATAATATCACGTGAATATGATGTAGTCTAAAAAACTATTTTAAGCATAGTCATAATTTTAATTAATTTTAAACAAACGTTCAAAATTCGCAATTGACAGAATTTTCTTTATTTCATCCTTGCAGCCAGCAATAGTAATGTCTGCGTCATCATTTCCAGCATGTTCTCTCAACAGTAGAAGCATACCTAGAGCAGAACTATCTATGTAGTCTGTGCCATTCATTTTAACAATGTATTTTGCGTCAGGACGCTGATCACGATATGCAGAACGAAAATCCTGATGCACATTAAAATCAAATCGGCCATCAATATTAATAGTTACTTGCTTGCCACCATCTTCAGAACTTTGTGATATAGCCATTTTTTTATCCTTAATCATGTTTTTTCAAATTAACTTAACTACACCTTAAAACAAATCAATATCGCCTTCGCTCATCGATGATTGACTAACAGCCTTATTAGGCCGACAATCATCGTTGTCAATAAATGAATTCATATCGTCACATATCGTTCTAAACCTCATTAAAACATCGGCACTTTTCCATGTGTCAGAACTATTATGTTTCCCCAATAAAACCTGAGTCTCATCCACCATTTCAGTCATTTTTTGAATATGCTTGCCAGAGTGCTCAACAATTTGTCGCAACATATCCTCAAATTGTAATGATCGTATTGCCTTACCAACACTCTCATTAATGCAGTCTGTTGCCTGCCCTACCCGACCAAGATGTTCTGTTACCATTTCATTCTGATCATTCACCTTAATAATCATTTTATTAACATCTTCCTTGGACTTTATAGCCATGCTCATATCCTTAGATGCAATTTTCTGCATAGTCTCCTGAGCCAATTTAATATTCTCACTTGCCTTACCCACAACACTCTTTATTTCATCACTAAATTTATTGGAATGAGTTGATAAATTTCGAACTTCGTCGGCCACAACAGCAAAACCACGCCCGGCCTCACCCGCCCTTGCTGCTTCAATCGCGGCATTAAGGGCAAGCAAATTTGTCTGATCTGATATACCTTTGACATCCGCCAGCAACTTCACCACTTTTTCCATCTGGGTTGTTGTATCGTTAATGATATGCATCATATTCATACTCTGCACACTCACATCAAGGGTCTGTTCAACAAATAAATCCAGTAATGTCTGTGTATTCTGTGTAAATGAAGCAAAACTGACTTCCTCATTTTCTGGATTATCCTCTGCACCATCCTGTAATGTATGTACCACTTCAAGCACAAGATTTGTTTGCGAGCGGGCCTGCTGATTCAGTTCATTAAAGCTTCCCTGTAATTCCATAATCACATCTGCCACAAGACTCTTGGCTTGTTCCAAATCAGCTTTAATGACATCAAACTCCCTAGTCATCGCAGTCGACATATCTATCACAAGCTTGTGCCAGTGCTCAAAATCATCATCTGACTCCAGACTCGCCACCCTAGTCTGACTAACAACTCTAGAAACTATAGCAAATCGCCACAGCCATAACAGACCGACCACTGACAACAAGCCAAAATAAACCCAGTCTCCATTTACAATACTTACCAGCACAGCAAGAATGGTAATCAATATCGGAATTGTGCCTTCCCATAGCCAAGTAACTGCACTATTTTTCTCAGTTTTCGTCAAAATGTTTTCTCGTGACATAACACACAGATATTTTCTAGATTGTATTTAAGGAACATATCGGAACAAAGTAGAAGAATCTTAAATCATGGTTCATATTCAATAGTTAAAATTAATAAAGGCAGGCTATTCAAACTACACAATCATTAATAACCAGACAAAACAGAGGCTTGTTTGTCACAAAAAAAAGCCCTGCAATGCAGGGCAAGGGTGTGTTTGCGCATTTCTGCGCAGGGGGAGGAAAGGTTACATGGGTCTATACATATGAGTACATAATGTGTCGGATAACCACCGTTTTTCTTTAGCATTTTTTGTTAGCCATTGTTTAATGGCTTACTCCGATTTATTATAACCAACTGATTATTATTATAATTTTCATCTCGTACCGCTGGCATTATAAATGTAAATTTTCTACCCATTTAGCCCGCTTTCAATACTTTAAAATGAAAAACTGACTATTTACCTTGCAAACACACTTTTCGTGTCAAATGCTCTTATCCAGCACACGCAGTGCTTTGGATATGGATAGTGCCCGGTTAATTGATCTGACACGCAGTTAAATGGGTATTATTTCCATCCCCGTATTTCCCATCGCCTACGCCGAGGTGATAAGTGAAAAGTTCCTGCATTTACACAAATCCAAGCCGGTTATTGTTGCGGCGGGGATCCTCTGATTCATGGTTGGAACTGTTTATACTATGCACAAGATATTCACACTGCAGACAAGGCCATTAAGCGTAATTTGCTGAACTTGGGCCTGATCTACTAAATATAGACGAAACCGTGCTGACTAAACTGTATAAACCCCACCACCGTCTTTTTGATATTTTCATCGGCATGAAACATAGAAAAATGGGATACACAAATGTTGTTCGGACGAACCTAACTACCAGAGTGAGTGGTTCATAACTGTCAATCGGTTCCACCGCTTTCATGGGCTAAGCCCGAAATACCTATAATTTCTTTGCACACCTCAAGTGATCCTGGGCCACTGCCCTGAGTTATGCCGCCATCATCTGGACACATATAGTCATTAACGTGATTCGCTGATTGGCCTCTTAATTTACGGGCTCATCCTCAGCTTCTTGCAGTAATTGCCAGACTGTTTTACTACCACTGACTCCAGCAATAGCCACCATGCGCTTTTCATGCTCAGCAGCCTCAGCCTCAGATGCGGTAATGATCCTTAGTTTCTGTTTCCTCTCTACCGGTTTGTGTTTCACTTCTGTAGCTTGACCTGATAAACCGCCAGGCTCATGACCATCCAAAGAAAGCCGCACCTGCCCACCGGTCATACTCAGGTAAACATCCGCTAGGATCTCTGCATCAAGCAAGGCTCCATGCAAGGTACGCGAGCTATTATTTATCTCATAACGTTTACACAAGGCATCCAGACTATTCTTCTGACCGGGATGCATTTGCCGGGCCATGGACAAAGTATCCAGAATGGAACAGCTATCTTCAATCTGAGCAAGAGATGAACTCAGCAATTTGAGTTCGTTGTTAATAAAACCCACATCAAATGGCGCATTGTGAATGATTAATTCTGCCCCTTTAACAAAGGCCAAAAAATCTTCAACAATGTCCTTGAAAAGAGGCTTGCCAGCCAGAAACTCCGTGGTGATACCATGCACTTCCACAGCACCCTCATCAATTTCACGCTGAGGGTTGATGTATTGATGAAAACGGTTATTAGTCAGACGCCGGTTGCTAATTTCAACGCAACCGATCTCGATAATACGATGCCCCTGTCTTGACTCCAGGCCCGTTGTTTCGGTATCCAGAACTATCTGTCGCACCGGCTACCCCCTTATCTAAACTTGTTTGATTTTAATGGTAAGACGGGCAACATCAATAATAATGCGGCTACAAAATATTTTTCATAGCTCGTCAATACCCTGATTTGCAAGACGATCCGCCAGATCGTTCTCCGGATGACCACTATGCCCCTTAACCCAGAGCCATTCTACCTGATGTTGTTGCTGAGCCAAGTCTAGTCGCTGCCATAAATCAACATTTTTGACCGGTTTTTTATTTGCTGTCTTCCAACCCTTGCGTTTCCAGTTAATCATCCATTCACTTATGCCCTTCTGAACATAGGTCGAATCGGTGGTTAAGGCCACACGGCAAGGTTCTTTCAAAGCTTCCAGCGCACTAATGGCCGCCATCAGCTCCATGCGATTATTTGTAGTCTGTCGCTCGCCACCATAGAGGTGCTTTTCATTACCGTCAAAACGCAATAACACGCCCCAGCCGCCCGGACCGGGGTTACCACGACACGCCCCATCAGTATAAGCTTCAACCCGTTTATTCGATGTTGTCATATCATTTAAGATGCCTTTTTACGCCAGGATTCCATGGATTCAATCAGACCGGTTGCCACCACTCGCCGGCTACGGCTTGCCCATTTGGGTCGAATCGGCGTCAGTGTCACCGTTTTCTTTCTCGCCACCAACATGTACCCACCGCCCAAAATAGGCCAGAAGCGCTGTCCCAGAGACTCAAACCAACCAAGCCGTTCCATCAAGGCCGAATGCTGCAATGCCGGACGGAAAAAATAGCCTCGCGAATCCGACACCTCAAAGCTCAACAGGGCCAACCAGTCTTTGCTACGTGTCGCACCGATGAACTGTCCACACCAGGGGGGTAATTTACGCCAACGCAACAATAGACGATGAATCGACCACAGGCTCCAGGGATTAAACATCATAATCACCACATGCCCCTCCGGTACCAAAATGCGCTCCACCTCCCGTAAGACATGATGCGGATACAGAGAAAACTCGAGTACGTGGTTGAGAATCACCACATCGACACTATCACTGGCAAATGGCAAGGCATGAGGCTGGCCACTCAAGTGACTATCGGTCATAGACGGAATCACCGCCTGATTTGAGGTATGCATAATGCTGCAATGAGACACTTTACTCGCTTGTAACAAGGCTTCATCACAATACTGACCTATCTGAATCAGGTGGTAGCCGAATAAAGTCGGCAAAACATCATCCAGCATGGCCTTTTCAACCTGAGCAAACTGTTGCCCAAGAGGTGAGAGATACCAGTCGGACAGATTCCGCTGAATTTCCTCGACAGTTCCACATTGGTGAAAAGGCCTTGGTTTTGCACTAATTACCATTATTTATATTTGCTCATCAACTATAACGAAAACAAAGTCACCCTTAACAACCATTCAACTATTTTTCATCAACTGACTTTTTTACTTTTATGTATAAAAGGTGGTTTAATACCTAATTCAAGTTTATTTTTCATTTGTCGTTAACAATTCAAACGAAAAAATAACAACTTGACCACCTGTATGACAAGCTCTAACATTACACTAAGAGTAATCGCTATATTAATAATAATCCAAGAAAAAATGCATCGTATCCTATATCTTTTTGTGCTTATACCACTGCTTGTCTCATGTGCCACATTCGGACCTGATACAAACCAACAAACCACATCTATTGATACCCCTATCGAGCAAAATGCTCAACAGGCAGGTGATGCTCAAACGGTAGACAATACTCAACAGGTAGGCGATATATGGGACCGAATTCGGTCAGGTTTTGCCCTCGGAACCTTCGAACACACCCGTATTCAGCAACAGCTGGACTGGTATGCCAGACACCCGGATTATATGAATCGTGTTGCAGAACGCGCCCAACCCTATATGTACTACATCGTTGAGGCCCTCAAAGAAAATGATATCCCGATGGAGCTTGCCCTGCTACCTATTGTGGAGAGCGCCTTCAAGCCCTTCGCCTATTCTCATGGCCGAGCATCCGGCATCTGGCAATTCATCCCCTCAACCGGTCGACACTATGGCCTGAGCCAAAACTGGTGGTACGACGGACGACGTGATGTGTATGCATCCACCCAGTCGGCTATTAGCCTGCTACTTGCCCTCAAACGTGAATTTAAGGGTGACTGGCTACTGGCCCTTGCTGCCTATAATTCCGGTTCTGGCACCGTGAAACGGGCCATCCGTCGCAGCAAACGTAAAAAAGGAGCCACGGATTTCTGGTCCCTGAACCTACCCAAAGAAACCCGTGCCTACGTACCTAAATTACTAGCACTAAAACAACTTATCGAAGATCCTGGCAAGTTCAATATGACGATCCAGGCTATTCCGGACAAGCCCTATTTTGAGCGAGTTGATATAGGTTCACAAATTGATCTGGCCGTGGCCGCAGAAATGGCTGATATCGAGCTAGATGAATTATATAGTCTCAATCCAGGCTATAACCGCTGGGCAACCGCACCCAATGGCCCAAACTATCTATTGTTACCATTAGACAAGTCGGAACAGTTCAAACAACGGCTGGCGCAACTACCCATACAAGACCGCGTTCGCTGGATACGCCACAAGATTAAACCCGGCCAAACTATCAGTACCATCGCAGCTAAATACCAAACTAGCATTCGCACCATCAAGCGCGTAAATCGGATAAGCGGCAGTATGCTGCGTGCAGGGCATTTCCTGACCATTCCAGTAGCCAGCAAAAGCCTCATAAGTTACAAACTCAGTGCCAATCAACGCAAGAAGAGCTTACAGAATACACCCCGTAAAGGCGTCAAACTAAGCCATATTATCCAGCAAGGTGATACCTTCTGGGATCTAGCCCAACAACACCGTGTTGGCGTGCGTCAACTAGCCCGTTGGAATGGTATGGCACCTAGAGACCCCCTCACACCTGGACAGAAACTGGTGATCTGGTCACGCAGCGGTCTTTCTTCCACAAATTATGACCATAATGATGTCGCCGCCCCACCCCGGCGAAATATTACCCAACGCATCGGTTATAAAGTACGTCGAGGTGATTCTCTAGCGCGTATATCGCAAAAGTTCAAGGTCAGCATCCGCCAATTGAAAAAGTGGAACAAAGCCCGCTTACGTACAGATAGCCTGCTTCAACCCGGCCAACAGCTCACCCTGTTTGTCGATATAATGCACCAATCTGGCAGTTAAAATTCCATGCCCCAATCGACTTGATCCGCTACAAAAGCCTCGCTACCAAACATTTAAAAAAAACAACACGGAGACACAGGGATCGCAAAGGTATATATAAAATACAATCTCAGTAACCTTTGCCTTAAGTTTTTACTATTGACCTTGAATTAAACCAATACTTATACGAACGTAATTCAAGCCGTCTGGAACAGGGAAGCCTGCAACAAACGTCTTGTATAATCTTGCTTAGGTTGATCAAACATCTCCTCTGTCTCACCTTGCTCAACCACTTTACCACTCTGCATAACCATGATTTGATGCGCCATGGAACGAACCACTGCCAAATCATGAGTGATAAACAGGTAACTGATACCATGATTTCTTTGCAACTCAGCAAGCAACTCCAGTACCTGTTTTTGCACCGACACATCCAACGCACTAGTAGGTTCATCGAGCATAATCAGTTTGGGTTCCAACACCACAACACGAGCAATGGCAATACGTTGCCGCTGGCCACCAGAAAACTCATGGGGATAGCGCGATAACATGCTGTTTTCCAATCCAACTTCCGACATAACTTGTTCAATGCGCCGATGATGTTCTACCGATGTTTGTTCCGAGAAATGAATCTGTAGACCTTCAAGAATTATTTGCTCAATGGTCATTCGAGGTGACAATGATGAAAATGGATCCTGAAAGACAATCTGGAACTGACTACGCAAGGCACGCAACTCACGGGATTTCAATACGTGTAATGACTGTCCCCCAAAATTAATCTCGCCTTCACAATTTTGCAGTCGTAACAAACACATGCCCAGGGTGGTTTTACCCGAACCCGATTCACCGACAATGCCAAGAGTCTCGCCCTGACGAATCACAACGTCGACATGATCGACGGCACGTATTTCACTGGTCTTACGACGAAACGCACCGGTTTTAACCGGAAAATAACAACGAATGTCCTTCGCCTTTAATATCACTGGCCAGTCATGGCGTTGCTGCTCGGTCTTTGCCTCAATATATTGTCTGGGCTGGCTGTCCAACAGATGGCGGGTGTAGGCATGTTGTGGGGAGGCAAATATTTGCTGCATGGTATTTTGTTCAACCAGTTTGCCCTGTTGCATGACACACACCCGCTCGGCAAAACGACGTACCATATTCAGATCATGGGTAATCATTAATACGGCCATGGAAAAATCTTTTTGTAGATCTTCCAGCAGTTCTAGTATCTGAGCCTGGATGGTAACATCCAGCGCCGTGGTCGGCTCATCGGCAATCAACAGTTTGGGATGACAGGCCAGGGCCATGGCAATCATCACCCGCTGGCGCTGACCACCTGACAACATATGCGGGAAGGCATCAAAACGTTTTTGTGGATCGATAATGCCTGTCCGATCCATCAGTTCAATGGCTCGAAGACGGGCCTGAACTTTGTTCATCCTCCGATGCAACACCAGTGGTTCGATCAATTGATTGCCGATAGTATAAACCGGATTGAGCGAGGTCATGGGTTCCTGAAAAATCATGGCGATTTCTTTGCCACGAATATGCCGCATGGTCTGTTGATTAAGCTGTAAAAGATCACGACCATTCAACTTAATGGTTCCCGTTGGATAATGAGTCTGTCCTGGATCGTGTAATTGCAGAATCGACATGGCGGTAACAGATTTGCCGGAACCTGATTCACCAACCAGGGCCAACTTTTCACCAATTTGAACATCAAAACTAACACCATGCACGATCTGGGTCTGTTTGAAATCATCACGCCCAAAAGCGACAGAAAGATTTTCAATCGACAATAGTGGCGGCATATTTTCTGTCATCATCAACCCCGCCGAATATCCATTGCCTGACGCAAGGCTTCACCGATAAAAATCAACAACACCAGAGTTCCTACCAGTACGCCAAAAGTGGTCAGGGACAGCCACCATGCCTCAATATTCTCTTTACCCTGTGCTAGTAACTCACCAATGCTTGGTGTTGTGGGTGGTACACCAAGGCCAAGATAATCCAGGCTGGTCAGGGCCATGATGGCCGCACTAATGCGAAATGGCAGGAAGGTAATCACCGGGGTCATACTATTAGGCAATAAATGACGGAACATAATCGCCCCATTGCTGACTCCCATTGCCTTGGCAGCCGTCACGTAATCCATGTTGCGTCCACGTAAAAACTCGGCCCGCACATAATCCGCCAGTCCCATCCAGCCAAACAGGGACAGCAAAATAATAAGTAACAGCACACTGGGTTCAAACAAAGAGGCAAAGATAATCAACAAATACAACTCGGGCATAGAGCCCCAGATCTCGATCAGCCGTTGAGCGAACAGATCAAAACGGCCCCCCAGATAACCCTGCATGGCACCGGCGACAACACCCAGCAGGATACCGATTGCGGTCAGCACAAAGGCAAATAAGACCGACAACCTGAAACCATAAATCAATCTGGCCAGGACATCACGGCCCCGGTCATCAGTACCGAGCAGATTATCAGAGGATGGCGGTGCAGGATTGGGATGCTTAGTTTGGTAGTTTATCGTGTCATAGTAATAGGGATTTAGGGGATATACAGCCCAGTTAGCGCCTGAGCGAATCAAACCCTTCACATAAGGATCGGTATAATCAGCCTCGGTTTCAAAGTCACCACCAAATACCGTTTCTGGATATGCCTTAAGTAAAGGAAAATAAAATGAATTATTATAATGGATGATCAAAGGTCTATCGTGACTAAATACCTCGGCGAACAGGCTCAGCACAAACAGAATCGAAAAAACCCACAGGCTAATGTAACCACGGCGGTTTGCCTTGAAACGCTGCCAGGCGCGCCTGCTTAAAGTTTCTGCTTGTTGACTATTTGTTATCGCCATCGTACTAATTCTTCATGGATCCGAACTGGATACGCGGATCAACCAACACATAACAAATATCAGTCAGAAGTTTCGCCAGCAAACCCAATAAAGTAAACAAATACAAGGTTCCCAATACCACGGGGTAATCCCGTTTGAGAATAGATTCATAAGACAACAGGCCCAGGCCATCGAGTGAAAATATCGATTCGATCAAAATACTACCCGCAAAAAATGCCCCAATAAAGGCGCTGGGGAAACCCGTCACTAAAGGTATCATGGCATTACGAAAAACATGTTTGTACAGCACTGCATTTTCGGTCAATCCCTTGGCCCGTGCCGTCATCACATATTGTTTACGGATCTCTTCAATAAAACTATTCTTGGTGAGCATGGTCATCACGGCAAAACTACCAACCGTCAAAGAGATAACCGGCAAGGTGATATGCCACAGGTAATCACTAATCTTGCCAAACCAGCTAAGTTCCTCCCAGTTATCCGAGAATAATCCACGTAGAGGAAACACATCGAAAAAACTACCGCCGCCAAACAATACCAGCAAAAAAATACCCAGTACAAAACCCGGTATAGCATAGCCTACCAGGATAACCGTGCTACTGATGACATCGAATTTGCTACCATCATGAATCGCCTTGGAAATGCCCAGCGGAATACACAAGGCATAAACCAAGAAGAAGGTCCACAGGCCAAGGGTAATAGAAACCGGTAATTTCGAAATGATCAACTCCATCACAGAACGTTGATGATAGTAACTCTCACCCAGATCAAAACGGGCATAGTTGGTCAACATATTAAAAAATCGTTCATGGGCAGGTTTATCAAAACCATAAATCGCCTTTAGTTCAAGCAGTTTTTCATCATCCAGTCCCTTACCACCGCGATAAACCTGCACGGTACTGCCCGCCGCTTCCTTGCCGACACCCTGTCCTTGCAACTGATTGATCAATTGCTCGACCGGGCCACCAGGGACAAACTGAGTCACACTAAAGGTGACCAGCATCACGCCGAACAGAGTCGGAATCATTAGCATGAGACGTTTAAGAATATAGGCTGCCATATTATTATTATTTTTCCTTGTGCCACCAGCTAGTTACGGCCCAGGATTCTGCTTCATAATATATAGGCAATGTCTTCGGTTGTTCAAACTTATCCCAGTATGCTACACGATGGATATTGATGTACCAGTTGGGCACTAAATATTCACCATGCAGAAGCACCCTGTCAAGGGCACGCACAGCCGTTATTAATTTTTTACGATTAGGCGCAAAAACAACTTCATCAATCAAGGCATCGATCACCGGATCTTTAATGCCTATCAGGTTGCGAGAGCCTTCTTGCTTGGCGGAGCGTGAATGCCAGTAATTATATTGTTCATTACCCGGCGACTGAGATTGTGGAAAGGATGAAACCATCAAGTCGAAATCAAAGGTGCGCCTACTACGGATATAAAGTGAAACATCAACAGTACGATAACGAATATTGATACCCAGTTTTTTTAGATGATGAGCATAAGGAGCCAGAATGCGTTCGAAACCTTTTTGTTTCAGCATGACATCAAACTCAAATACTCGGCCCTGGTCATTTTTCAGGACACCATCACGAATATGCCAGCCAGCCTCTCCCAACAAGGCCTTGGCCTGGCGCAGATTGCGCCGTACCGACCCCGCGGTACCTGTTTCTGAGGGCCGCCAAACTTCTTTAAAAACCGCCGGGTCAAGTTGTCGACGATATTTGTTTAACAAACGTAACTCATCACCCTTGGGCAAACTGCTGGCAGCCAGTTCACTATTACTGAAATAACTATTACAGCGGGTGTATTGGCCATAAAACAGGTTTTTATTCGACCAATCAAAATCGAAGGCCAGCGCCAGGGCCTTACGCACCCGTTTATCCTTGAACAATTCACGCCGGGTGTTGAAGACAAACCCCTGCATACCAGCAATATTTTTATGCGGCAGAGATTCTTTTTTGATCAAATTGTTATCGAATTGCGGCCCGACATAATCCTTGGCCCATTTTTTGGAATAATTTTCCAGGCGAAAATCATATTCACCGGCCTTGAGGGCCTCCAGTTGTACCGTTTCATCCTTGTAGTACTTGTATGTCACCCGATCAAAGTTAAACATCCCGCGCCGAGTATTCAGATCTAGTGCCCAGTATTTTGGGTTTCGAACATAGGTAATGTCCTTGCCCAATGTATAATGTTTAATGGTATAGGGGCCACTGCCGATCGGTTTCGTTCGGCTCAATTTTTCAAATGCCTTGGCACCGACCCATTTACGGGCAAACACCGGCATTTGTGCCGTAATCAAATGAATCTCCGGATTGAGCCTGACAAAGTCAAAACGAATCTTACGCGGTGCCAATACCGTCGCAGCCTTAATATCTGCCCAATAAAAACGATACTGGGGATTAGCCTTATCGCTCTTCAGGGTGTCAAAAGAAAATTTCACATCACTAGCCAAAACCGGTGAGCCATCAGAAAACTGAGCCCTGGGGTTCAAACGGAACGTAACTGAGAGGCGATCTGTTGCAAGTTGTATATCTTCGGCCAGATGAGCATATAAGCTATAGGGTTCATCCAGACTCTGCACCATCAAAGTTTCGAAGACCAATAGACTCAAACCATCGACTGAGGCACCTTTGAGCAAGAACGGATTGAGACTATCAAAGTTACCAAAACCCGACAAAGTCAGGCTACCGCCTTTTTTTGCCTGGGGATTGACGTACTCAAAGTGTTTAAAGCCATGAGAGTATTTAGGTGTATAACCCAGAGCAACTGAAGGTGCAGCGCTTAAAGATTGACAGAGCAACAGGCTACAAAGGATGAGACTAATCAGGCGGTAGATCATCGTTTTTAAGAATTATGAGTCAGCTCAGCAATCAGGTTGTTATTCTGTATCCAGAGCCACAATTTGACCCTAGTTTCTTTTTCTTGTGAACGGTATCATAACGGACAGGTAATGACATAAAAACCAATTTATTTAAACACGGCATTTCTGATAACAAAAAGATGAGGATACTTCGATATGGGTTTTTTGCAAGGTAAACGGGCTTTAATCGTCGGTCTGGCCAGCACACGTTCAATTGCCTGGGGAATTGCCCAGGCCATGCACAGAGAAGGGGCCGAGCTGGCATTTACTTTTCAGAATGAAAAACTCAAGGAGCGAGTCATCAAGATGGCCGCTGAACTGGATTCCGATATTGTTCTGCCCTGCGACGTGAGCAGTGACGAGGAAATCGAAGCGGTCTTCACCGAACTGGCGCAACGTTGGGACGGGCTGGACAGTATCATTCATTCCGTCGCCTTCGCCCCCAAAGAGGAACTGGAAGGTGATTATCTCGATTCAGTTACACGTGCTGGCTTTAATATGGCCCATGAAATCAGCTCCTACAGCTTTACAGCCCTGGCCAAGGCCGGTCGAGGAATGATGGAAGGCAGGAACGGTTCCCTGCTAACACTGAGTTATCTGGGAGCAGTACGAGCCATGCCGAACTACAATGTCATGGGCTTGGCCAAGGCCAGCCTGGAGGCCAATATTCGCTATATGGCACAGAATCTGGGGCCCAACGGCACTCGCGTCAATGGTATCTCAGCCGGCCCCGTCAGAACCCTGGCTGCCGCCGGCATTAGTAATTTCCGCAAGATGCTCGATGAAGTGGCAAAGACCGCTCCTCTACGCCGCAATGTCTCCATTGAGGAAATAGGCAATGCAGCCGCTTTCCTTTGCTCGGATCTGGCCAACGGCATTACCGGTGAAATCACCTATGTGGACTCAGGCTACAGCACCATTGGGATGCGCCCACTAGACGCAGACGCCTAAAAAACGAGGTATAAACCGGCCTGATACGACATATCAGGCCGACTTTGCTAATAGCAGACCCTTTTCGCCCTCGCTATGGGCAATAATCACCGCCCCACAAGAATCACTGAATACATTCACCGCCGTCCGGCACATATCCAATATCCGATCCACCGCCAGAATCAGACCAATACCCTCCGCAGGCAGGCCAATGGCACCAAGAATAATAGAGATGGCCACCAGACTGGCCGCCGGAATACCCGCTACCCCAATCGAAGTCAATAAAGCAACAATAACAACCGTAAACTGAGTCATGAGACTCAGCTCCAAACCATAGGCTTGAGCAATAAACAGCGCAGCCACACATTCATACAGGGCCGTGCCATCCATATTCACCGTAGCTCCCAGAGGTAACACAAAAGAACTGGTTCGGTTTGAGACCCCGGCATTTTTTTCCACGCAGTCCATGGTCATAGGCAATGTCGCAGACGAAGACGCCGTTGAAAAGGCCGTTAGCAGTGCGGGGGCCATCGCTTGGTATTGCCTGATAGGGTTCAAACGGGTCAGTAATTTAAGCATCAATGGCAGAACAATAAAAGCATGTGCCAACAAAGCTAGTAGCACAGTAAAGAAAAAAACTAGCAGGGGCTTGAAGGCCCCAAGTCCAGTGGTCATCACCACCTTGGCAACCAGAGCAAACACGCCGACCGGTGCAAATTTCATCACCCACTCGGTAATTTTCATCATGACCTCAAACAGACCCTGCCAAAAATTAAACTGGGCCTCGGCATAGGGCTCATTTATACGCGTCATGAAATAACCAAACAGGATACTGAAGAAGATCAGTCCCAGCATCTGACCATTGGCCGCTGCGGCAACAATATTGGTAGGCACCATACTCAGAAAAACACCGACAATATCCGATGCACCCTTGCCCGCCACTTTCGATTCAGCGATTGAGGCCTGATCTGCCGAAAGACCCAATACATCTCTGGCAGCCTGACCATCAATAATACCGGGGTTAAAAATGTTGACGAAAAACAGCCCTGTCAAAATGGCCAACAAACTAGTGGTCATATAGAATAGTATGGCCTTGCTGCCTAACCGTCCCAAACCTTTACTGCCGCCAATTCCTGCAATACCCGTTATCAGGGAGGCAACGATCAAAGGCACTATGATCATCTTCAGGGCATTCAGGAATAAGCTACCGGTAAAATCAAAGACGGCATAAAAACGAATACCAAACAAATGACTATCCGTAGAAAATGATAAGCCAGCCACCACAGCCAGCATCAGCGCAACAACAATTTGCCAGTGTAATTCAAGCTTTAACATCGATAAATTCCAATCCAACTAAGCCGACACAATGCGTCGCTTGAGTACTTATTCATCTTCCTTTGGCAAATTGATCTGGATATCTGCCTTCAACCGTTGCTGCTCCAACAAACGACCAAACAGTGCACTACCGTTACTCTGTGCCAAGCGTTGCTGTTCTTGCGGATTGTGCTGTGGCTTGTCTGACAAATTGACCTTGAAGAGTCCGATCACAACACCATCACCATTAGCCAGTCCAGACTTACCCCAACTCGGCTTATCATCCTGAGGTTTGGCAAGAGCAAAGGCCTTACGCCTGATCTGCGGGTCTAATTTAGTTGTATTATTAGATTTACCATCCTTTTTAGTGCGATAAATTAAACCTGCGCGAATCCATTTTGCACCCTGAATAGTCTTGGTAAGTTTTTTCGGTGACTGACCTTTCTGTAGAGCTTGCAAGGCCTTTTGCAATTGTTCGCTAACTTTTTCACGTGTAACCTGCTCAGCCAAACGACCCTGGATCTGTTTGTGAACATCTGCTAATGGTTTTTGTGAAGGTTGTTGATGTTCAAGCTTACGAAGTACTATTAAACGGCTATCACTCAATTCAATCAGATCACTGTTACGACCAAGACTCAAGACTTCATCACTAAAAGCCGCCGTAATAATCTTCTGTTTTGCCGTGAGACCCTTGCCACCATTTCGATCAAACAACTCAGTCTTCTGTAATATCAAGCCAAGTTCATCGACCACAGGCTGTAAGGAGCCAGGATGTTCATATGTAATATTACTAAGCTTTTCTGATAACTCATAAAATGTTTGCTCAGCCTGCTGAATCTGCAGTTCTTTTTTAATGCCATCTCTGACATCACTGAAGGTTTTGACCTTCTCAGCATTTATCTTCTCGAGCTTGATAAGATGATAGCCAAAAGCGGAACGTACCGGTTTGCTAACCTCATCCTTTTGCAAGTTGAAAGCACTTTTTTCAAAGTCCTTATCCATAACACCACGACCAAAGAAACCCAAATCACCGCCCTGTTTGGCTGAACCGAGATCCTGTGACAACTCCTTTGCTAACTTATTAAATGTTTCCCCCTTCTTCAACCGCTTGAGTACATCCAGCATTTTCTGCAAGGCTGCCTGCTCATCCGTATTACCATCTACCTTAATCAGAATATGACGAACCTTGCGTTGCTCCGGCTGACTAACATAGCCTTGACGGTGACTATCATAGTGCAATTGAATCACCTCGTCGGTAAGCTCATAGCCTTCAGCTAATTTATCCAGATCAAGTTCAGCGTATTCCACGCTTAATTTTTCTGAATTCATAAATTCATCTTTATGGCTATTGTAATAATCTTCGATTTGCTTGGTCGATGCACGAACCTTTTTTTGATAGGCCTTTTTCGAGATTGTAAAATAACCAATGTCCCGCTGCTGATTACTGAGGCGTAAAAACTGCTGAACCTCTGTATCAGTGGCAAAGTCAGTCTGACTGATACCCGATTGAACAAACTGGGAAGCTACATCACGCGCAAGTTGTTTCTCAAAAAAAGTTTCGGACATCCCCTGCCGATTGATCAATTCAAGGTAACGAGCCTTGGAAAATTGCCCACTCTCATCCTTGAAGGCATCAATGGCATGAATTTCTGCAACTAGCTTGCCGGGTGCTACATAAAATTTCTGGTCATTCAGATATTGACTCAGCAATTCCTGTGTAATCAGCCCATTTACAACTTCCTGCTTAATCATTTGAGGATTAAACATATCAGCGCGAAAATTCTTGCCCATCGCTTGTTGTAGGCGATTCTGATAATTCTGAAGTTCATTACGGAAATCATTTTCAACAATCTCGATGCCATTGATACTGGCAACGTAATTTTGAGATGAACCTGACATGTATGAACTCAACCCAAACAGGGCAAAGGTTACAATAATTAGACCAACGATAATCCAGGCGATAACGCCCTGAGCATGATCACGAATTGTCTGCAGCATAATCTCGAATCCTGGAGTTACTCACTAGACACTATGAAATAAAAAAGGGCGGGCTATGTACTATAGCTGCGCCCTTTGTATGGCGGACCGGACGGGACTCGAACCCGCGACCTCCGGCGTGACAGGCCGGCACTCTAACCAACTGAGCTACACCCCCGTTTTGGACCGGCTGATTAAAATCAGACCGCCTGTAAACGAAGTCGCCCGTCATTAAGACAGCAAGCAGTCTGTGTCAAGCAAGCATACCATTTCAAAGCGATTTATTTCTGCTTTTTAGGGCCGGTCCGAATTTGCAGTTTTGGCTGGTCAGAAACGATATGCACATCGCGCTGGGGGAACGGAATGGTGATGTTGTTTTCTTTCAGCACGTCCCAGATCAAAAACAGCACGTCGGACGAAAATTTGTTTTTACCGTCATCCAGGCCATCAACCCAGAACTCGATGGCAAAATTTACACCGCTGTCACCAAAGCCACGCAGTTCGCAATCGGGGTCCTCAGGTTCACCCAGCACGCGCGGGTGTTTGGCCACGGCTTCTTCAACAAGTTTTTTAACCTCATGCAGGTCACTGTCATAGGAGACCGAAAACTCCACCTCATAACGCTGGCGCGGATCATCCCGGGTCCAGTTGGTAAACTGGGTGGTGATGAACTTTTCATTCGGCACCATGATTTCCTTGCCGTCAAAGGTTTCAAGGGTTGATGACCTCATGTTGAGTTGCTTGAGAATGCCGGCCCTGCCGTCTTCAAGTTCAATATAGTCGCCAATACCCATGGACCGCTCAAGCAACAAGATAATACCGGATATGAAGTTGGAGGCAATTTGCTGGAGACCAAAACCCAAACCAACACCCAGCGCGCCACCAAAAACAGTCAGGGCGGTAAGGTCAAGGCCCATAACCTGCAGCAGCATGACAAAGATGACGAGAAATAAAACAATCTCGAACAGTTTGGCAAACAATTCGCGGGTTGGCGGGTCGATTGATTGCTGTTTGTGGATGACCTTTTTGCCTGCCGCATTTGACAGGCGCCCAAGCCAGAAGAAAAACGCCCCGGCAATCGCTGCCTTGAACAACATAAACAGTGAAATGCGGATGTTGCCGACTGAAAGCGCAACCGCGTCCATAAAGCCAATGGTTTCATCAAGCCAGCCAAAAACTTTCAGGGTCGCAACCGGAATGGCAATCCAGATAGCTGCGTTGCGCACCAGCGGGTGGGTAATAAACAGGTTAATTGCCGCATACAATACCCCAACGACGCTGATGCTTTGGGCCAACCTGACCAGCCAGGCGGTGCCGACGCTGGCCGAAGTCGCCTCAACGCCGATCGCCAGTGCAATTACGGTGAGTATTGGCTGCAACAATGTTCTTGAAGCAAACACCCATTGGCGCGCTTTCAACAGCAGGCCCTGGTGAGCTTCCGGATCAGGTTTGGTGGTAAACAGCGAGACTTTCTGCAGGGTAAATTTTGCGGCAAACCTTGCAATAATGTACCCGGCAACAATCGCCAGCACCTGCGCATAAAACTGCGGGCTAAGCCCCCATTCGATCAATTTATCGAGAATTGTCTGGGCCTGAATTTTCAGCTGCTCAATATTCATGGTTCCCCCCTGCTCCACCGTTTTCCAACAATTGGATTTGTTCTGGGTGGGTGGATGGTGGGCGGTAACGGGTTCGAACCGCTGACCCTCTCGGTGTAAACGAGATGCTCTACCAGCTGAGCTAACCGCCCTGATCGCACATTAAAATGTGACAAACATTTACAAATGTTCTGTGCGCGGTTTGCATAGCGGTTGCAGACCGGGCGGGCAAGAAAAAAACACCTAAAAGATATAAAAAATCCGTGCAATGGCAGGGCCACGCACGGATTTAGATATTTGTTTGGCAGTTGGATTAGTTGTTCACCTGATCCTTGAACGCCTTGCCAGCTTTAAACTTGGCATTTTTGGATGCCGCGATCTGGATTGTTTCGCCAGTACGCGGGTTGCGGCCAGTTGTTGCCTTGCGCTCGGAAACCGAGAACGTGCCAAAGCCGACCAGACGGACTTCACCGCCGCCAGCCAGTGCGCCCATAATGGCATTCAATGTTGCCTCGACAGCATCACCGGCATCGCCCTTTGTCAGGCCGGAACCTTCTGCGACTTTTGCAATGAGTTCATTTTTGTTCATTGACTTGATCCTTTAGTTGTTTGAATTTTCGGGCAACCGGAAAAGTGTTTATCAGGCTCCCCAGTCAGGCAAACTTTACCGCCTGACAGGAAACTCGCGGATTTCTGCCGATTCTGGCAAGCTCTATCTTAAATTTTTTGCTTTTATCATAAATATCAACGGCTTAAGGAAGGCCGGAAAACCGCCATTCTTACTGAAAGTCTGGTTTTTTTGACGTTACAGCGTTTTTGATTCGTGCAAGTTGTTGATTCGCAGCGATAATTTTTAGCTTCCAGCACAGGATTCCGAAGAATAAAAAACCCCCTGTCGCTCAAATGGACAACAGGGGGTTTTGTGTCAAATTCACTGTTTAATGAGCGGTCAAATTCTCGGCTCTTTCAGCAGCAGCTTTTGCGCGGGCGGCAGCGGCTTCTGCTTCTTCGTCCCATTCAATCGCTTCTGGCACCCTCAATAGAACATGGGGCAAGACATCATCGAGATGGCCAACAGGAATGATTTCCAGGCCCTCTTTGACGTTGTTGGGGATTTCAGCCAGGTCTTTTTCGTTTTCTTCCGGGATCAGAACCTTTTTGATGCCACCGCGCAGGGCCGCCAAAAGTTTTTCTTTCAGACCACCGATCGGCAGCACCCTGCCCCGCAAGGTAATCTCGCCGGTCATGGCAACATCTTTGGAGACTTTAATGCCGGTCATCACCGAAACAATGGTGGTGGCCATGGCAATGCCGGCGGACGGACCATCTTTCGGGGTCGCGCCTTCGGGTACGTGAACGTGGATGTCTTTATTCTCAAACATCGGGGGTTTGATGCCAAAACTTGTCGCCCGCGACCGGACATAGGAATTGGCCGCAGAAATAGACTCTTTCATGACGTCCTTGAGGTTGCCGGTAACGGTCATCTTGCCCTTGCCAGGCATCATTACCGCTTCAATGGTCAACAGCTCACCGCCGGTTTGTGTCCAGGCAAGCCCGGTGACACAGCCAACCAGATCCTCGCGCTCGGCTTCGCCATGACGGTACACTGGTACACCGAGATAATCTTCAATGACTTTGGCGGTAATGCTGATGGTTTTTTTCTCGCTGGTCAGCAGTTCTTTAACCGATTTACGGGCCAGTTTTGACAACTCGCGCTCAAGGCTCCGCACCCCTGCTTCGCGGGTGTAACGACGGATGACGTCAAGAATGGCATCATCCTTGATGGTCATCTCCTTTTTGTCCAGGCCATGATTTTTCAGCGCCTTGGGCAGCAAATGCCGCTTGCCGATTTCCAGCTTTTCATCTTCGGTGTAGCCGGCGATGCGAATGATTTCCATACGATCCAGCAAAGCTGGCGGAATGTTCATCGAGTTTGACGTGGTAATGAACATCACATTGGAGAGATCATACTCAACTTCGAGATAATGATCCATAAAGGTGGAATTCTGTTCAGGGTCGAGCACTTCCAGCAGGGCAGAAGCTGGATCGCCGCGAAAGTCCATGCCCATCTTGTCAATCTCATCGAGAAGGAATAACGGGTTGGTTTTCTTGGCTTTTTTCATCGATTGCACGACTTTGCCGGGCATTGAGCCAATATAGGTGCGGCGGTGACCACGAATTTCGCTTTCATCGCGTACCCCACCAAGGGACATGCGGGCAAATTCACGACCAGTTGCCTTGGCGATTGACTTGCCAAGCGATGTTTTACCCACACCGGGCGGGCCGACCAGGCACAGAATCGGGCCGCGAACCTTGTTGATACGTTGCTGGACAGCAAGATATTCAATAATAGATCGGAAGAGCACACGGCTGAAATCCA
>JAFLJQ010000261.1 GCA_022712915.1 Gammaproteobacteria bacterium | reverse complement strand
CAAAGTGAAAATGAGTGCCCTTTGTGCGGCTATGCGTAAACTCGTTCATATCTGTTTTGGTGTTCTTAAACACCAGAAACCGTATCAACAACAAGTCTTCATTTAGTGACTTGTGTTTGATAGAGGGAGATGGTATCTACCATCAACTCCCCTGTTAGTGGTCGCATCCTGGATATCGATGAAACCATACCCTTCCGCGCATCGGTTCTTTTCCGTGGTTTACCCTCAACTGAAGCTGTGTTGAGTTGGGAATCGAATATCGATGGTGCACTTGGCACGTTCTACAGCTCTGATGACATCAAATTGACAGAAGGTAAGCACACTATCACCGTTACAGCGGTACAAAATAACGAAACCAAAACCGATGAGATTGTCTTAACCATCTATGACAAAAAGAAAAATTTAGGTGACAAGGGCGATGGCAAGTGCCTGGTTGCTAATCCCATTGATGTGATTACCGGCAACAAATATCACACTGAGACGGATTTTAGCACCCGCACCGAGTCGCCGATTTATGTGAAGCGCAGTTACAACAGTTTGTCTGACAAGGTTGGTCTGTTTGGCCACGGTTGGAGCAGTAATATTGAAGAGCGGGTAGAACACAATACCGATACGCAACAGGCTATCGTGATTGATGACTCCGGCGCAGCGCAACGCTTCGATTTGGTTGGTAGCGCCTGGGTAGATGAAAGTTCCAGCAAGGCAACACTGGTGCGTGAAATTGGTAACAGTTGGACTTATACCCTGTTCGATAACACCATCAAGACCTATAACCCAACAGGGCAGATCCTGAGCATTACCCGTCCTAATGGCTTGACCCTTAGCTATAACTACGTTGCAGGAGTGCTGGATTCCATTGCGGATGAATATGGCCACAGCGTGAGTTTTACATATAACCCGGATGGTTATATTAGTGGCTTCACCGATCCAGATAGCCGTCAATACCGCTATGAGTATAATGCGGACAATCTTGAATATATGATTTATCCTGATTTAACACCGGGTAATCTTGTTGACAACCCACGTAAGCAATACATCTATGACAATCCCAATTTCCCCCATGCCTTGACTGGGTTAATTGATGAGGAAAATATACGCTTTGCCACTTGGAAATATGATGAGTTTGGTCGCGCCCTGTTCAGTAAACATGCTGGTGACAAGGAAACCTATACTCTGGCGTATAACCATAATGGCACCACCACCACCACCAATGCATTGGAAAAAGAAACAACTTATGACTATGCCTCTATCAAGGGCCTGCTCAAGGTTACTACAGTAGAAGGCCATCAAAGTACTCATTGTATGGCCAGTATGCAATCCACTGAGTATGATCTCGTGACAGGTTTTGCGAAGATCAAAACCGATTGGAAGAATAACCAAGTGCTCTTAGAGCACAATGAATTTGGGCAGGAAACCAGCCGTACAGTAGTGGATACGGGTGAGGGTTGGATGCCGACGCCGATAGATCTTCGTGTTACCACCACCACACAATACAACGGTGTCCGTAAACCGTGGTTGATAGACAAAGCGGGTGTGCATATTGAAAACACCTATACCCCGCGTGGCCGTATAGACTTGGTTGAGGCGACAGATGCCACCACTCAGACCATACCTTATTCAACGGTTGGTCAAATCCGTCAGACTGACTACACCTATACCTTGTTCCTGAATAGTGATGTTGTGCAGTTTGTTGATATTGATGGGCCACGAACTGATGTGAGTGATACGGTGCGTTATGAATATGACACCAGGGGTAATCTCATCAAAGTCACCAACCCGCTTTCTCAGGTGATTGAGTATAAGAACTACAATAGCCTGGGTCTGCCTGGTCAAATGATTGATGTGAATAATCTGGTGACAGATTATACCTATACCCCACGGGGTTGGTTAGATACAGTGACGGTTCATTCCACCAAAGGGGATGCCTTAACGGATTATGATTACTATCGAAACGGTCTGCTACAAAAAGTGACCGCAGCAAATGGTTCAAGTTTGACCTACAACTATAACGATGCCCGGCATCTGGGTTCTGTGGTGAATAATCTGGGTGAAATAAAGGACTACACCCCCAATGATCTGAATGGTGAATGGGAAACCATTCAGTACAAAGAAGCGGGCGGTGTGATTCGTTATGAACAGGGCCGCTTGTTTGATGAGCTAGGGCGGGTGCGAGGTCTGACTTCACCCGTTGGACATAGTATTGATTACACACTGGATCTGAGTGGTAATGTGAAGGAGATAACACAGGCGATCAATTACGCCAGTGAAGTGAAACAGCGTACCGATAAGAAATTCTATGATGCCTTTAATCGGTTACGCCGACATGAGGCCGAGGATGCCGCTACGATACATTATGACTATTATGATGCCGGTAATTTGAAGCAAGTAAAGGTATCAGGCGGTGCGGATCAAATTACCGAGTATGTCTATAATGGCTTTGGTGATTTGATATACGAGAGCAGTCCGGCAACCGGTGCAACAACCTATTATCGTGATAGTGCGGGTAATTTGGAGCGTTTGGTTAATGCTGATTTAGAGGAGACTATTAACACTTATGATAAACTGAATCGCCTGAAAACGGTCGTGCAAACCGGTACAACGGCAGAGAATGTTACCTACACCTATGATCTGGGTATCAATAGTGTCGGTCGCCTGACTAAGATAAGTGATCAAAGCGGTGCAACAGACTTCTATTATGATGATCAGGGCTATATTGACTGGCAGGATTACACCATAGACGCGAAGGCCTATACTGTTGACTATACCTTCGACAAGGCAGGGCAACAGTTAGATATTCTTTACCCAACGGGCCGTAAGATTGAGTACCAACATGATGCGATTGGGCGTATTAGCAGCGTTATTGCTACGGGTGCTCCACAAGGGACGGTGACACTGGTCCGCGATATTCAGTATGAACCCTTTGGCCCGATTAAGAGCTATAGCTATGGTAATGACCTGAGTAGAACCGTCAAATATGACAAAGCGTATCGACAAGACGATATCACTCATGGCTGGTTGTTTGAAAATGAAGTGATTGATTACCGTTTTGATACAGCCGATCAACTTCGGGCGCTCAATAAAAGCATAATTAATCAGCAGACGACCACACAAGTGGGAGCTAAACAATTTGAATATGATCTGGCCAGCAGACTGAAAGCCACTCGCTGGTCATTGAGTGATGGTCAGACACTTAGCTCGCTTAGTGAAAGCATTGAATATGATTATGACTTGTTCGGTAATCGGACTAATAAGCGCTTAATCAGCCAGAAAAGCGGTGCCGGTAATATCAACCAGGCCTGGCAATACACGATTAATCCATTAAACAATCAACTGGACGCTATCTCAAAAGCGAACGATGCTGTGAACTATTCCTCTACTCATAGTTATAGCTATGGTGATACCGGTGTCGTGGATACGACAGGACTCCAGGGGTATAGCTACAATAGGAAGCAGCAACTGACAGACGTCACTGAGTCGAGTATTGTTAAGGGACGTTACTTGCACAATGCCAGGGGGCAACGCGTGCGTAAGCAGGCCGCAGGCAAAACCATCCATTATCATTACGACATGCAGGGCCAGTTGATTGCCGAAACCGATGCCACGAATGCATTACTGCGGGAATATGCCTATGTTGGTAACATGCCGATTGCCATGATGGGGGCCGAACTTCTTTATGACGGTGTGCCCAGCACCAGTACCAGTACCCAGCTCATCGGGGATAGGCCGTTTACCGTTAATTTAAGAAATCAGACAGAGGCTAATTCACTCCAGGCCATAGTCGGTGATAGTGAAATTAGCGCCCGACTTAGTAACACTAGTGTGTACGAAGGCAAAGAAAAATTGGGACTTACTATGCGGGAACAGGCCGATGGCCTAAGTGGGTCAAAGATCGATGTCTACTTCTCAGCGGTTAATGTTGGCACAATGGATATGATCATTGTTCCGGTAGAGAAAGAGCGTGATTGTTCTCTTTTGGCGCTATTGGTTTGTTCTCCCACATACACTATTAAAGTCCCAATACCCATGTTCGGTGTCGCACCCGGTGATGGCATCATGGAAATCGACATCACGGATGCCAGTGGGACGCTGACCAATGAACAATTGGCTATCACTGGCGACTGGGTCAAGCTTGAACGAGCAGGGCCGTATATCAATGTGCTGGTGTCAACCGATGGCGTGAATTGGACGACACTTCGGCAAATCAACCTACCCATGCTGCCCGATGCCTATATGGGGACACTGGCCACGAATATCAAAGCCAATATTGAAACATCCTATAAGGCTGCCAATGACAACCTGTTTTATTTACATACCGACCATCTGAATACCGTTACCGCGGTGAGCAGTAATATTGGTAAACATGCCGTTTGGCAAAAACGTGATTTTGATGTTGGGGCCTCACCGTTTGGGTTGGGTAAGTTAGCCAGTGGTAAAGACACCCATCACGGCGTGTTTGAAATGCCACTGCGGTTTCCTGGGCAATATTATGATGCGGAGAGTGGGCTGCATTATAATTATTATCGGGATTATGACCCGAGTACCGGGCGGTACGTGGAAAGTGATCCGATTGGGTTGAAGGGGGGGATGAATACTTATGGGTATGTTGGGGGGAATCCGGTTGGGAATTCAGATTTTTATGGATTATGTTCTGGTCAGTTCGGAATACCCTGTGAATTTGGTGTATGGGGTAATATTGAAAAAGAAGCAAAAGAGTACAAAAAAATAGAAAATTACGAACAAGCAGCTAAAGATGTTGGGGGAATTGCTGCTGGGACAGCAGCAGTTTATTTTCCAGTTTCAAGAGTTGCTGGCTTTGCAGCAAAAGGAGCCCTGCAATGTGGTGCGAAAATAGTTAAAAATAAAGAAAAGATAAAAAAGGCAACTCAACAAGCATGTATAGCTGCAGGGTTCGCGGCTGCCTTTTGTAAAGGAGAAACTCTTGATGGCATTCTTAGAGATATGAGAACAGTTGAGAACATTCGAAAAGAATCAGGTAGTAATCAGGTGCCAAATTCTAATGTTCAAAAATAATATTAGTGATTTTCCTGAAAATGTAAGGTTGAAAATTAATTGTGCCTTGGAGTGTTACTATGCAGGCGATTCCGAAGGTGCATTCAGTGAGTTAGAATTAATAGCTAATAAAGGGAATCCTGAAGTATATGTATTTATAGCCGCGTTTCTAGAAAAAGGTACAGATAAAATAATACAAAATTATGCTAAAGCACGGCATTATTATGAAATGTCGCTGAATGAAGTCGGCTCAGTTGAAGCATATTTAGGCTTGGCAAGAATTCATTTAAATGGTTTAGGTGTGGAAGTTAACTATTGTAAAGCATTTGAATATTATTCTTCTCTTATGAAAGAAAATGATGACCCTTTGGCTCATTTAAATATTGGGAAAATGGCCGAAAATGGAATGTGTATGGAAATAGATTGTGAATTGGCTAAAGAGCATTTTAATATTGCGTGGGATAATGGGTATGTTATTGGTTTAACATATTTGGGAATGTTAGAGCAAAAGCAAGGTCACTTTTTTAAAGGTGTATATAATAGGATTAAAGCAGGACTGATAGCGTTTAAAATTGCACTTAATGACTCAAGCGATCCTAGATTAAGAACAGGGTTGTAATAAATGAATCAGGGGGGCAGATCACTTGAAAAAAGACAAAATGACTAAACCACAATAATAAACTTAACCAAGGTATTTCAAGGATCTGACCCGAATGGCACTTACTTAAGACATTAATCATTTACCAATCAATATGTTGCGTTTGATACTGTAAATAGCCGAATGGGTTTTAAAAAAACGAAAACTACTATTTTTACAGTATTACTAACCCGGATCACAAATTTA
>JAFLJQ010000170.1 GCA_022712915.1 Gammaproteobacteria bacterium | reverse complement strand
AACCTATTCGGTTTTATGTCCAACCACACATACGGCATTTCTTAATTCATGGGGAATGTTGTTCTGTAATTATTCTGTATGGGATATCGCATGCCCCATACGTTGTGGAGATTGTTCCGCCATCATTCTGTAGGGGCGCATTGCATGCGCCCTGGTGATGCGGGTACCTTCACTGATAACAATCTACATTGTGAGTCGGGTTTCATACAATGTTCTCCTACGGTGGGGAATGTTGTTCTGTCGTTATTTTGTATGCGGTGTCGCATGCACTCATACGTTGTGGAATATTGTCCGATCATCATTTTGTAGTGGCGCATTGCATGCGCCCTGGCGATGCGGGTACCTTCACTGATAACAATCTATATTGTGAATCGGGTTTCGTGCAACGTTCACCTACGGTGGGGGATGTTGTTCTGTCGTTATTTTGTATGCAGTGTCGCATGCACTCATACGTTGTGGAATATTGTTCCATCATCATTCTGTAGGGGCGCATTGCATGCGCCCTGGTGATTCGGCCAATAGACTAAAACGGACAGGGGCTGTATCCTTTAACCCTGCCACCTGTAACAGGGTGATAAAATTCAATCTGTGTTGCGTGCAACATTAAACGATTGGCCATAAAAAAGGCCTCGTCCGTGGCATACAAGTCACAGCCTAAAATGGGGTGACCTATTGCTTGGCTATGAATACGCAATTGATGTGTGCGCCCTGAAACGGGCTTAAAGCTAACTTTTGTGGCAAAGGGTGTCTGCAATCGTTCGATGACTTGGTAATTCGTTAATGCTTTTTTGCCTGTGTCATAACAAATTTTTTGCAATGGAAAATTAGGTTTATCTTTTACGATGGGCAGTTCTATGCACCCATCATCATCAGTTAGATGACCATGTAAAATCGCCGTGTATGTTTTGGTAACATGATGAGCTTGAAACTGTTTGCCAATATGGCCATTAATCTCTTTATTCAGAGCCACAATTAAAATGCCTGAGGTGCCAAAATCAAGGCGATGAATCATGGTGGAGGTAGGGAAATTTTTTACTAAGCGGAAGTGAACCGAGTCTTTGTTGAGGGGGTGTTTTCCCGAAAGCGTTAACAGCTTTCCTGGTTTATTGATTAATAAAAGATATTTATCCTGGTAAAGAATTTCTATTTCTTCGTGACAAGGAGGAACAATAAATGGGTCAGCTTGTGGTTGCATTATACAGGTGAGTTTAGAAATAAATGAAAATGGAAGTGTAGTAGAATAACATAATGTTTCTGGAGCGGATAGTTAAGCTTCGTTCCCACGTTTGTTTATTTGCAGGTGTTTAGTCCAAAAAAACGGTGGTAAACCGTAAAAATTAAAAAAACCTCACCCGTGTGTTCCCGTATTCAGATAAAGATTGCGAAGGTGATTTGTACCGGTGAGACCGGGTGAGGTTAGGGTTGAATACAGCATGATATCTATAGTGCCTTATTTTCTCGGCATGTGATGCTGTTAGCTTTTTCCTTTATTGGGGTTGACGGCTATCAAGTCAATTTCAAACACGAGGGTTTTATTGGCCAGGGGCCCTCGTGTGCCATAGCTTAAATCTGGTGGTATGAATAATTGCCACCGGGATCCCTCTTTCATCATCTGCAATGCTTTCGTCCAGCCTGGGATGACACCTTTGACGGCGAAAGTCGCGGGGTTGCTTTTACGTAGTGATCTGTCAAATTCTCGGCCATCGATCAGGGTGCCTCGGTAATGTACCTTCACGTAATCCTGCGACTTTGGTTTTTTGCCAGAACCTTGTTTGATGATTTTGTATTGCAAGCCGCTGGCGAGAATTTTTATGCCTTCTTTTTTAGCATTTTCAGCCAAAAAGGCATCTCCTTCTGCACGGTGCTGTTTGCTAAGTTGTTTATTTTTTCTTGTTCTTTGGTGATGATTTTATTTTTTAGATTGACCAGAGTAGTCTGCATTTCCTGTTCACTTATGACAGGTTTGTTTGTTTTTAGAGCATCCTGGATGCCTTTTACCAGGGCAGGGGAATTGATATTCACGCCCTGGCGTTTGAAGTCAACACCAATCTGGTATCCAACGCTATAGTTGATTTTGTCATTCTCATTTTTTAATTCTATGGTCGAGCCTGCGCTAGTGGCAACACAGGGGATGATCATGAAGAGAATAGTGATTATGATATGTTTCATTATATTAGAGCCCTCTATTATTCGTACATTTATAATTTGGATTTAAGGGAATGTCTAAAAATTCAATCAAACAGATGATGGCAAGGCAACAACAAGCGATAAAATGCAGTTTATACATAGTAAATGAGCATTTTGATGTTTGTTTTTTTAACGCAGTCAATGTTGCTTTAGTGTGTTTTTAGACGTGCTCTTAATTTAATTTAGTTTAATTTGTTTTCTTTTTCTCATAACTGAAATATTTAATAAAAGCGGGGCCGCCCCTGAGCGGCTCCCGAAAAATTAATTAAACATTTTGTTATTATAGTTGGGCTTGACAATCGACGCCTATGGTGCTCACACACATGGGGCGCGTCATTTCATTGTCTTCATGTTCAAGGATGTGACAGTGCCACACATACAGACCGGCGACATCAAACGTGGCTCGGATACGGGTGACTTCGCCAGGGTAGGCGATCACAGTATCTTTCCATCCGTCTTCCCAGGGGTGAAGGCCAATAGGACTGAGGCCGCCGCCGATTAATTCACGGCTCACGACGTGGAACTTCACAAGGTGGAGGTGAATAGGATGTGAGTCGACAGTGAGATTGCTGATTGCCCATTCTTCCGTTGTACCCACGGCGGGATTTTCTGTAATGGGATTGGTCCACAGTTGCGGTGTACTGATGCCCCCCATCATGGTGCCTAATACCGCAGCTTTGGGTGCAAAAGGTACGCCACCCACGGCAGTGCAATCGGACAGGAAGTTTGGGCCAGGCAGGACGGCTTTATTTTGCCTGATGACGCCGTTTGGATTAACGTTGACGCATACGATCTGAGATTCTTCTTCATTGAGTGAGACCTCACGTATAGGCGCATTTGGGATCAGTGGAATCATATCGGTTAAGACAAGGCTGGTTGGATCAGAAAACACGGGGCCGGCATTTGGATCAAGCACAAATTCCATTACCTGTCCCGTGGTGCCTGGGTCAGATGGAATACTTGGGAAACCACCGAAGGGGGCATCGGGTGCTGTGTTGATCATACGTACACGGGTGCCCGCAGGCAGTCCTGTAAAATCAGTGATAACGTCAGCACGTTCTGCTGAGCCAATCAATAAGGCCTGCTGTGGATCTGGTGCGCAAGCACCTTAATCGGATTGATAATATCTTCCGTATCGTAAATGGTGTAGGTACCTGTTTGTATCCGAACCACATCATATAATAGCCCCTGTTCTGCACCGATTTGATAAAAAGGAATTTCCTGACTCACCACTATCAGACTTAGATTCAGGAAGCGGGAGTTGCTTCCATTCAGCAGGCGTAAACGATAGCGAGCCTGATCTACATTCTGATAGGGCCAGGCAACTCCGTTGGCCACCATGACATTAAAGAAGGCCTCTGGATTCCAGATGGGAGCGATATTTGAAGTGGGTGCAAAATCTATTTTGAGCTTGTTGGGTGTCACGCCTTCAAAGAAGGCTCGATTGTCAGGATAGAATAGTGAACCATCTGCATTGAATGAACGATCCTGAATTACGATGGGGATCTCGTAGTATTGTGTTCCCGGAACATCACCCAGCCTGGGGGCAGGGCCAGGCAGGTTGAGACCTGCTTCCTGACCGAGAGGATCACGCAGTAACCAGAAACCGGCCGATCCGGCATAGACATTCAAACGGGTGAGACCCAACGTATGATCATGAAACCACAGTGTGCTCTCTGCCTGGTCATTGGGGTACTGGAATACTGCCTGACCCGTCACAATCAGAAATCCTGGTGCCTGGCCCCATCGGGTACCCTGAGTGGCAAAGCCTATAGGGGTATTCAGTGCATTGGGTAAATGCCAGGCCTCCGGGAAACCATCGCTTTCAGCTCCGACATGGGCGCCATGCACATGGGTAATTATGGGCACGGGGCCAGTATAAGCTGTGGGGTCAGTGCCTGTGCAATCGGTGCGATTGGTACCATCTTTACAGCCTTGCGCGGATGGATTGGCCCAATGTAATGTTTGATCAACGGCGAATAAGTGAGGTAGGAAATTACCATTTGCATCGACTAGATCATTGATCCACTTTACGTTGGTGGTTGTATTGCTGATGGCTTCCACGGTAAACGCGGGGCTATTGAATGTTCCTCCCTGAGCCATTGTGCCTGGATGATCCAGTGAGCCATAGCCATCGCCCCATACAGTGGTCGCAGGGAAACCCGATGGCAGGATTTGTTGCTGGAATTGCCTCAAGGCAATCTGGTAGTCAACAGCCGGGTCACTGCTACTCTTCGGCATTGCGGGTGGAATAACTAGAGGCGATATGTATTTTGGGATAGTGGTAGGGTCAAGTGTTCCACCTGGTAAAGGGGCGGCGAATGTATTGGAGGCCGTTAAAGTTGCACCAGTAAAAATAATTGTTATCAGGAATTTTATGAATGGTCTCTGTGAGATGATGCGTTGAGTTAATTTATTTTGAAATATAGAATCGGGTTTATTGAGCATAAATAACCGGTAAAAAAATGTTTTCTTTTTCATTGTCATATCTCCAAAAAACTTGAGTTGTATGCCAACTATCAAACTTCTGGCAAATAAATGGTTTTTTGTTAAACCGTAAGGCTTAGGTTTATATCTCCTTTTTTAATGTTGGTTAAAATGACATCTATACTGCCCGTTGCAATGGTTTTTAATCGGCTGTCAAATAAAAATATTTTAATAGCGGGTAAAGCACTGCAAGAAAATATCTAGAAGAGTGTTATTTTATGTGCAAAATGAAAAAATTCAATTTAACGGTGCGCTTAGTTATGTGAAGTCAGTCAAGGTTTGATGAATGATTTTTGCTGCCAGTATATGGCGCGTTATTGTTTAATTTGTTGACGGGTGATATTTTTTATTTGGGTTTTATTTTTAGTTGTTCTTTTCGGCATTTATGAAAAAACAATAAAGCTGGCATGTTCATTGGTTAAGGTTTTATTGTGCAAGATGCAATATGATCGTGATGGTGTATAATTTTTCTTTATGTGTGGTAAAGATGAAATGGTGGATAGGTATGCGCAAGGAAGATGTTTATATAGGTTTGACTGAAGGTAAATGATCTTGGGTATTCGTCAAGATTATTTTTTATTATGTTGGTATCTTAAAGTGCGAAGCAAGAGCTTTTTTTTATGAAAAAATTTGTTTAAATTATCATTCTGGTAACCTGTCCTAGGTGGTTTGATTTCCAGGTAATTCATCTAAATATTTAGTAGTGTTTTAACGGTTTAGCTCATTATCCTGATAATAATGAGTGTACCGATGTGTCCCTGTTGTTAACGTATCTTAATTAACAATATGGTTCGGTACATGTTTTTGATTTTTACTTGTATCAAATAACATATACAAATCATGAGTTTTTAAGGAGAAATAAATGAAAACCCTAAATAAAAAACTACGAACAACGCATATATTTACACTTTTAACATTTGTTGCACTCATACCCATTTCATCTTCCCATGCTCTGAGTTCATATGGGACAACGTGGAATAACCTTCATGCAAATTCGACCTCGGGTACCAATGCAAGTTGCCAACTCTGTCACGCAGCGAGCACCCAAAATCTCAACTCTTATGGCCAGGAACTTTGCATCTCGTCGGCGGGTTCTATAAGCAATCGTATTCAGGCGGTGGAAGCATTGAATTCTGATGCAGATCCCACCGGATCGAGTAACCTCACGGAGGCAACTGCCAATACTCAACCCGGCTGGACGCCTGGAAATGTTAATCCAACCTATTCACGAGGTAACTGTAGTGCGACAGGCGTTGTAGAATCGCCGCCTACTTTCATTGCCGGTGATCTGGATCCTGTATCTATAAACCAGCCACCTGTTGCCAGTGCAAGTGGGCCTTATAGCGGCACGGTGAATGTACCGTTAAGCTTTGATGGCTCGGCTTCCACTGATGCAGACGGTATTATCGTCTCGTATAGTTGGAGTTTCGGTGATGGTAATACCGGTACAGGTGTGAGCCCGACGCATACATACCTCGCTGATGGTACTTTTAACGTTACTCTGATAGTGACTGATGATATCGGTGACACAGGGTCAAATACCACAACGGCCACTGTCGGCCTGGGTAATCAGCCACCTGTCGCTAATGTAAGTGGTCCTTACGCCGGGACTGTGAATATGGCATTGAGCTTTGATGGCACTGCATCGAGTGACCCGGACGGAACGATTATATCGTACAGTTGGGATTTTGGTGACGGTACTACCGGTACGGGTGCAACACCTACCCATACTTATGCAGTAGCAAATACCTACAACGTTATTCTGACGGTAGTGGATGATGCAAATGCGACGGATTCTGTTGGTACAACGGCAAACATTGTGCCTGCCAATCAGTTACCTGTTGCTAATGCAAAGGGTCCATATACCGGAACAGTGAATGTAGCATTAACGTTTGATGGTACAGCTTCCAGTGATGTTGATGGAACCATCATCTCATATAGCTGGGACTTTGGTGACGGCACAAGCGGAGTGGGCGCAACGCCATCGCATGCATACGCTGCCAGTGGTAATTACACAGTCACCCTGGTAGTCACGGACGATCAAGGTGCCACAGGTTCAACCACTACAACGGCCAGTATTGGCGCAGTCAACCAACCACCTGTATCTGTTCCTAACGGGCTGTATAGCGGGATTGTTGGCACGGCAATAAGCTTTGACGCTACAGGTTCTACTGATGCAGATGGAACCATTGTTGCATATGACTGGGACTTTGGCGATGGCACTACAGGTACAGGTGTATCGGTCAATCATGCTTATACAATGGAGGGTAGCTTTAATGTTATTTTGACAGTGACCGATGATGCTGGTGATACAGGTACGGCCTCTACGACGGCGGTTATTGGTTTGGGTAATCTGCCACCGGTAGCGAATCCAAATGGCCCATACATGGGTACGGTCGGCGTTGCTGTCATGTTTGATGGAACAGGTTCAAACGATCCGGATGGAATGATTGACTCTTATAGCTGGAACTTCGGTGATGGCAATGTTGGTAGTGGACTGAACCCAGGTCATACCTATATGACTCAGGGTACCTATAACGTAACGCTGCAAGTTACTGACAATGCAGGTGCAACGGATTCAGCCATGACAACAGTAAAGGTTTCGCCAGTAGCCACAGGCGATGCTGATGTCTTTCTCCTTGATTTGGAAAGCCCCTCTGATCTGGAACTTGAAATTGGTGAGTCAAAGTCAAAGGAAATCGAGGTAGAAGGTGATGGTGATACCATTATGCAGGATGCTACCGTCAGCTTATCGGTAACCAGTCTGGCTGGCGTGTCTGTTGATATTTATCAGCAAGCCATCACAAAAACTGTTTCACCTAACGATGATGAAACAACTGAGTATGAGTTCCAAGCAAGCATCACTTGTCATGCAACGGGTAGCTATGACCTTGCATGGAGTGCCACTATCAGTGCCGCAGAGAATAACGACATTGGTAATGATACCCTTACAGGTTCAACACGTGTAAGTTGTGAAGAATCTGACGACGACCATGACAGTGACGACGACGACGACGACGACGACCATGACAGTGACGACCGTGACAGTGACGATCGTGATGATAGCCACAGAAGTCGTTATAAAGATAGAAAAAATAAATAACTCGTAGTTTAGTTTACGAGACATAGATGTGGGGAGGAGGCAACTCCTTCCCATTTTTTATGGTTTCGTGTTTATTGCCGTTACGCTACATATAATAAAATAAACTGCATAGCCGAATGGCTTGGAAAGTCCCGCTCTGATTCTTTTTTATTTTAACATTATTGCCATGTTTATATTTTATTTTTATGGGCTTTTAGTCAAATCTATGGGTTGGTTGTTTTGAATAAATAAAAGTAATCGTATATATAAATGGTTGAGCGTTTGGAGGGAATGAGTATTCAGACTGAAGTTACATTATGGACTATATACATAAGGTAATGGGTGCGTTTAGCTATGATGTTCTAATCTTGATGTTCAAGTGGCGAAGGATGGTGGATCGCATACCCCTGAGCATAGTCAACCCCCATTTTTTGTAGAAAATTCAAGGTGTCTTTTGATTCTACGAACTCGGCTATGGTTTGTAATCCAGCAATGTGTCCAACTCGATTGATCGATTCAACAATCGCGGAATTAATTGGGTTCGTTAAAATGTTGAGAATAAATGAGCCATCTATTTTTAAGTAATCTAGGGGGATAGTTTGAAGATAGGAAAATGAGCTAAATCCTGAACCAAAATCGTCTAACGCAAAACTACACCCTTCGGATCTTATTTCTTTAATAAAGTCAATTGCCAGTGATAGATTGGAAATAGCAAAAGTCTCGGTTATCTCAAAACAAAACATGCTTGGTGGCAAGCGATATTCCCGTATAATATCGTGGATATGAGAAAAGACCTTTGGATCATTTAGTGAGGAACCCGATAAATTGATAAAATAAGTGTGGTCGTATAAATCATTTTTATTTTTTCTGCGAATAGAGGAGAGGTAAAAAAATATTTTCTCAATCACCAATTTATCAATAGTTGGCATGAGATTATAACGCTCTGCGGCAGGTATGAACGAACCGGGCAAACTGATTGTTCCATCAGTTTCGTGCAGGCGTAATAAACATTCATAGTGCTTTACTTTTTTGTTGCCCAGGCGGAGCGATGATATGTGTTGAATGTAAAGCTGTAAACAATCATTGTCGATTGCGGATTGTAAGCGTGTTATCCATTGCATGTCACCATGACGTTGTATTATATCGGCATCCTTGTCGTGATAGACCTGAATTTGATTTCGGCCTAAATCTTTTGCGGCATAACACGCCATATCAGCCGCACATAAAACTTCAGTAATGGTCGTTTCTGCATCTTCAATTGAAACAAGCCCCATGCTGGCACCAATTACAAAAGTCTTACCATTCCAGTAAAATCGGTGATTTCCAATTGATGCTAATAGGTCTTCTGCGATAATGCGTGCTCTGTCCAACGGGCAGCATTCCAGTAGAACACCAAATTCGTCTCCACCAAGACGAGCTAGTGTATCGTTTTCCCTAATGACCTTCTTCATAATTGCAACTAATTGCCTAAGGAGTTCATCACCAGCAATATGGCCGCAGGTATCATTAATGATTTTGAATTGGTCCAAATCAATGTATAAAAGAGAGTGACTGGGTTTGTTGCTGTGAAGGGTGTCAATTGCCAGTTGCAAGCGTCGTTCAAATTCGAGTCGATTAGATATTCCTGTTAGTGAATCATGAAAAGCCATGTGTCGAATAGTCGCTTCAGCACTTCGGCGTGCACATCGGGAGCTGCATTCACGTATCTCTCTTTCGATAGCCGGAATTAGTCTGGTGAGGTTATCCTTCATAATGTAATCATGCGCCCCAGCTTTCATTGCCGCTACAGCGAGATCTTCACCAATACTCCCTGAAACAATAATGAATGGGATGTCCACACCGGTATTTTTTACAATAGACAAGGCTGAACCTGAATTAAAACCAGGTATGTTATGATCAGATATTACAATATCCCATTTATTTTCTGATAAAGCATTTTTTAAATCGGTGGAAGTTTGAACCCTGAGTGATATCGGTGTATAACCGTTCTTTTTTAATTTGTGTAGTATTAATAATGTATCATCCTCTGAATCCTCAATTATTAATATGCGTATATATTTTTCCGACAGCACTTTTATTTCAGAGGTAACAGTTTCTGTTGATTGTGAATCAGTATCCATTAATAATTACCCAAGTTCGGTGGTGACTGATTTAATACCAGCCAATATAAACCTAACTGCCCAACGGCTGTTATGAAGTTTTCAAAAAATACCGGTTTTTGTATATAGCTGTTAGCACCTAAACGGTAGCTTGATGTTATATCACTCTGTTCATTTGATGTCGTTAATATTACGACTGGATGTAGAGCGGTCTTAGGATTTTTACGTATATTCTTAAGCACTTCCAGGCCGTCAAGTTTTGGTAATTTAAGATCCAGCAGTATTAACTCGGGCTGAATATTAATATCCCTGTCTAGGTGGGTTCCTGTGCCAAATAAATAGTCAAGAGCCTCAACCCCATCGCGGGCAACTACAATGTCATTCATAATGTTGTTTTTTTGTAATGCGCGTAGTGTTAATGCCTCATCGTCTGGGTTGTCTTCTACCAATAAAATACTTCTGTTCGCTACTTTCATTTTGTTGATATATTCCATTGTCTAAGTAATTAAAATTTATTTAGTTTAGTCTAAATAATGTTCGGCAGTTATATAAGATGATTAGTTGCTGAATTCCAGAGTAAAATAAAAAGTGGCACCCTTGTTTACCTCGGCTTTTGCCCATACGCTGCCACCATGCAGATGTATTACACGTTGTACCGTTGCAAGCCCAATTCCGTTTCCTTCAAATTCACTTGCATGATGTAGTCTCTGAAATGCACCGAATAATTTTCCAGAATAGCGGTCATCAAATCCGACACCATTGTCGCGAATATAATATACAGTAACACCGTTTTCTTTCTTTGAGCCGACTTCAACTGAAGGGTGTTCAACTTTATGTGAATATTTCCATGCATTGCCTATCATGTTTTCCAGGGCGACGAGTAACAGGCGTGGGTCTGCATTACAATACATTTCTGGTGTTACAGAGTAATATAGTGTATTTTTAGGATACATGTTATTTATCTTCATTATGACGGACTCTACGACATGGCTAAGGTTGATGTGCTCGGGTTTTATCTCTGTCCTCGTTACGCGTGATAAACGTAATAAATCATCAATGAGCTCTCCCATGCGTTGTGCACCACTGCGTACACGATGTAAGTAGTCTTTGCCCTGCTCATTAAGTTTGTCATTGTAATCCTCTAGCAGTGCTATGCTGAATCCATCTATTGCACGTAACGGCGCCCGCAGATCATGAGAAACAGAATATGAAAAAGATTCAAGCTCTTTGTTAACGGCAGTTAATTCGGTGGTACGTTGTGAAAGTAAAGCTAGTGATTTTTTTCGATCCGTAATGTCAAGGGAATAAGCGACAAGGCCTCGTGGCTGGCCTGACTCGTCTTTTAATAAGGAGAGTGATAAATGAGTGTACAGATTTGCACCTGTATCTTGATTTAGACATATCTCAATTTCATGTTTTCCATGCTCTATCGCAGATGGAATGACTGTGTTACTGAGTATGTCATGATAGCTTTCCGGGTAGACAAATGAAATGTGTTTATCAATAACTTCCTCGAAGGAATGCCCTAACTGTTTTTCAGCACCATGATTCCAGCTTCTAATGTTGCCTGACAAATCCATACTAAAAACAGAGTCTTGAACTTGATTAATGATTTGCGACTGTTCACTCATCTCGGATGTTCGTATGGCAACTAATTCTTCTAAATGATTTCTATGATTGATGAGTTCCTGTGTGATATTTTTCCGTTCAGTAATATCATTGAATGTTACCACGACACCTTTTGTTTGACCGTTTTTTGTGATTGGTTGAGACCAATATTCGGCAGAAAATTTATCCCCATTTTTACGCCATAAATACTCGTCGTCACAGTATGCCCCGTTGCCAGTTTCAATGGTTTGATATACTTTACTATTGGCTAATTCGATTGTGATTGATTGTTTGTCGGAAAATGTATTCGGCGGGTAATGCGTTGTAGTAACCAATTCACGGCCTAATAATTCATCCGTGCTTGTATATCCCAGTGTTTTTACACATGCAGGATTAGCAAAAATGCATTTGCCGTGGTTATCCAGGCCATATATTGCTTCTCCTGTTGAATTTAACAGCAAGGATGCTCTGTTTTCTGCCTCTTCACGTATTTGTATTTCATTTTTTAGTTGATCATATAATATTGAATTTTCCAGTGAAATAACGGCTTGTGACAAGAGGATGCGTAATACTTCTAGCGTTCCATCAGTAAAAGAAAAAGTGGCTAAATTATTTTCTAAATAAATGATTGTGCTAAGTTTGTTGTTGCTATGTAGTGGTATGCATGCAATAGAACGAGCCTGTTGGCTTTTTATATAGGGGTCGCTGATAAAATCGCCTGACTCACATGCATTGTTGAGAATTACGCTTTCGCCAAATCGTATGACATGTTGAATAATGGAAATAGGCAGTTGATTGTATTTGTTTATTTTAACTGGATAAGGTTTGTTCTCATAGAGTGAGTTTTCTGATGAATCGGCTACGACCTCCCATTGATTTTCACGTTCTCTGATCAGGACAGCATTCTCTGTTTCAGCGTTGACGGTCAGAGTGTGCATTAAATTTTTCAGCATCTTATTTAAATTTATTTCGCTTGAAATGGCTTGCGATGCCCTTATGACAGAAAGCATGTCAATGGAGTCAATGGTGTTAATGGCGCTTTCGTGGTTAATTGTTTTTGTTAGTGAAATATTGGAAGTGTTTGTTTCTTCTATTCCTAATAGCACGCTGTATTTTGTTTTTAATTGTTTAACTTTTGCCATGGCGCCCCATAAATAGAAGCTGTTGATAGATTTTTCTATACAGCTTTTAGCGAAATGCTTGTAATCCTCGGTTAACCAAAAGCGGCCTGCAGTTTCGTGAGCAATGGCTTCGATGTTGTTAAGATGTAATGTTTTTGCTTTGGAGGCTGATTTTTTATAAAGCTCAGAAGCTTGCCAATGGTTGCCGAAAATTCTTGCGTGTTCAGCCTTGAGTAATAGATACTGAGGTAAGAAATTATCAGGACAAGTTTTCGACCATTTTTCAAGTTTTTTGATGCAACCATCTAATTCGGTATGATCTTGTTGGTTAGTTCCATTATAATTTGATTGGATTCGACCCGCTAGACATAGCCCATAATAAAAGTAATATTGAGTGATGGGGAAGAGGACAACCATTGGGGATAAATTCTCAGCATGTTTTCGTATTACTTGTACGCCAAGATTAAATTCACCAGTCAGGGCAAATATTTGACACTGTAATATGGCATACCATGTAGGGCCAGGTAAAAAAGCATTGGTTTTCCATTCAATGGGAAGTTTATCAAAATCTAGTTGTTTGTCAGAAAGTTGAATGATATCACTAGTATCATCCATTAGTGCTTTTATCGTAGCCTGTACTAATTTGTAGGCTTTATTCATTTTTTCATCATTTGTTTCATTAACGTAATCATAATTATCGACAGATTGAAGATAAACTTCCCTTAAATCACGTCCACTTATTAGCCCAGACCATACATGTGAAAAAGATGCCCACACACCATAAAGAAAGTCACCATTTTCTTTGCAATACTTAATGCTATCTTTGTAAAGGGAAATGCTTGTTGAAATTGGTCGTTTGTAAATATTGGTATAAATACATAATAAGTTGTTTACTTTGGGAAGAAAATCTTTGTTGTCCAAGTGAGTAATTAGTTGAGTTGCTAAATGGCCAAATTTATACGCTTCCTCATAGTCTTCATCTATCGAGAGAGACATGCCATACATTGAATATGCAAAAGCTGACTCGGCTGAATTTCCAGTCTTTAGTGATGCGTCTATCATTGTTAATATCATGATTTTCATCAAGTTAATATTTCCAGTGTAATAAACAGCTTCAGAAACATCCATGCAAAGCTTAGTGATCAAAAGTTGGTGTTTGTCCTCCATTCTGGGAAGTGACAATATGTCTTCCGTACTCAATTTTTTTAATGGGACATTTAATGACGCTTGAAGTTTATTCATGTATGAAACTTGTTTTTTATGGGTTGTTGGAATGTTTATACCTGAAATTTTAAGTATGTTTATGCCAGTCGCCACCACTTCACTTAGGTCGCTGCCATGATTCATGTTTATGTTTTTTAAGAGGTCATACACAGGTACTTTTTCATCAAGCGTTCTTGCTTCTTTTAGTAAATTTTCTGTTATTTCTTTTGCCTGTAGGTATTCACCGTTTAAGTATGATGATTTTGCATGCGCATAATTGACGCGGTAGTTTAGGTCGTGGTTTAATTTGATTTGTGAGCTCAAGATAGATTTTGCAATCGTCGAATGTTCAAGCGCGTTTTTGTATGCGCCGGACAAATAAGATTTTATTGCGCCGTCAACATTTAACTGCAATATGACAATACGTTCGTCGTTATCTGTTACTGATTCGCGGGATAAATTGTAGTGGTAGAGTATTTTGAATAATTTTTCATTATGTTGCTTGTCATTTAGGCCTTTATTTAGATTTCTTGCTATTTCAAGATGAAATTTTATTTTTTCATGTTTTTCAATTTGTGAATTAACCGCTTGTTGGATTCGATCATGTGATATCTTCACCCTGTTTCCATGTTTTATAACAAGGCCGTTAGAAACTGCAGGCTTGATGGCTATTTCTACGTCACTGTAGTCCATTTTGTTGAGTAGGCTAAGAATGTCAAGCGTTATGTTGCCGCCAGATAACGTTATTAATTTTAATAAATTTTTTGTTTGAAATGGAAGGAGTTTTAATATGCTAGCCATGAAGTCGACTACGTCGACAGGTTGTGTTTCTTCTTTTTTGTCAACCCTGTGCTTCCATTGTTCGCTGACTGGGTCAAACCAAAGCTCATCTTTTCGATAAGCATCTTGTAGAAATAGTCGGACATAAAATGGGTTGCCGTTTGTATGTTTGTAGGCCCAAGATGCTATATCCTGAATGTCCTTGCTGTCTCTTTTTAATGAATCAACGACCATTTCTTGTACATTTTTTATGGTTAAGGTGTCAAGCTCAATTTTCTCGATTGGAATGTTGCGGCTTTCAAATTCATGTATTTTTTTTCTTAGGATATGTGTGTCATCTACTTCGTTGTCTCTATAGCAGATAACAATTAAGAATGATTTATGATTTTTCCCTATAATAATTGAACTTAATAGTTCTAATGATGCATCATCTACCCATTGCATATCATCAAGAACTAGCACTAAAGGATGTTCTTGACCCGCTATACATTTTATGAACCCCTGGACGGCATTGCTAAGACGATTTTTTGCTTTCTGAGCATCTACCTCGGGCAATAAATCTTGTTTTCCAAATATCACTGATAAAGAGGGAGATAATTCGATAATTACTTGAATGGATGTCCCTATCGTTGATTTTACACGCTTTCTCAACCGAGAAAGGTACTCCTCACTTTCTAAAATAAGTGCTGCTGCTAATTGGTCAAAAGCTTTTTGGAATGCAATGTATGGCACGCCGGTTTGATATTGATCAAATTTACCTTGAATCATAAATCCGTATTTTTTGCTGATTGTTTTTTTCGCCTGGTTGATAAGAGATGATTTCCCTGTCCCTGAGGCACCGGTTAACAACACGACGGTTTTGTTAATGTCCCCGTGGACAGACTTACTAATCACATCGTCTAATATTTTTAGCTGTTCATCCCGACCATATAATTCACTTCCAATATGAAATTGATCTGCTACATCATTCAATCCAAGTTGAAAATTTGGTATGCCAATACCTCTTTGTAATGAATCAAGACATTTTTGAAGGTCATTTCTTATCGCTATGTATCCTTGATACCGGTTGTCTGCATATTTTTCTAATAACTTCATTACAATATTTGAAATTGCAAGAGGAAGGTCTGTATTGATCATGTTCGGTGGTGTCGGCATCTTGGCAAGATGAAAATTGACCATCTCTTCCACATCGTCTGTTTGAAAAGGAAGTTGTGATGTGAATAGCTCGTAAAGTACGATGCCATATGAATAATAGTCTGTTCGATAATCACGTTGCCATGCTATCAGGCCAGTTTGCTCAGGTGATATATAGTGTATGTCACTTGTCGATTGTTCAAGTGTGTAGCGCTTGTTGTCTTCGTCATTTGAGAATGCTGAATATTCAAAGTCGGAAAGTTTTGTTTCAAGCGTTCCAGGGTTGATTTCAATGCTTTCAGTATTGATATTTTGATGTATTAGGCGTAGAGAATGAATGTGACCTATTGTTTCTGCTATATAAATGGCGGCTTTTATTTTATCTTCTAAAGAAATGTCTTGTCGTGTCATCCATTGACGAATTGGTATGTTGCCAAAATCTTCGTTGACCAGCACAAGGTGCTTGCCTATTTTTTTAAGATCTTTTGTCTTTACTACCGAAGTACCGGGCAAGATGGCCGTTGTTTTTTGGGCTTGTTTGAATCGCATAAACAGTGCAGGCGAGACATCTGAGTTGTTGGATACTTTTAAAATGACCGGCAAGTCATCTTTGTTGCGTTTTGCTCTATAAATAGAACGGTGTGAGTTTTCTGCGATGGTGTCTGTGATTTCAAATCCGGCCAAATTTATCATGCTGTTTACCTTTGTTTAACAATTTTGATTGCATTACTTCTGATGAGTGAAATGTATGTTGTTGTTGATGTACTTTATCTCTAAATAAAATGTGGTAGTCGAGGTGATAGGTTTATGTTTTATCGTATTAACGTACTTGGCCGGCTTGTTATGTATCAGTAAGGTTTTGTGACATTTTTACCCACTATTTAAATAAAAAATGCCGAAAGCCACTATTTATGAATACATATAAAATTAAAGTAAAACCACCGATTGTTTTCTTGATGACAAGGTCGCTTATATTAAGTGTGATTGTTATTACATGAAAGTAGTATATAAGCCATGCAATTGAAAGCTTGTTGGATAACAAATTGTAAGTATGGTCGATTAGGGTTGTTTGCTTTGTGAGTGCTTGTGTTTATCGGTTGGTTATCTGTTGCGGTTTTGAATGTGTTGTTACATATGCAACCAATGCGTAGAGTGAAAGTATTATTAGTAGGGTGGATTAAAATGTATATGAAAATGAAAGGTGTGTCTTGGTTGTGGTGCAGCATCACACAATATGATGATGACTTCTGCCTTATAGTTCCCTCAATATAATTATATGTATTGCCGTTAATGACATTAATATAATCACTATTGTGAGTTTTTTATTACGTGCTTATATGGGCTTGTTGCTTTGCATCTAAACTGCTTGTTTTTTCTTCTCTAAATTTAATGTCTATGCGATCGTGGTTGCGATAAGCGCTTTTTTGGTGCTGTTGTAGTGGGTTACTTGACGGTCGTGGCATGTGTGCAATGAATCTTGATTTAGTGCTATGTAGCACCTAGTATCTTACTCCTCTTGTCTTGGAAAGAGTGGTTGTTTGGGCTCGAACGCCCATATTTTTAAAGAGGGGGTTGCCGACAGTTAGAGAGGATTCATTTAAGTTTTATGTTTTATGTTTTATGAAGCCGCATCGCTTTAGCTTCGATTAACCTGTTGATTACACACGCCAACGTTAGATGGACTATTTTATAACATTGGATGAAATAAAATTAAGGAGAGCTTCATGTTAAGTTTAATTTTTTCGCGCACTCGCTACCACAGCGTTATTTATTTCCTTATGATTACCTTTGCGCTTAGTTTTTCTTTTGCTGTGCGGGCAGCAGATGAGGGGCCTTGTCTTTCAAAGTCAGATTGGTTTCCACATAGTGAAACCCCAAGGCCGGACGATGCGGCCTTTGGTAGCAATAGTAATTGTGAATTTCATCAATGGTCCTGGCAAATGTTTCTATGGCTGACGCAGAAACAGGGTAATGAACCCCGGTTTTTGTCTTTTCAGTCGCCTCTATCATTATTGGGGATGGATTCCCGTAGCATGATGCCAAGGATGACAAAAAGTGCAACACCGGAAACATTTAATGAGTATTTACAGGCGGGCACCGATGGTATTTTGGTGGATCACCAGGGACGAGCCGTTTACTACTCTCAATACGTAAATCCTACCTTTGTTGATTTTATAACGCATAACAAGCTAACGAACCCCGCAGAGGTGCAGAAATTTAATCCAAATACGCCTTTTGATATTAGTACCCTGGAGTTGAAGGCTTCCTGGAAGATTGTGCCCGCTGGCAAAAATGTCGATGGCTTCTTTACCATGAAGACCAGCGTCAATAAGTTGAGAAATAAAGGTGGAAAAATCGTTATCGATCCAAAATCATCAGAAACTGTAACGGTAGCCTTAGTGGGGTTCCATATTGGCGGCGTGGTGAATGGACACCCGGAAATGATTTGGGCCACCTTTGAACATAAATCTAATGCACCTAATGTACCCGAAAATCCAACACCTGATACCATTGTTTCTGATAAAAATTGGCTATTTTATACTGCAGAAACACGCTATGCCCGTTGTAATGTAAATCCAGCAGATTCATTGGTTTTGAAATTGAATGAAAAAACTCAAAAATTAAGCCCTATCACTCAAGTGTGTCGGCAGTTTGAATTCGGTAACAATCCTGAGCAACCAACACAGAAAATACAAGATATGAAGACTAACGATAATAATATTGCATCTCTAAATAACGATGTACATGCAAAATTAGCATCTGACGATGTGTGGGGAAATTATTATGAAGTGGGCGCTATCTGGTTTTTTAATACTAATCAGTTAAAGCCAGGGCTTTCTTTAGCAACTGATGGGCTGGGTGGTGATCAGGCGCTTACGGGCTCTTTAAAGTTGTCAAATTCTACGATAGAAACATTCACTCAGACTCAAAGTACCATGAATAATTGTTTCCGCTGTCATAATACGCTGCAACGTTTCCCTTCGAAAGAAACACTGGATCCTTTGCCTGCCCTGAATCTTAATATTAGCCATGCATTTGTTAATATTTACTTCTGGTCTCAACAAACACAGCCCAGTGCCGCAACTAAACGACGTTAATACGCAGGGATTTAGAGTAGGCCCCTTAAATATAATTCATATTGTATATGCTTAACATTTATTTTCGTCCAGGAGGACAGCATCATGACAGATACCATTTTCCGGGTACATCCAACAATAAATTTTGCCCGTGTTGGCTCCAGTAAGGAGTATTATATTGCACCTGAAACCGCGGCAGGTGAACTGGTAGATAAACAAACAGGCCTGTTTGGTGGTTTGCCGATTAAGACTGGCACCGAAGATACCGTTATAGAAGCGACTGATTTGCGCGACAAGAATCAAAACCTTTTACGCCAAGCGGCCCGTTTCCGAATTTTTGCTTATGATCAGGAGCAAAAACAGTATCCCTCGAATGATCCAGGGCGCGAAGTAAAAATTGGTGATAATGTAAATGGTAAAACCATTAAAGATATTCTCTGGATGGTTCACGCGGCCAATAAAAAAGGCAACAACTATTCTATTACTAATACAGAAGGCGAAGAGGAAGGCATTGTCTCCTATGAACACGGTAACACGCCACCCATTAGAAACCCCAGCTTTGGAAAAGATTTGGCCCTGGTCGAAAGGCGACAAAAACTGGTTATAGACCCTGGCCCAAGAGTGATTAAAGCTAGCTCAGGTGGAACAGAGACCCTGGCATTTAATGCGACAACACCCAGTACCTATTTAAACGATTCTGGCCAGATTGAAGGCCAGGCGAATTATCCGGTCAGCTTTCCATCGGATCATTTTACCCTGTTAAATCCACTGGGAGATATAGACACGCTGGGGGAAATTACCATTGAAAAGGGTACGGGTCGATTAATATTCATTGGCGCATATGGAAAAACCAGCTGTATAAAAACAGATGGTAAACCAGCATCATTAAGTGATCCCATCGATAATAATGGTTGGTTTGACGATACCTCTGATGGCCCGGTGGATGCCGTGATTGTTTTTGGTGACGCTACCACAGCATCCGTCGTGGGGGGCTGGGTGGTCACAACCGACCCCGGTTATGCACCCCAGACCCGCAATGTCGTCTCTACCTGGGATGATGCCTATTCTACCTGGATAGAAAATCTGGGCCTGATCCCTGGCATGTACTCTGCTGGAAAATACAATAATAGTTTTAAGGCATCCTTTGACAGTGACGTGTTAAGTGTTTTTCATGGCGCTTTTTTACAGCGTTGGAATACAAATCTGCCATCTGGGGGCATTAAAGGTCATGACTACATCATGAGCATAAAACCTTCTGACGACCCAAAGAAAAAAATACCCGATTTTAAGTCCTTGATTCGAGATCCAAATATCGCAGCAGAGAATGACGAAGGCGTGAAAATGCCGCTTGCACTGGGGGATGCGATGAAAAGTTTTTTATCGGTAACGCCCACACAATATTTTTTATTGAACCAATGGTATGCAGGCCAATCAGTAGATGCAGCGGTAGCTCTGGGTGCAGGTGAGAAGCTCGATAAAGTGGTTCTGGAAAACTGTCTGGGTGGCCGTTACTCCCCCGGTATCGATCTAACATTTATTGTCCGTGATGTTAATTTTTATAAACAAAATTGGAAAGGCGTCATCGGCCCCTTTCGAGTGAATGGACAAAAATTAAATTATGCAACGGCACAAAAAGATCAACCTTTCCTGCAAGTGGGCTATATACCTCTACGCACTGCGGCCGTTGAGCCGGGTGATCTATGCAAATTTATGTCATTGCCCTGGCATACTGACTACAACAGCTGTGCAACACACGAGCCGGATCCAAACCCATCTGAAAATAACACCTTGTACTGGTCATGGCCCGCGCAACGTCCAGTAAATGTCTATCCGGCGGATAAATGCACCTATGATGCCGCGAGTAAAACCTGGAGTCTGGGAGGGCAGTTATTTAGTCTGCGAGGCAAAGGGACTCACAGTGATTACCCTCAGCAGGAGGGTCGATATCAGTGTTATTTCGACTTTGTTGAAAATTGGCACAAGGTCGGTTTTGTCATTCAGGGCATTCAGGTGCCCGCCACTGAAGGGGGCAACTACGGTGCGGATAAGTTTGTTGAAGTTGCGAGCCTGTTTGATGACGACGGTGATATTGTTCAGCCGTGGCCGACAGCAAGCCTTCCTGGTTATCAGACGCCAGATGATTGCGGGCCTAAATAGGGGCTAGAGCGTTTGCGCGGAAAAATTACTTTGTCGGTAGACAACGCACTCGGTGGTCCATGACAGGCAAGATCATCGCCATCATAGGCGGTGGTCCTGCCGGTTCTGCGACTGCCTTGTCGCTATTGCAGTCAGGAGGACATGATGTACGGCTGTTTAATGCCAGACAAAGGTCAAAAATAAAAATCGGTGAAAGCATCCCCCCTGCGGCGACGCCAGTATTGGAGCGTCTCGGTGTCAGTCATCTTTTGTCGGAAAAGGCACATCTTGCTTGTTCTGGCAGTGTATCGATCTGGGGGGATAATAACCCCGGGTATAATGATTTTTGGTTGAATCCTGTAGGCAAAGGGTTTCATCTGGACCGAAATCAATTTGACTTGCAATTGTATAAGCAGGCACAGTCTCACGGTGCTCAATGTTTTGATGGCTGGCGTTTGCACTCAGTCACTCAACAAACATCTGGATTTAAGTTGTTATTTAAGCTCGAAAATGGAGAGGAAAAAAGTGTTAGCGCTGATTTTGTTGTTGATGCGAGTGGCCAGGGGGCTTGTTTTGCCAGGCGGTTAGGTGTTGCCAGGAATGTGCTTGATGAAGTGATTTGCCTGTCTGCGATATTCTCCGTACCAAAAGATTTGGAGGTGTCCAACCGCACTTTTGCCGAAGCGACAGAGAATGGTTGGTGGTACGCGGCACGTTTACCTGGAGATAAAATCATCGTATCGTTAACCAGCGATGCCACCATCATTAAAGAACAAGCATTGGCTAGTCCTGAAAAGTGGAATCAACAGCTACATAGAACACAGGGGTTAAAAAAGTGGTTACCCTCTTTGTTATTGCAACAGCTTCCCGATCTGCAAGTAAAGTCGGCACCCTCGGCCATTCTTTCTTGCGTCGTAGGGACTCGTTGGTTAGCTGTTGGTGATGCGGCTAGTAGCTACGATCCACTGACATCGGCAGGTATTACCAAGGCGTTAATGCACGGTGAGCAAGCGGGAGCTGCCATTGCCCGCTTCTGGCGAGAAAAAGATAATCAAGCCATTAACGACTATCAGGACATGGTCTTTGATCAGTTTAGCCAATATGCGTCGTTGCGAAATCAGTTGTATATGTCCGAAACCCGTTACCGTCGGCAGCCATTCTGGCGACGGCGTCAGTTGTTGAGCGGATAACGCACGGCAGGCCATGCTGGATTTATTTGATTGTGCCTCTGGAGAACGATTAATTAAAATAGGCAAACTATGACCTCTGAGGTCTCTGCTTGTGAGATTTGAAAATGAGAGTATTTCAGGGTTATTCAGGCTCTTTTTTATAAAATGTTAAATTGATTTTTTCTCTGTACCTCTTTTCATTCTACGCGATAAAGTGTGTTTTACGTCTATTTTATAGGGGTCATAATTTGTCTGGATTGTTAACAGAGCAGCCATAAATTACAATATTTGATAACCTGATAATGGAAACACCAGTATCACAACTAAACAGTGATACTGGTGTCTTAATTTTACCTCATAGCAAATAGTCAGTTCACAACAGTGTACTTTATTTAGTATCTGTCTTAGATAATGCCTTGAGAGTAAATAATGAACCACCACCTAAAAGAGCCAGCACAGCACCTGTTGCTAAAAAGGCGACCTCTCGCTTAAATGAATTCAGGTTCGCGATAAGGCTCTTATCGATATTAAGTTTGTATATCATGTACCAAACCATGACAGCCATAACCAAATACCCTATGTAACGCACTCCCACTCCTGATATCAATAACAAGCCTATAGGCAATAAAATCCACTCACTTGTGCCAAATGTAGGGATATAGTCACGGCCGGCAAACAAACCACCTACCAAGAAGGCAAGTCCCATAGAAAGTCTTAACAGCAATCCCAGGTTATCCCAACTTACTCGAGGCAAATTGCTTGCCTCAAAACCGCGAGATCGATCCACACTCCAAGGCCCGGATCCCATGTTATAAAGCACAAACATTATTCCTGAAAGCGCCACATCCCGGATTTGAACCAATAACGCCGGTGACATATGGGTCTTCATGTCTGGCACAACGCCTGGTGTTGTGACAACAGGCAGAGCAACAACAAATGTCCATAATAAAAAGCCATAGATCAAGCTCAAGGGGCGAATGGCAAGCCCAATGATCAATGCCACACCACTTACCAATTCAAATGCTGATAGCGATGTTAAGAAAAACCAGGGTGTGATTATCTCAGATGAGAACAAAAAATCATTAAAAAATGCATTAACATAGCCTGTTCCACCCCAATATGATGCGAGTATTGCGGCTTCACGTGAAGGATCAAGTAACTGACTTAGCTTGCTTATACCTCCGATTACAAATAATGCACCCAGACCGACACGTAATATAAGTGTCGCCAAATCCAGGCGTGGCATTGAGTGCAACATATCTAAATATCGCATTAGACTTTTCTCCTTTAATCGTTGAAAGACAAACGCTAAAACAAGAAAAGCCCCTGAATGATTGCATAATATTGAATATTTTATTTTTTTGTAAAAGATGCAATCAATTCCACTTCAAGTTTGTTTACAGTAGATATGCCTAATTTTCTTGTGAATAGGCACACAACAAACAAACTAGAACCATGCCCTAGAAAACATTACATAATATGTGCCGTGTTACCATACAATACTGTTTTAAGTCAAAATCATAGGAAATACTGATTGAATGTCTAAGGATGTACCTGATAATGAAGTGTCTGAGTTACTTCAGAGCGGATTCCGTTATGCTATGTCACTGGTTAGAGACAAAGCACAAGCAGAAGACCTGGTTCAAGAAGGATGGCTCTCTACCATCCGTGCGCGTGGCCCTTGGAATAAGCCCTATTTATTTAGTGCTATACGCAGTCGCTTTATCAATCAGTGGAAGCGAGAACAGCTTATTCCCCTAGTATCAATAGATGACATCAATGAACCCTATGATCCGGTTACCGAACATGAGCAAGCAATTTTAGAAAATGATTTCGACTGCAAGGAACTTGAATCGGCCCTCTCCCAGCTTAGAGCAGTAGAACGTGAAGTGCTTTACTTAACTGTTGTAGAAGGTTATACCGCCCAAGAAGTTTCTGACATCATTAATGCGCCCAGAAATACGGTGCTAAGTTTAAGTCATCGTGCACGACAAAAAGTTCGTCGCCATTTACAAAAAACATATGCGGAGGTTGCACTGTGAATACTGACCCCCTTAATAAATACATTAAAAAATACTATGCTAATCAGAGTTTGTCTGATGACAAAATGAAGGATTTGATTACTCTGGGGAAATTATCACGAACCGAGGAAGAATCTGAAAATGGGAAATCCTCATATTGGATGAGGCGCTGGCAATATCAAAAACACCTCTCAATCGCGGCTAGTGTGTCATTTGTTATTGTGACGATGGTTCTTATGCAGTCTCTCATTAATCCTGGATTAGTGCCTTTACCACTGAGGGTGGCACATGAGATTGCACTCAATCACAATAAACAACTGCCAAGTGAGTTTAGTGCCAGCACATATATTCAGCTTGGCAGCATTATGATCGATCTCGATTTTATTCCCACAGCATCTTCCAGGCTGGCACAATATAGTTACCACATGGATGGGGCTCGATATTGCTCTATCCAGGGGCAGCTTGCGGCACAAACACGACTGGTTGACTCTCAGGGTAATGTCTATACGCTATATCAAACGCAATACAGTGAAACTTTGGCCAAGCTTTCTGAATCAGAACATGTAGTTGATGGCGTAAAAGTAAAAGTTTGGCGAGAAAAGGATATGGTTTTTGGCTTGGCTGAATCATTTGATGACAACTTGCGTAGATGACACATCACTGCTGTCCTGTTAATAATCTAAAAAATCTTGTATCTACCTGGCACATAAAGGCTTGAGGAGCTTGAAATGGGTATGAGACATGAAAAATGCTCGTAAAACACCCTTTACCGCATAGATCGCAAAGAAGCGCAAAGAAAAAACAAATCAGGGATTTCATAAAAATGAGCTATTGAATACTTCGGACAACCCCAAATTCCCCTCTAATTATAGAAAAAATAACGTTGCGATCCTTTGCGGTTTAGAACTTTAAATGGATTAAATACTTAACGGGACAGTAGTGATGATATTTTCAGTTATTGACTAGCGTGCTCTCGGTTTTTATCTGTTGTTAGAACCGTGGCGATGATGTTTTTCTTTATGTGGAATTTTTTTTGTGAACTGAAATTATATTGTGAGGCCATCTTGCTCACTCAGCGTTAACTGTCCAATGGGTATTTTGACGATGACAGTGTAACTTGTTATTTTTTCTTTCCGTGTTGGTATAAAGTTGTCGTCAAATAACCTCTCCATGGATATAGTCTGTCCAGATCTTTCATGTTGATGATTTTATTCAGATAGGAATCATCTTCTGGAAACGCATCGGTGTCATCAATGGCTCTTAGGGCAATATGTTCAGCTGTCCACCTGTAGTGGTCAAGTTTTATTGGAAAGAATTTAAGCCGCATTTTTCAATTCCATTTTTTTCTGGTTAGGTGTTAAATATCCAAGGGTAGAATGCAATCGCTTGTAATTATAAAAACGAATATATTTCTCTACAGCATCCACA
>JAFLJQ010000242.1 GCA_022712915.1 Gammaproteobacteria bacterium | reverse complement strand
ATATGAGCGATATCAGCATTCCCACCTATGACAATTTGAAGCCTCTCCTTGAAGCCTTTTTCAGGACTCGTTTTTAGCGAAACAGAATAAAGAGATAGCAAACGACAAGCGCTTCTCCTCTGGCGTTACGACCAAAGGTGCCACTCTTCATTCCTTTTCGCATACCGGCCTTATCAAAGGCCGCAAAGCAGCGGCCTCCAAAACAGGAGGTAGAAATGAAACTAATAACAAAATTTGAACTAGCCACAAAAAGCAAACCCGAACTTCACGGTTTATTAAGGGATATGTTCAACGAACTTGCAGGAAGTGAACCAAACACGCATCAACGCAGAAACGCTCTGGCATCGATTAAGAATATTCAGAGAGAGAGATTGGTTCAAAGACAAGGAGTCCTTGAGGTGATATTAATTGTTTAAAGCCAGCTCATTTGATTTTGTATAGAACATACGTACTAGAGAGATAAAAATGTATGATTTATTTCAATAGTTGATCCATCAACTCTTTTATGTGTTGTTTGGAAGCGTTTATCGCTTCCTATCTTATCTAAATCAATGGGGTCGAATTTTAGCTTTTCATCACCAGCATGAGTTTTTATTGCGGCATGCACTTTATCCAGAGCAAACCCCACATCGCCATCCATTACATACCCCAACATACAGGCCATAGGGAGAGAATAAGAATATTGTTGATTGATGTATCTATATAGGCCCTCTGTAACGTAGGGTGTAGCCAAGGATAATCGTTTACCTTTATATAATACATTTAATCGCTTACATTCATAGGCGACATACATATCTCTGTTATCATCTAAAATGAGAGCCATGTCTATATAACCTTTTCCAGTCACAGCCCCCATACTACCTATTGACCCAAAAGGAACATATTGTGCCTCTGGCCAACCTATACGCCTAACTTCTTGATCTCTCCATAAAAGATGAATTAAATTGTTTGTAATATCATCCTCTTCAGATACAGCAGTTAACAAACTACAACATTTAGGCCAGTGGGTAACAAGTCTTTCAGTAAACCTCTGGTCTGCTGTCCGAAAACGATTTTTCCAATGAGCCATATCTCCTAATGTCATGAATTGCCTAATTCCTTAGCGGGGTGTACATATGATTGGATATCTAAGGCGATTGAATCTGCATCTTCTAATGCGGAAGATTTCATCCAATACTGTCTATGTAAGGGCTTTACCAAATACAGCTTATTTTTAATAAACAGTCTAAAATCTGGGATTAGTGTAAAATTACCCGGTAGCTCAATGTTCGCCGAACTCATCAGCTTAGCTATAGAAGCCCCAATATCTAAATTTGATTCTAGGTATTTTTGCGTATTTTCCGCCTGAGAATAGCCTAATGATAATTCAAGAAGAGCAAAATCCTCACTTTTCCCTACCAGTTTTGCTGAAATCTTATACTCACCATTCAGCCATTTATTTAACTCTGAGACAAGAGTATTTGCGTACTCTTGTCTATCTGTTGGATCGGTCGTGCTCCAAATATATGGAACAGTATTTTGATGAGGTTGAGATGCCGGAATAATATAATCTACGGTGTCTTCAATGATTATAATTTCTTCATCAGAAAGACCAAAATATTTATAGATCAGCGCGTCAATTTGGCATAGGGCAGAATCCACATCATTACTTGGCGAAATAACGGCCGATGAGTTTTGCTCAAGCTTGTTGATAATACTCAGTATTTTCTCTTCGATGGCTTTACTATCTTCACCTAATGTTTTTTCGGATGGGAATGGAAGTTTTAGCAGTTCTGCCTGCTTTACTTCTGGACGACCCGCTCCAAACGAAGATGTCCCATGAAAAGCAAACCAAATGGCGAGTTTACTGTTGAGGTAGGCAGTTAATATTTTGGCTTTGGAGGATTCTTGTTTTGGAAAAATAATAGCCATTAAGATCTGTTTGAAAGTTACTTTTTGTTTACAGTATGTTGCTTTCAAGCGCATTTGAGAGGTTCCTACCCCCCTAGAAATCAATATTTTGCGTTTACCATAGGCTAGTTCAAAGCCTTTCCTACGAAGATTCGTAGAAGGCCATGGAGTTGTAGATAATGGTTTTTGGAATAATCTATCGACAGACTGAATTGGCAAATAGGGGTGTTTTATGACCTCTTGGCTGACGTGAGGTAACGTTGACGGTCTATTATTATAAGATTCAAATCCTTGACCTATAAGCCATTCATCATTCTCTTTGACATCATGTTTTTTAGACCGCCCAAAAGGTTTAATAAAACCACTTAGACGTTCATAAGAAGATAGGTAATCATATAACCTCCTATCAATTCGCCTCATCCATAGGCGTGTTTTAAGGACAGAAGAATCTTTCCGTATTTCATGCGAACTAACAACGGCCTTATCCGCGCTTGTAATGGTAATACTTCGTTTAGTTTGAAGGTTGAGGTTTGCTTTAGGTGTCCAATAATCAATATTATAAGGCTTCGAATTATTAACATCGGCGCTAAAGATAATTAGTGCGGCAGGGCTTATAGCTCCACCAAATAATTGAAAGCGGAGGTCAGAAAAATTTATAATTCGAGAGACATAAGTATTCTCAACTAATCGAGATCTTGCCTCAAAGGATTCTGGGTTATGAAGAAAACCCATAGCAGGAACTAAAAATGAAGCAAGCCCATTTTTCTTTAGATGGAATAGTGTTTTCCATGTAAATGCCCATGCATCTTCATTGCTAGGCATTGGAAAATTATTATCTTTACACCATTGAATTGACTTTCGCTCTGGCCCTCGTCTGCTTGCCCATGGCGGGTTCCCAATAATCACATCATATTGAGATTTATTTGCCTCAACAGTAAAGAAGTCTTGCTCTATTAAGGCCTTACCCCACAAATCAGGCAATATTTTACCCTTCTTAATGAGCTTCCTAATGTCGGGAGGTGATACTTGTTCCAATAAAGCAATATACAAAGAAAAAATAGCTACTCGAACAGCATTGCCATTAATATCCCAGCCGTGAACTCTTTCTAAAGTCAGGCATAAATTAGACCACTGTAATGATTGTACATTTCGATCTATTTTCCATTGTTCACACAATAACTGGAAAGACCTAACCAAGAAGACACCTGAACCACAGGCTGGGTCAAGAAAAGCCCCTGAATTTTTTGATGATGTAGAAATATTGTCCCATACTTGCGCCATGACAGTGTCTGCCAAGAACATTGGAGTGTAATAGGCTCCAAGGTTTTTTCTCTCGTTTCCCTTTTCCCCTAAAAACCTATCATAGACAGCACTAATCAGCTCAACAGGAATATATTGAAAGTTATACCCCCAAAAGTGGCGCTGGCCACTTTTCATATCTTCTTTACCTGATCTAAACCGCCCCAATATATTCAAGTGATTACTAGTCAATTTCACTCGTGTGGCATTGGATTCAAATGAGCAAGGGGAAACAAAAACATTACCATTGAAGTCTCGGGCAAGGGCTCCAAATAATAACTCTAAATTCTCAACGGACTTAGATATAAATATTTCATATAATGATGATATGTTATTGGGGAATATCGAATGGAAGTATGACTCATTAATAATTCCACGGTCTTCAAGATACGAAACGAACATAGTCTGCATGAGCAAAGCTTGAGCTGAATCGGTATCCAGGTCTTCAGTCAGCTCTGCATGAGATTGAATGAGGTTGTTTAGAAGGTATGTATCAATTCGTTCATTAAGCTTGAAGAAATCCTTATGCTCTTGCCAAAGCCGCCCAGTTTCAGCTCCTGATATTAAACTTTTCATCTTGATTGCTTTTTCAACGCGATCAAGAGTCTCTACAAGACATTTATTTTCAAATTCTTCACTGGCATTTTTAACTGGTAACTTTGCGAGTGAAAACACTCGAAGAGTGTCATCGGTAAGTACCAATAGTAAGCTAGCTAACCCTTGATTCCATAAGTTAGCATGAGCCTCGATTACAGCCGCTTGATCATAGGTTTCTTGAACTAAGTACGCGATGGTTGGAACACCTTGCACACAAAATAGAGCAGATAGGCCAATTTTTTCAAAAGAATCCCTAATTGCTCCAGCGTGAGGTGATCCAACAGCTGAGTCTTTTGGAAGATATAGCTCAGGAGAGTTCCGTCGCTGTAAGTCTAGCGCCTCCAGCCATTCAGGCGAAATATCAATATGCATTTGAATGCCCATTAATTACGCCCATTCTGGGTTGTGAGTTTTTTTTCAGACTGAGTTGATAAGGCCAATTGGCCTTGAGCATGTTCTGTTTGCATTTCTAATAATTCAGCACGAAGTTCAAATACTACAGTAGCTAATGGAACTATGATGCATACATCTGAAGTACTAAATTTTTCAAGTAATGGCGTTGTTATACATGCATCATTTTTCAAATCCACATGAAGAACTAGTTTTTCCAGTTCATCCCATGAGACTTTATTACACAAATTGACAAGCTCATCAGATATGCCAGCTAAATTCCCTACTTTTATTGAGCACACATCTGTTAGACGTTTCAATATAGAAACAGCAAGTAAGTCCCCAGCAAGAAATTTAGCTGAATGACCATTACGAGATGAAAATGGAGGAAGCACTCGCTTCCAGTGCCTATAGGTCTCGGCAGTCAAGCCAACAGCTTTGCGTAATTGCCCTTGAGTATACTGCATTTCCTTAAACACCGCTCCTGTTGTTCACAACAGATTGTCATGGTGCCAGCCACAAGTCAACGCCTAAAACTGTTATTTCCGCACCTATACAAAACAGCACATCCAAGGATAGCTGCTTGGCCATCTTCCATTGGCGGAGAGTGGTCGTGGTTGAGCGGAGAAACGCTCACGGTATTCAATCAGCGTATGGTTGATCTATGGGATTCCAAAGGGAGATATGAAATTCTCTCTTGGCTATGGGAGTTTAGGGGGCAGCTTGGAGGCTCACCTGAATGGTGATTGAATGGCTAAACGTTCTTTGGTGAAAGAAAGGCTTCATGCCTGAACTGCACCAAAAAGCCTGGGGGATGCAACGGGGGCGCGCAGCGAGTCCCCTTGCCAAGTGGTGTTGTAGTACAACACACATCTTGCGTTCGGAATAAGTGCGGTTTGAACGGTAGTAGAAGGTTTTGATAGCGGAGTTGTTCGAACCAGCTGTTTTTCTAGCGAGAATTATTCTTCAGTGTGGCAGCCTGTTGATCATGAATTTAATCACATCCGGTAGTTGATGGACAAAGCGAAAAAGCAAAGGCTACAAATCTGATGGCTTTTTGGTACGGGGCTTTACTGGAAATGCTTTGGCAGATCACGACTGCCGTGAAGGATGCGCACGATACGAATGTGGTCTTTGAAAATGCGGTAAAAGACTGTGTGCGAACCAGAGGCGATGCTTCGAAGAGCTTCACGGATTTCTCCGCGCTCACGCCCTAGCTCAGGATTTTCAATTAACTGAGCGAAGCATGCATCAAACGCACTAACGTAAGAAACAGCCTGATCTAGGCCAAATTCAACTTCCGTATAGTCAAAGATATCGCTGATATCCTGATCTGCCTCAGATGATAATTCATAGGATGATATACCCTGCGGCATTACGTCCGTCTTTCTTCCAGCTTGGCTTTGAGGATATCTTGTACATTGCGAGGGCTGACAGGACTATCCCAGCCCTTAGCAATCTCTGCTCGCAGCTCTTCAATAATGCGGTGACGGTAAACTTCATGCAAACGAAGTGCATCACGCACGACTTCACTGGCATTTTGGTAATCGCCTTCTTTAACCTGAGAGGCGATGTATTCTTCCTGTTTTGTTGTAAAACTGACATTCATGACTTAACTCCATCGTTATATTAACCATACCAGATATGTCCATATTTGTCAAATATGGACATTGCGGCCAACTTACGAGAAATGAAGCCCTGCACTGGTAAGAATGCAGGGCTGATGTTGTTTAAGGCTAGAAGCCGAACAAATCAGGTTGCTGTGACAATAACTCATCAATGTAAGCCAAATGAGCAAAGTCATTGTAGATATGATTATATTTGAGGCTCATGCTTGTGTGGACACAAGAGCACATAGGCTGTGCATTTTGCTCATTAATTAGGCGAAACCTACGCAAATCACATGCAACTTCGCGGTAACGCTCAAAATCAGCATGTAAACGTAATATGACAGCTTGCCTAAGTGAACGTAGCAACTTAGAGCGCTGTGGCTCATGCTTGGTATCTGCTTGTTTTATATCATCAGCCATATAGCCTTGATAGTCACTATTCTTCACGGCTGATAATATCTGCTTTGGCTTATGAACTATGCCGTCCAGCTTGTAATAACAAGGATGGCTAGGGCTGTAGTTTAGTTGGTTTTGAGCTGTCACGATGCTCTCCTTTTCAAATTTTCAAGAGCGGTTAATTCCACCTTGTGAACAGCAGCAAACCAGTCAGGAGATAGGGCTTTGTAAACATGCTTTATTGGTACCGCCCTAGTGAGGCTTGGGTAGCGAAGCTAGCCTAGATGAGCTTGGCGGGGGAAGTGTGTTTACTAAGACCACCTGTCTGGTAGCGTTCACGAATAAGGCTGGAATGAGTTATTGCTCTTGATGAAAAAAGGAGAGGGTATCTGGTGAAAACCGAAGAAAACACCTGCACCACCAATGCGAAGTCATAATCTTTACAATACATGCAAACCATATTGAAATTAAAAGCCCAATATTGACAGAAGGAGAAATAGAGTGGCTATTTTAACTGAACAACAAATCCATATGCTTTTGGAGAATGGTAAAAAACAAAAGGTCAATGACAAAAATGGGACCCTGTAAATAATTCTGTGTAACTGCCCGGTTGGTCAATGCTAGAAACCTCTCGGTAACCGGCCCTGATATTCAAGCATAAACCGATTCTGTGCAACATTCCAATGATGAAGTGGCATCGTCCATTTTTTTGATGCTGATTGAATGGCCAACCAACCCACCTTCAATGCTGAATTGTCATGAGGGAATATTTTTCGATTTTTGATCGCTTTACGGATCCCGCTGTTTAGGGACTCAATCGCATTCGTGGTATAGATAACTTTTCGGATTTCATCTGGGTAGTCAAAAAGCGTGATTAAATTGG
>JAFLJQ010000127.1 GCA_022712915.1 Gammaproteobacteria bacterium | reverse complement strand
TCGTTAAGTAATGTTCTTATTCGCATTGGGCTTCTTTTTTTGATAGTGGTCTGGTAACTACCATCATGGATCGAAGTTCAATGTGAATCAATTCTTATTAAATCATCCATTATTTACCCACAGATTTTCCTGAAGAGCCTTACTTTTTTGTTCTGTTCTATTGATGGCACTATTACACCAATTGCAGATACTAGTTTATACAGCGTAGCTGTGACGCTAAGTAGTTGTAATGATAGTATCGTGCATTTGAATTACACTGGCTTTGCTGCCACAACGAGTTTGGCAGATACGAAATTGGTTTATATGGCGACGGAATCCACCAAAACCTATAGTGTCGGTGGTGAGTATGATTAAGGGCTGTTCGTGTGATTAGTTTGAGGTGAGGGTTTATTTGGTAGGCTGGGCTGAGTGACTCGATGCCCCGCAAAGGCCTTAACCGATAAACAATAAGCTCAGCATAATATTCAATAAAGGAAAAAGGGACAGGAGATTTACATGCCAAATTTTGCCAATGCACCGGGAGAGATGTTTTATCATTTTGTGAAGAAAAATCAGACAGTGGATGATTTAATACGTGAGCTTTATCAGCAGCCGAATCCGCTTGCTATTGATCACTTCAAAGTCATCAACAGCCATTTAAAAGACAACCGCGTTAAAGTAGGCCAAATGGTGGTGGTAACGCCGCCCAACAGCCAGCAATGTTCACGTTGGGAGGCAGAGTTGGCCGAGGTTGCGCGAAAGGTGGACGCTACCTTGGCTAAACTCAGCGAGGAAGAGGCCCGAATTATGGCCGAGAATTACCAGTTGTTAAGCAATGCAACCCAATGGGGCAGTGCCGGTGTCGGTGCCACCATGATCTATTTTAATCGTCATGTCAGAAATATTGAAGGGATCCTCAAACAAGTTAATGATTTGTATGTTAAAACCTATAAAACAACGGGTGGATTGAACAATCCGCAGTTTTTTCAGAAACGAAAAGCATTATTTTCTCGACTTAATACAACTCTGAGTTCTCTTGTGGGGGAATCCAGATTGGGCTTTAGCTTTGATCAGGGGCAGGTTAAAAAGGGTCTGGGCCTGAGTAGCAAGAGCGCTCTGCACCAATGGAAACAGCAACCCTATGCCGTGAATGACGTGCCGGGATTTTCAAATAACTTTGCTAAGGTCGCCAGACTTTCAAAAAATTTGAGGATCGGTGGTTATGCCGCCATTGGATTAGATGTTGGGCACAGTGCCGTGAAAATACATGAGGCGTGTACGGTGGGTGAGGGTAAGGAATGTGCCCGGACTTCATTTGGGGAAGGGGGGCGATTGAGTGGGAGTATTGTAGGTGGGGCTGGCGGGGGGGCTTTGGCTTCCTATGTTGCTTGTAATGTTGTCTTTGGAATTCAAACGGTGGGGACTAGCTTATTGTGGTGTGGTATTGTCGCTGGTGCCTCCGGTGGTTTTTTGGGTGGAAAATATGTGGGGATGATTGGGAGAGAATTGGGGAATGTGTTATATGAAAAAACGTATTAATAATACCCAACATGGTTAATCTGTATGATTGCAAATGATACAGTTTTTCTGGTTTTGTCCGGATTGGGCATGAGCTCTGGTTTAATCGCCATAATATTAATATTTTATATAGGCCGAACACGAATTAAAAAAATAGATAAAGCTGTGTATGGTTATGAGTTTCCGCATGACAGTATATTTGCTCTATTAATTAGGGTGCCAAATTATGCGGGTGCCTTTATCTGGGGATGGAGTGCAAAACGTAGTGGCTTAGAGGGGAAAATAGAACAGTTTAGTAAACAATTTAGATGGCCTTTTATAATAAGTTTTTTTCTATTTTTTTTCTCTATGTTTTGTTTTGTTGTAGCAGGTTTTTTTATGTCGTAGGTGTGGAAAATTCAGTTCGGTATGTTGGGGGAGAGTATGTGAACCCCAACAAAATATAAGCGAGTATTCTAAAATAACGAGAAAGTGTTAACAGGTGTATGCATTTCCACGCAGAGCGCGGGAACGAGAATAAAATAAACATAGTGTGTAACAGGGGCAAGGAAATGAAACAAACTATCACGGACGTAACGCGTTCTGTCTTGGCGTGGATACAGGCAATATTTTTATCACTGCTGTTTAGTAATTTAGTCTGGCTGCCTTATGCCCATGCTGGCCCTCAGGGAGGGGAAGTGACGGGTGGTTCGGGCACGATTGATCAGTCCGGCAATCAAACCACCATCACGCAAGGCACGCAGAACATGGCGATTGACTGGCAAAGTTATAACGTCAACAGCAATGAGCGGGTGCAGTATATCCAGCCTAATAGCCAATCCATTTCCTTAAATCGCATCCTGAGTAATAACGGTTCTCAAATCCACGGTCGTATCGACGCCAATGGCCAGGTGATCCTGGTGAATCCACACGGCATTTTTTTTGGCCCCGGTTCGGTGGTGAATGTGGGTGGTATTGTTGCCTCGACGCTGGATATTAGTTCAAAAGATTTTATGAATGGAAATTATGTCTTTAATGAGGTGCTTGGAACTGATGGTGAAGTGATCAACAGCGGTATCATTAATGCTGCCGTGGGCGGCAATGTCGCCCTGATCGGTAAGAAGGTAAAAAACAAGGGTTTGATTGCGGCCAAGTTGGGGTCGGTAACATTGGCGGCAGGTAAAGCAGCAGTACTCAGTTTTGATAATGCTGGTTTGCTCAGTGTGAAAATTACTCAGGCCATCCTGCAAGATGAGATCGGCGTCGATCCGGCGGTTTTAAACAGTGGCGAGATCCTCGCCGAAGGGGGACGAGTACTACTGACTGCCAGTGTGAGTCAGGACGTGTTTTCACAAGCGGTCAATACCGAAGGATTGGATGTGGCCACCAGTGTGGTGGTACATGAAGATGGGTCGTTCACTTTGGGTGGCGGTGCGGATGTGGTCAACAGTGGCAGTCTTGATGCCTCCGCAGCCGATGCCGGGGATGAGAGTCTGCAAGCGGCGGTGGGGCGTTACAACCATAAGCACGATACAAAAGTTATTGTGCTCAATGATGGTTCGGTCGAGGTTTCTCAAGCGGCAGAAAGTGTTGCGATAACCCAGGCCAGAATAAACAGCAGTCGTTTAAACACACCTGCTACGGATAACAACACCTTGTCGAAAGCCGGTCATATTGTATTGCTGGGTGAGAATGTCACCAGCAGCGGCACGATCAAAGCCGATAACGCCCATGGGGACGGCGGTGAGATCGAACTCCATGCCCAGGATACAACCTTGCTAACCGGAGATAGCCTGACCTCGGCCCGTTCTGAAACCAATGGCAAGGGCGGCATGGTTAAGGTCTTGGGTAACAACGTGGGCCTGTTTGATCAAGCGGTGGTGGATGTGTCGGGAGCCAATGGGGGCGGGCGGGCCTTGATTGGTGGGGATTATCAGGGTAAGAATCATCGGATCAGGAATGCCAATAAGACCATCATTGGCCCGGATGCGTCTATTTATGCCGATGCCTTAATCAAGGGGGATGGAGGCAAGGTCATTGTTTGGGCTGATGATGCCACGGCTTATTATGGCAATATCTTTGCACGCGGGGGCAGTGAATCGGGTGACGGAGGTTTTGCCGAAGTGTCAGGTAAGGAGTATCTGGAATTTAGAGGTGATGCTGATCTTTCTTCAATCTCTGGTCAAAGCGGAATACTGCTGCTTGATCCTAAAAATATTACTATCAGTGCAGGGAAAACAACTCCGGGTCATGGTTTTCCAGACGACTATAACAATTTTAGTGATCTCACTGGTACTGATTCTATTTTATTTGTTGGAGATATCGCGGATGCACTTGATGATAGTGATGTACGGTTGCGAGCAAATACCGATATAGTCTTTGCCACCGATTTGAATAAAGGTTCTGGTAGTGATAACAATGATCTAGTTAATAATCTTACCTTACATGCTGGTCGCTCAATCATAATTAATGACGGGGTTGATATTGTTCTGGATGGCGGTGATTTTTTTGCTGTGGTTAATCACCAGGATGCAATAAGTGGAAACAGAGATTCCGGTGCGGCTAAATTTACTATGAGTGGCACATCCAGCATCACCACGAATGGCGGAAATATATCTATCACTACGGGTACTTATTCTGTTGACGGAGTAACAAGTATTGGTGATATCAGTTTACAAGCACTGGATACTTCGGGAGTAGCCGGTGATGCTGCAGGCAATATAACGGTTACTAATAGCTCAGGTAATATTATTACAAACGGTCAGCTACTTGCAGAAGGTGGGCTTGCTGCCTCTAGTACGGCCAATGGCAGGGCCGGGGGTGATATTGAGCTCAAGGCAACGGCCGGTTATATCAATGTGAATGCGGTCATTTCTAGCAATGGCAGTAATGGTGGTGATAGCGGGAATAATAGTGGTGGTAATGCAGGTAATGTTTTAATTACTGCAACAGGCAATGATATAAACATCAATGGGGTTATCACCGCTAATGGCGGTGCCTCAAATGGCAATCAAGCAGCGGGTAACGCGGGTGATGTCACGTTAACGGTGGGTAATAATTTAACGGTTGCGGCGGCCATGTCTGCACTTGGTGGGGCAGCGAACGGAACAGGTAATGCTGGTAATCATAAAGCGATAACGTTTAATGGTGATAATTCAACTAATATTTTTAATATCAATAATGGCGTTACGTTGGAGGGGGCGACGGTTACTGTTGATGGGAAGGGTGGCAATGATACGTTAGCGGCATCAGGTTCTGCCAATACCTGGGAGGTCAGTGATGATGGTATTGGTACGCTCGATAATGGTGGCGGTGGTACGGTTGTTGCTTTTACAGCATTGGAAAGCCTGACCGGTGGTGTTCAACAGGACACTTTTACATTCACCACTGCATCAGCAAGCATGTCAGGATTGATTGATGGTGGCGGTGGAGCAGCAACGGATAGCCTGTCGCTTAATCTTGCCGGAGCAACCGTCCAGTTAGGTGCGCGCATGATTAATAGCGCGGTTGCTGATGCTAATCTGAATGTCAATAATGTTGAAACCATCACTGCGATCGGAACGGGAAATGAAATTATTGGCGACAGCGATCAAGCCTACACATGGGCTATCACCAATGCTACGACAGGTGAAGTGGCTCCATCTTCCGGTTTCAATAGTGAAAACACGGTTACGTTTGAGAATTTTGACACGCTGACCGGTGGTGTGGCTGTTGATACTTTTGGCATCAGTGGAAACCAGACATGGATCATTAATGGTGGTGATGGCAATGATATATTCAATGTTGGGGCTAATTATGCGGGCACACTGAATGGTAATGGCGGCGACGATGTTTTCGAGCTTACTGCCAATGTGACCACGCTCGATATTGTAGGTGGCGGGGATACCGCTACGGGAGACAGGTTGATTGGCTTTGATCGCCTGAATAACTGGAATGTGTCAGACACTGGTACAGGCACATTAAATAGCGCGACCTTAACCTTTAGTGGAATTGAACACCTGCAAGGAAATACTGATATTGACAACTTTGTTATTGATGGTGGGACAATAGCCGGTGTTCACGGTGCCGGTGGTGAAAATACATTAACCGGTCGAAATGACGAGACAACAAACTGGACTATCACGGCTGACCGTTCAGGCAATACCAACCATGTTGCCACTTTTACCGGCATACAAACATTAATCGGTCGAGATGCTATCGATAATTTTGTGATTGACGATGGCGCGGCTATTGCGAGCATTACGGGTGGCCTGGGTGAGAATACACTCAGAACTCGGGGCAGTGGCGATAAAATATGGACAATCGATAACGCTGTAACTAGCGCCGTCACGGGTGTTGGCGGATTCAGCGCTATCCAGACCCTGATCGGTGGTGCGGGTCAGGACACGTTTAATATCAGTGCTGATTTTGCTGGGACAATCAATGGCGATGCTGATGCTCCGGATGAAACGGGCAATGATATTTTTAATATTACGTCGGCGACAGCCTTCACTGGCAGTATAAATGGCCGTCGTGGTAATGATGAATTTAATTTTAATGCCGTGACAACCGGTGCAGGCACGTTTAATGGTAATGATGGCAATGATCAATTTAATATCAGGGCGAGTGTCACCAATGGTTTACTCAATGGTGGTGCGGGTGATGATACCTTTTCTTTCTTAAATGCAAACCTTCAGGTCGGATCACTTGATGGCGGTGAAGGCAATGAAGTTGCCGGTGATGAGATCGTTGCCTTTGATGAAGCCAACTACTGGAATATTACCGGTCCAGATACCGGTACGATATCTGAGCTGGCCACGCCTTACCCAAATGCGATAGAAGGTGCTTTGCGCGTAAGTTTCAGCAATATTGAAAACTACACCGGTGGCACTGCGGATGATTATTTTGTTATGGCAGACGCGACCGCCCGTTTTAGCGGCAATATTACCGGTGGTAATGGTGTCGGTTTTGATGTGTTTGATATTCGAGGCTGGTTATCTACGGCTGAAATTCCAATGAATCAACTCTTCGGTATAGAACAGTTTGAAGGTGGCGGCGGTGCCGGTGTCTTGAATATCAGTGGCGCGGGTGATTTTAGATGGCTTATTACAGGCACGGATGCAGGTACGATTAATGGCATGGCCTTTTCTAATTTTTCAACACTGAACGGCAGTAATGATGTCAATGGTAACGATACCTTTATCCTTCGTGCAGATGGTCAGATTACAGGTCTAATCGATGGTCGTGGTGGTAACAATACCATGGAGGTGGGTAATCTGACGCCTACCGGTAATTGGGATGTGTCTAATACCTGGAATATTACCGGTGATGGCGCAGGTAGTGTTGAACGCAATGGGAGTAACCGCACAGCGTTTAACCATATTGACAACCTGACGGGTGGTGCCGGAACAGATCAATTTAGCTTTTCAGTTGCAGGTAATATCGATGGTTTAATCGATGGCCGTGCAGGAACTCAAGATGCCATCACGGCAATGGCATCAACAACGGGGGCTTTGGCCGGTAATGTGACGGTTCAACTTGGCACTACCGTCAATGCTAACCTTAATGTCATGAACATAGAGAACATCACAGCGGATAATCAAGATTCTAATACTTTGATTGGTCTGGATCAGCTTAATAACTGGCTCATCAACCAGAACAACGGCGGCTCTGTTGAAGAGGTACGTTTTAGTAACTTTCATAATTTAAGCGGGGGGACGGGGACCGCCAACGATATATTTACTCTCAGTGAGGGCGTAACCATTGCGGGCCTGATTGATGGTGCGGGTGGTGCCGGCGACCGTCTCACTATGCTTGGTTCGACCAATAGAATCGTTGAGCTGGGCATTGCTGTAAATGGCAATATTAATGTCAATAATATAGAAATGATCACTGCCAGTGGTGCCGCTAACAATACCCTGATTGACACTTCCAGTGGTAAGACCTGGGAAATTACGCAGTCAAATTATGGAACCGTTAGTGGTGTGACATTCCAAAATTTCCAGAATCTGACCGGCGGCAGTGGTGTTGATACCTTTAACATTCGCATTAATGGTGACTTGAGCGGATTGCTGAATGGCAGTGGCGGCTCTGGCGATATTGTTAATCTGTTTGGCGCAAGGGATCGGACGGTGCAACTTGGCTCTCGTAACATATCTGCTGCCGTTGCAGATTCAAACCTGAACATTGCTAACGTCGAAACCATTAATGCAAATAGTTCTCTCACTAACACCAATACACTCATTGCGGACAATGGCGTGAGTATCTGGGCGATTGATGGTTTAAATAGTGGGCGTGTCGGTGTAATAAATTTTACCGAATTTAATAACCTGAAAGGCTCGAATGGTTATAGTGATAGCTTTAATTTTGAGGGCGTGGGTTTTCTTACCGGCCTGCTTGATGGGGGTACCGGCATTGGTGACAATATAAGTTTTACGTCGGCCACTGGGGATAAGACGGTACAACTGGGCCTTATGACGGCGGCACAAGCGGAACTGGATGGCAATCTGAATATCCATAACATCGAGACGGTCACCGGGAACACCTCGACCACCAATACATTGATAGCCGATAACAGAAATAATAACTGGTCAATAGATGGTGATAATACCGGCACGGTTGCCGCGACTACACCTAACACTGGTACGACAATACGATTTGAAGACTTTGAAAATATCACCGGAAACAGTTTGGAAGACACCTTCACTTTTACGGCTGATGGGCATCTTGATGGGCAGTTGCAAGGTGGCAGCGGTGTGGGTGATACGGTCAATATTCAGAATTTAGGTAATATTGCGGTCGTGCTTGGAAATGGGACGGCTCCAACCGGGGGAGATCAATTTGAATCCTTGCCGGTGCTGAATGTGGATGGTGTTGAAATCATTAATGCCAGTGCAAATGCCGCTCATGATCAACGTGTCATTATCGGTGCAAATCAAAATAATTTTTGGCGTGTCACGGGTGAAAATACAGGAACAGTTGCCGGGTTTGAAGGTGCCCCAGCTGACCAGACGGTACAGTTTAATAGTTTCAATCATGTTCGCGGCGGAACGGGGGATGATAATTTCCGTCTTGGTGTAACAGGGGATATAACCGGTAGTATTGATGGTGGTGAATCTGCCGGAGACAATGATACTGTTGATTATTCATTAATTACAGTAGCACGAAATATTGCATTGATTTCAGGCACTGATCCGGACGGCATCAAGAATCTGGAAGGTGTCATTGGCAATTCAGATAATGAACGGATGACATTGACGGGCTACAATGCGGATAGCCAATGGATTATTAATGGCGAAAATCAGGGCATCATTAATCAGGGTGAGTCTGATCAAATTACATTTCAGGATTTTCATACCATCATCGGCGGCAACCAACAGGATACGTTTAACATAGAAGGTGCAGGTTCTGTAACAGGCAGCATAAGCGGCGGTGCAGGCGATGTTGATGATAT
>JAFLJQ010000106.1 GCA_022712915.1 Gammaproteobacteria bacterium | reverse complement strand
ACCGGCACGACCAATGGTGGCAATGATGATGATACCTTCAACATCAGCTCATCTGTGGCTGGAAGTTTAAACGGCGATGCGGGCGATGACACCTTTACGCTTTTGAACACGGGGCTCACCGTTGCGGCAATGAACGGTCATGCGGGCAATGACACGCTGAATGCAGCGAATGAAGCCAATGACTGGACCCTCAGCGCAGAGAACACGGGCACCATTAACGGCAATAAAGGATTCACGGGCATCGAGAATTTAATTGGCGGCACTTTGGTGGATACCTTTCACCTGACACAAAATGTAACCGGCATGGCCAATGGCGGCGATGGCAATGATGTCTTTAATATCCTGTTCGATGTAACCGGCACGACCAATGGCGGCGATGGCAATGATGTCTTTAATATCCTGTTCGATGTAACCGGCACGACCAATGGTGGCAATGATGATGATACCTTTAACATCGATGCAACGATGGGAGGTATCATTAATGGTGGAAATGGGAATGATGAATTCAACATCAATATGGGTAGTCATATAACGGGCACAATTAATGGTGGTAATAATTCCGATGTGTTTAACATTAATGCTGGCAGTGAGGCAACCGGAACAATTAATGGCGGAAATGGCAACGATAATTTTAATATCGCCGCGAGTGTGCTGGGCGGGCTAAATGGTGATGGTGGTGGTGATTCATTTTATATCCTGAGCAGTGGTTTGCAAATTGCAAATATCAGTGGCGGTACTAGTGGAACGGATAATGATACGTTGACGGCTTTTGGTGAGCCAAATTACTGGTCTGTTTCTGATCAAGACGGGTTCATCTATTCAACTTCCTTGAGAGTCTCTGCTAGCCATCGGGTGGCATTCACTGATATTGAAAACCTGGTAGGGGGCACGGGTGTAGATGAATTTCAGATTGGAAATACATTAAATGCAGTGCTCTCTGATTTGGGTGGTGTTCAGGATGCCATTGATTTTAGTGCTCAAGATGGTTCAGTCGTTTTGGATATGCGCTTAGGTGGTTACATTGGTTTTGAAACATTTATTGGGAAAAATTCAGATAGCACCATTATTGGCAGAAATGTGGATGCTGATTGGTTGATAGATGGCATAAATGATGGAAATGTTACCTTTAATCCTGGTGATGTTGATGAGGAAAAATTCACCTTCATTAATTTTGATAATTTGACTGGCGGAAACCAAAGTGACAATTTTTCCCTGGAAAATACTGGGTCATTAGCCGGTTTAATAGATGGTGGGGTGGGTAACGACACGCTGGATATTAATAAGTCCACGGCAATAACGGTTCAGCTTGGTAGTGGTGCAGGTGCTGATATAAACGTGACTCGAATTGAAACTATTGAGGCTAATGCTGTAAGTGGTAACACACTCAAGGGTGGCGATGATCCTAATGATTGGATAATAACCGCTGTGAATACTATTGCCGGCGTGCCTACTTCTGGTGTTGATAGCGGAACAGTTAATGGTGTTAATTTTATTAACTTTGGTAATTTAACCGGTGGTAATGGTGTGGATACTTTTACCCTCGAAGGTAATGGGCGAATTACCGGGGTGATTGATGGTGGCAATGTAAATACGGCTGAAAATTATTTGATTGGTAGAGACGGAACAATTAATGATTGGCAAGTTACAGGAAATAATACGGGTAGCCTGGGTGTTGAAAATGGTATTACATATGTTAATCGTTTTGAAAATATACAGAACCTCGAGGGCGGAGATGGTCGTGATATCTTTACGTTGTCCAGTAGTGTCAATATTACATCTATAAATGGTGTTGGTGTAAATAACGAATTAAGGATTGTAGGTGGACGTAACTGGACTATTGATGGGATGAATTCAGGCTATCTGGACTTACAAGGTGATTCAAGGACGTTTTCTAATATTCAGAATTTAACGGGTGAGGGTGTCGGTCAGGACAAGTTTGTGTTTACTGTCAATGGTAGTCTAGATGGATTGATTGATGGTGGTGGAAATACTGCTTTGTTAGTTGATGAGGTAAATATGTCGGCATTAGCAGTTGTTGATGTGACGCTAGGAGAAGATGTTGTTAATGTTGAACGGATTCTGGGTAATAGTCTCGATAATTCGGGTGATAGCACTATAACGGCGGCAAGTGGCAATAATTTGTGGAACATTAGGAGCATAAATTCCGGCAGCATTAATAACGAAATCACGTTTGAAGGATTCAACAATATAACCGGTGGTGAAAATAATGATAATATTAAATTTGATAGTGGCAGTTGGATAACGGGCCAGGTTAGAGGCGGTGGTGGTATACGCGATGTGGTTGATATAACTGCTCTGACAATTAATCCAACATTGCCTTCATCACCATCAGGTAATAATGATATTGTTGTTCAATTGGGTGCCGTTCAAATAACTGATTCAAGTGTTTTAAATGTTGATGATATTGATGTTATCAACGCAAATGCTAATGCAAACAACACTCTGCGTGGTGAAAACTTGCAGAATACGTGGCAAGTTTCAACAACTTCTTTGCCAGAGTATAATTCAGGATCGGTTGACAATTCTAATTCAGCAACATTATTTACCAATTTCCATCATTTGGTTGGTGGTGAGCTTCGCGATAGTTTTACGGTAGCTGAAGGTGCGAGAGCCAAAACGATTAGTGGCGGCGATCTTGAATTTCCGAACGATTCCAGTGATACCATTGACTTTGGTGCCAACCAATCCATTGCTGTTGGAACAGAAATACAATCAGGTGAAATCGGTCTGATAAATATCGAAGGTGTTAGTTCAACCGGTGGTACGCTTAATGCCAGGGCTGATGTTACAACTACATGGACAGTTACGGGTGATAATATGGGCACAGTTTCTGATACTGATGGCGCTAATATGACATTCGCAGGTTTTACGACGCTCAATGGTGGGAATGGCGTGGATGACTTTACAGTTGATAATGGAGGGTCTTATGGTGGCACCCTGAATGGTAATGGTGAGGATGATACTTTCACTATCAATGCAGGCGGCTCATTCTCAGGGACAATGAATGGTAATGCAGGGAATGATACGTTTACTATTCATGCAGAAAATTCATTTGACGGTGTTATCAATGGGAATGAAAATAATGATGTGTTGAACCTAACACTCACTGGTGCAGAAGTTGGCAGCATTATTTTTAATGGTGGTACAGATACAAATACTTTAAATTTACTGAACGGTAATGCTAACTACACAGGTACTTATACCGCTTTAGCTGCGGATAGTGGTGAATTTGTCTATACGGGCACCGGCACATATTCCATTAAATATTCCGGTACACAATCTGTAAATGATGATCTTCTGGCAAAGACCTTGACTATTAATGGTACGGCAGGAAATAACATAATCAGCCTTGGAGGCTCTTTATTTACAATCGGGGAAACGTCGCCTTTAGCCTTTACCGAAGAGGTTAATTATTCCGGCAAATCAAATGTCATTGTTAGAGGTGATGTTGATACACAAACTAGCGGCATTGACACCATCAATATAACGGAGAATCTGGGTTTTGATAGTCTGACATTCACTGCTGAAACAGTAAATTCAAATGGATTTTTAATCAGTTCAACTGACCTTATCTTTGATTTGGTTGGTACCACGGATGTATTTACTACCAGTATAAATAATCTATCTGTTAGTGACTCTGGTTCTGTGACGGTCAAAAATGATGGAGTATTAAACATTGCCGCTTTAAATAGCTCAGGAACTGTCGATATCGTTGCAAGCGCCGTCACCGGCAGTGGTGGTTTAATCTCATCCGGGCTGTTACGTATTGATACCGTTCGCGGCAGTATCAACCTGTACGATCCGGCAAATAATCCTAATCAGTTGTCTGGCCCACTTGAGTTAACCGGTGGTGATATTCGTCTGAATAATTCTGTTAGCACCGATCTGGCCAGTGTTGATGCCCTGAGCTTGACGATTAATGCTTCAGCGGATATTACCGATTCTGGCCAGGTTAATGTTACGGGCGTGACGAACCTGACATCGACGGGTAATATTATTTTGGATACAGGCTCTAATGATTTCAGCACCGTCACGGCGACCGGTGGTGATCGGGTCACTATTCACGATGCAAATTCCATTGTGGTGGATATCACGGCCAGTGGTACGGCTGACGTAAGCGCCGATGATAGGATCACGAGCGGCACGCTAAGGGCAAACAAAGTGGTTCTGGAGGCTGGAAACGGTATTGGCACAACCGGTTCCACTCGAACCTTTATCAATACCCAGGCCAATATTCTCAATGTAAACAACGCTACTGGTGGGGTGGCCATCAGCAATGACCGTTCGGTCTTTGTTGAAGCCATGAAGACCGCCGGTGATATTAACTTTAATGTGACGGGGGATGTGACGGTTCGTGAAATTGATGCGGGTTATGAAGTCGGTTCATTAGACATGAGGGTAACAGGTTCTGTGTTTGGTGATCCGACTCAACTTTATAACGAGTCACCTATCGATATTACTGCAAACAATGCCTTTATTCTTGTGACGAATAATTTTGGTACTCAGGCTAGGCCAATTAGTGTCAAAGTGAAAAATAACTTTACCTTGTTCTCTCGTCAAAGTGCGACGTATTATATTGGTGGCAAACCTCGTTTTATCAATGACCAATCTGATATTAAGTTGAAGGTGTTTGATGCCCTGGGTGGTCTGTGGGGTCAACAGTTGATTGAGGTTGAGTCGTTGGCCGACATCGACCCGGCCATCTTTACGGAGGTGCGTAATTATTATCATGCGGATCTGGCAATCATGATGCCTGAGGATCAACTGTATACTGAAGAAGAACGGGAAGAGCGTCGTCGCAAGACATCGGAACGGTAGTTTTTAAAACTATAATCAAACCAGGATTAACTTACGAGTATTCAGTAAATGATTTATTTTTTTGCTGTTTTGGATGAACTTATATTACACCGTGTTAAATTAATAAAAATATTATGAGTTGTTTTAATTGTTTTAAGAAAGTGCGGGCAGTTGTACTGCTTGTTTCAGGTCTCTTCTATTGTCATGGTGTGTCGGCTGGTTTTCTGGATATGCCAGAAATAACAGAGACGCCCCAGTTGAGAGGCAAAACCATGGTGCTGGATTTGGATATACCTGAGGTTCAGGATCGAGATCCCAATCCTAAATCCGGCCCTCGACTTGCAGTGAAAGAGTTCAGGGTTCAGGGTTTGGTTGAATATCCTGATATGGGTATTACTCGGGAAGCCATTAACCACATGGTTGAGGAAATTCGTCGGGATTTGATGGGCGAGGGAAAATTATTACCATCAGGATATACGATCAAAGAACTAGGTGATCTCTCTGATTTACTGGTCGAAATAGAGGACCAAACCCTAAAGCGCCATGTTACATCGCTTGAAGTACAAAGACTTGTTTGGTTAGTGCGGGAACAACGTGCTAGTCGTGGTATACATTTGGGTCAGATAGAAGCGATTGCTGATCGTATTACTCGATTTTATCGAGAGAGGGGATTTATTCTTGCTAAAGCCTATATACCAAAGCAGGAAGTTAGGGAGGGTGTTGTTACTCTAACTTTACTGCTTGGCATGTTGGGTGATATTGAAGCCAAAGGTAACAAACGTTACTCCCGTGAAGACATTGAAGACGTTTTTGAGGATCTGGTCACCAGACCCATTACTAATGAGGCTGTTGAAGAAGCTCTTTATTTGTTAAATGATTATCCTGGCCTGAGTGTCGATGGTTATTTTGAACCAGGTTATCAGGTTGGTGATACCAAGCTAAATGTTAATGTACAAGAAGAAAGAATATTTGATGCCAATTTACGAGTTGATAATCATGGAACAGATGAAACAGGTAAAAATAGATTTTATGCTGATTATCAGTTAAATAATATGCTTGGCCTCGCAGATGCCCTACAGTTTAGTGCATTAAAGGCATCGTCACCGAGTAATACAAATTACTGGCGTATATTTTATAAAATGAACCTGTTTAGTCCCCGCTGGAAATTGATGGCTAATTATTCAAAAAATCAATTTATTATTGATCAGTCTTCTGATCAGGCTGCGCTGGATCTTCTTGGTACGGTTACTCAGCGGGATATCAGTACGCAGTATATTATGAAACGTAGTCGTAATAATAACTATAGTGCCGAGTTGAAGTACGAGACATTTTTATCAGATTTACAATATAAAAATTTTCCTGATACCGGGGACGTGCTTGATGAAGAAGTTGAAAATTATGTTATAAAATTTAATTATGATACCTTGAATGAAAAGGCTAAAACCTTGCATCAAGGAAGTGTTAAGTATGTCATGGGTAATTTTTTACATGGTTCGGCAGGACAAGATGCGCATTATCAGTATTTAGGTGTTGATTACACCTTTTTAACGTTCGCCAAGGTACCGTTTTTTGATGCCCGTTCGCGGCTAATCATGCGTTCAAATCTCCAGTATACTGATACAGCATTATCATCAATCTTAAAGTTTTCTCTTGGTGGTCCTACTCGTGCAAGAGCTTATGCAAGTAATATGTTTTCTGCTGATAATGGTGTTTATATAGGCTTTGACTGGATATTTAACAGTCCCGATTTTATGGATGTTACTGTTTTTGATACCATTAATCTAAAAGAATTTATTAAACCGCTTGTTTTTGTTGATTATGCCTATGGCAGGCAGGTTTCACTTGATGAAGGTGACAAAGACTCTACGGCACAAGTCTCTGACATGGGATTTGGTCTGCAGTTTTCAAAAGGGAATAACTTCAATGGCAACCTCATGGTGGCCTTTCCACACCGGCGAGATTTTACTAATACTAGTCAAGTCCCCGAAACGGATGGAAAACGATATGTATTCGATTTTCAGTATAGTTTTTAACCATAATATAGAGTTTGAATGATCGATAAAATGCCATCTTTGTTTGTTAGAGTAGGTAATAGTTGAGCTGAAACTTGTACATGTTAGACTTGGTTTAAATGGGGGTGTCTTTTTGTTACACTAGTGGCCAATTACGGCTCGAAATCAGCGCGCATTAATGTAATATTATTTTAACGGTATTTATTGTAATGTATTGATATTGCTTTATATTTATTGAAATAAATGTTGCCTAAAACTTGCTTTTTTATTAATATAGTATCTGGTGGTTAGTTAGATCTATTTCTTGAATTCAATTAAAGGATGAATAAAATGTCTATATATCTTGAGTATGAAGGTGTGGAAGGAAACGTGACGGCTGATGGCTATGAAAAGCACATTGCTGTTCTCTCTTGTCAATTTTCGGTTGGTCGTACTATTTCCATGGAAGCGGGCAATATTTCAAATCGTGAATCAACTCGCCCGAATATCAGTGAAATCACCTTAACCAAATTGGCTGACAACTCTGTTACATCGATCTTTAAAGAAGCGGTAACTGGATCTGCCGGAAAAAATGTGACTATCAAGTTTGTGCGCACTGGTGCGGACAAGGTACAGGAATACATGAGTTATGCTCTGGAAAACTGTCTGGTTAGCAGCTACAGCATTTCCGCCGATTCTGAAAATGAGCCAGTTGAGAATATATCACTGAGTTTCTCTAAAGTTATGATCAACTATAACGATCATGATGATTCAAACAAGAGTGGCAGCCCACAACGAGTTGGTTACGATCTGAAAACAGCGAAACCTCTCTAATCTCTGCTTAGAATACGACACTGTTTTGCTTTGTTAAGGCAGTGTCGTAATTCTTGTGTGCGGACTGAATGTGTTATCTATTGCTTGAGATTATGTGCTCAGGAAAAGGGATGTTTATAAAGCAAATACCTCAATAAAGGTTATACTGCATGGTTCAATATACTCAGGACGAACGGTTAATATCAATAGAAACCCCTCTCGCTAAAGATGAGCTTTTGTTGACCTCTATTCAGGGAAGTGAATATCTTTCCAAAATTTACGAATTTCAACTCGATGTTCTCTCCTATAATCTGCATATTAAACCTGAAAATCTGATTGGAGAACAGGTTACTGTCACCATTCAGAATGATCAGGAACGAACGTTTAATGGCTATGTCAATCAATTTTATTTTGGCGAAATTAAGTCCGATAATCTGCGTGAATATCGCCTGACGATTGTTCCGTGGCTGTGGTTCCTGAGCAAAACATATAATCAACGAATATTTCAAAACAAAAATACCAAAGATATCGTTTCTCAGGTATTTGATGATCTTGGTTTCAGCAATTATGAATTTAAAACCAGTGGTGGTTCGGTACGAGAATATTGTGTTCAATATGGTGAGACCGATCTGAACTTTGTTTCTCGCTTGTTGGAAGAAGAGGGCTTTGCCTATTACTTTAAACAAGAAGATCACAATCACAAACTGGTTATTGTCGATCAAAAAAATGCTTACGAAGATTGCCTAGAAGCAGAGATTACCTATTCCAAGGGTAACCAGCCTCATACCCAGATTAATAGCTGGGAACATAAATATGAATTTCGCACAGGTGTATGGACCCTTAATGATTACAATTTCAAGGAGCCGAGCAAGGTTCTGCTAGAAGAGATTAAGTCACAAAGTAAATTTGCCAATGCAGGTAAGTTTGAACACTATGAATACCCTGGTTTGTACGATACGACCGCAGGCAAGGATCTTGTGCGAATTAGAATGGATGCCGAAGAGGCTCCGATGGATACTATTAAAGCGGCGAGTGATTGCAGCAGCTTTTATGCCGGTGGTAAATTCAAACTAACTAAACATGAAAACAGGGATGAACAAGGTGAATATATCATCACGATCATTCATCACTCTGCCTCTGATTCTTCTTATTATTCCGGCAAGGAAGGTCAGTCGGAGTACCGTAATGATTTCACATGTATCCCCGCTGAAGTTCACTACCGCCCATTGCAGGAACACACTAAACCCATCATGAGGGGGCCACAAACGGCGGTGGTAACCGGTCCGAGCGGTGAAGAAATCTATATTGATGAACATGGTCGCATCAAGGTTCAATTCATGTGGGATCGTGAAGGTAATAAGGATGAAAATACCACCTGTTATCTGAGAGTGGTACAGTCTTGGGCTGGCAATGGCTGGGGCACTTCCTTTATACCTCGCATCGGCCATGAGGTCATCGTTGATTTTCTTGATGGTAATCCTGATCGGCCGTTGGTTACCGGTTCTGTGTACAACGGTGCCAATAAACCTGTTTACCCGTCTAAAACGCAAAGTGGTATCAAAACTCGCTCAACCAAAGATGGCACCACTGCCAATTTCAATGAGCTGCGTTTTGAAGATAAAAAGGGCTCAGAACAGGTCTATATCCATGCAGAGAAGAACATGGATACTAAGGTTGAAAATAATGAAACCTTGACGGTTGATAAAGATCGAACCAAGACTGTCACGGAGAATGAAAGTTCATCGATCGGAATGAATCGAGATAAGAGTGTTGGTGAAAATCAGTCAGAGAGTATTGGTAAAAACAAAACAATTGATGTCGGTGATGATCACACTGAAAGCATTGGTAAAAATGTTACTCTCACTATTGGCAAAGACAATACAGTTGATGTCGGTGGAGATCACACTGAATCCATTGCCAAGAACATGACAATTACGATCAGCAAGGACCTGACTGAATCTGTTGATGGAAAATATGCAGAGAGTGTTACAAAAGAATATGGCTTAAAGGCCAAGAAAATTTCTTTGCAAGCTGATGATGAAATTATGCTTAAAACAGGCTCTGCCTCGATCACTATGAAAAAGAACGGTGATATTACGATCAAGGGCAATAATATTAATGTTAAAGGCTCGGGCAATGTAGTCATTAAAGGTAGCAAGGTCACAGCTAACTAGTGTTTTTATATTATGCCTAACACATCATCAAGTTCATCTGCTAGCCCCCATATCGAGAGTAAAATCACTCCCAGTGAGATTGTTATTGGTGAATTGGCAGGGCTTGATGGTGTTGGTCGGCCACTTGTAACATTTACTGATTCTCCAGAGAACAAAGCACTTTTAGCCATGACCACGCTGGAAGTGACTAAAAAACACATCGGTCGACAGGTCGCATTGCTGTTTGCTAATGGTGATACTAACCAGCCTGTTATCATTGGTTTGATACACAATCCACTTTCTGAATTATTAGAAAATTTCTCAATGCAGGATGAGATGCTCTCAGAAGAGACGCCTTTTCCTGACGTGTCTCTTACACAAACTGAGTTGCCAGATATTGCAGGCGGTGAGGAAAACCAGGTGGTGGTTGATGGTAAACGTGTGACGATTCAAGGAGCGGAAGAGATCACGCTTAAATGTGGCAAGGCCAGCATTACACTCACCAAGGCTGGGAAAATCCTTATTCGAGGCACATATCTTTCTAATCGATCTTCTGGGGTCAATCGAATCCTCGGTGGTTCGGTGCAAATTAACTAGTTTTTGTTACTGTTTTTTAACGTACAAGGGCACTACATGTAGGGAAGTAAAACATGTTGCAACTTAAAAACAATACGCCCTTTGCATCTAATTTCACTGTTCTCTATGACAAGAATGGTGTTGATACCTTGTATGTTATGGTATCTGCAACATTTAATATCGGCAGGAAGTGGACACTGGTCGATGAACAAATATCGCCTCGTGGTGAAGACGAATACTGGAGCGATGATCCTCATACCTCCAGTGTCAAATACGCATCAGATTTTCATATAGGCAAACCGGCTACTGATATTGTCATGCTGGGACATGCCCGAGCACCACAGGGTAAAAAAATATCGCAACTGGATGTTAATCTGCGTGTTGGTCAGGTTAGCAAGTCAGTAAGAGTCTTTGGTGATCGACAATGGCAGCGTGGTTTGATGAGTTCTTCTCAACTATTTGAATCAATGCCATTGGTATATGAGCGAGCTTTTGGTGGTACACATCAAGAAGAGGGTGAGATCCTTAGCGCTGAACCGCGTAATCTGGTTGGTTGTGGTTATTTAGGTAAACAAAAGGCTCAGGTTTTGGATGGTACGTCTGTTCCCAATTTGGAAGATCCGCGTCAGTTATTACAAAAGGCCGGAGATGTGGTTTTCCCGGCAGGATTTGGTTTTATATCGCCAAACTGGCAGCCCAGAGTAAGCTATGCTGGTACATATGATGAGGAGTGGCAGACTAAACGGGCTCCGTTTTTGCCGGAAGATTTTGATTCCCGATTTTTAAATATGGCCCATCCTGATTTGATCTATCCTGGCTATTTAATAGGTGGTGAGGCTGTTCAGATTAGTGGTGTTCATCCCATGGGGAATTTACAGTTTACCATTCCGGTTATTGGTCTTTCTGCCAGGGTAATCACCGATAAAAAAGATACAAGCCTCAGGTTTAATATGGAGACGGCTCTTATTGAGCCAGATGAAATGACACTTACATTAGGCTGGAAGTCTGCTCTGTCCTGTGATAAATCAGTGTTAAAAATAAAGGAAGTGATTATTAATCTTTCTCAAGTACAACAGCAGGTAGCATGATGAATACTACTCAGTTCTTGTGTCGGTCGGTTCAACTTTCAGCAGTTTGTGTGATTTAAAGGTTTGGCCCAGTGCAGTCATTAGAATCATACACAGTTGAAAACAAGCCTGTGGCAAAAAAGAAACAACTAAACCTCAATTTTAACGCGTTTGCAAATATAACAGAGCAATATGCGAGTGAAACGGCCTTTCTATGGTTGCTTCGATCTAGAGCTTTGAGCAGTCCACTTTATTATACAGCCGATATGATTGAATTGGAAAATCGTATCAATGCGAACCTGCAAGGCTTGTTCGTGGCGGATGAAATGGGCTGGCAGGCTTGTTTGGAACCGCTTCAATATGAAGAACCCGGTGAAGTGTTTACTGCGGCAGTCGTGGCATTTCAAAGCCGTGACGCAGCTAGAATTAAAATGGTTTGTGAATTGGCTTTGTCAACTTCAGAAATGACCAAGGGGCTGATATCTGCACTGGGTTGGGTTGAAAAAGAAATAGCAAAATTCTGGGTACAACGATTTTTATCTGTCACTGATTCAAGATATATAACCTTGGGTTTGGCAGTTTGTGGTGCCAGACGTGACTACCCGGATAAATACCTGTTGTCGATATTGCAAAATCCTGAAACAGCAAAACAACCCTCATTACATTCGCGCGCATTGCGTTTGATCGGAGAACTTAAACGTTGGGATCTAATGCCTGCATTGAATGCGGCCATGGATGCAGATGATCCTGCGGTTATTTTCTGGGCAAACTGGTCTGCTGCACTTCTCGGTAATCAGGCTGCTGTTAAGAACCTAAAACCGTGGGTTATAGAATATTCGGATTTGTCAGATAGAGCTATTCAAGTGGCATTTAGTTTGTTACCTGTTAACGTTGCGCGTACCTGGATAGCTGAGATGGTCAATACGCCGGAATTACACCGGCTTGTTATAAAAGCTATTGGTGTACTTGGCGATCCGCAAGCCATACCCTGGTTGATTCAGATGATGACCAAGCCAGAACTTACCCGTATCGCGGGCTGGGCTTTTAGCCAGATAACCGGGATTAATTTGGAAAAAACGAATCTAACCGTTGAGTCACCCGAAGACATTGAATCTGAGCCAACAGATGACGCGGATGATGAAAATATTTTAATCGATGAAGACGAAGATTTACCCTGGCCAGATAGACATAAAGTGGCTCGTCTTTGGCAGGTGCACAGTCGCACACTACAGTCTGGACAGCGCTATTTTCAGGGGCAGGAGATCACAAAACAGTTATTAGATAAAGTATTTGTGAATGAAAATCAGCAACAAAGAGAACTGGCTGCTCTTCAGAGAGCACTTTATGATAAACATACCACCTTCGTTAATATTAAAGCACGAAATTTATAAACAACGATAATAAAGGGATAAATCATGGGAACAACAGCATTTGCAAATGGAAGAGGTATTGTTCATAAAGATAGTGGTGGCGTGAGTACGGTATTTCCTGATGTCTGTAAGACACAGTGCGGCCCCCCAGTTGTGCCCATACCTTATCCGAATATCGGCAAGGCATCCGACACGGACAAAGGCACAAAGAAGGTCAAAATAGACAAAAAAATGGCCATGGTAAAAGGGGCGAAATACAGCAAAAGCACCGGTGATGAAGCCGGTTCATTGAAAGGTGTTGTGAGTAGTACTACTTCGGATGAATGTGAATTTATGATGTATTCCTTTGATGTGAAAATGGAAGGCAAAAATGCCTGTCGCCTGGGTGACCCCCTGTTTCATAATAAAAAAAATATTATGGGTTAGCTTGATAATTTATAGAGGTTGATTACATTGCAAACTGCACAGCAAAGCCGAACAAGCCCTGATACGCAGCCTCAGTCACAGGTTTATATTGCCGGGATCGGCATGTTAACCCCGGTGGGTGTCAATACTGCCATGACGGCGGCCTCCATTCAGGCCGGGATCAGTCAGTATGCCGTGTCTGAGTACTACACGGCTGATGATCAACCTATCACCATGAGCTGTGCGCCGGAAGAGCTCTTTACCGCCATGGAAATAGAGATAGATGAAGGAAAGTGTTATGGCGAACAATATGATCACATCATCAAAATGGCCATCCTTGCTATTCAGGAAGCGGTCTCGCAGCAATCAATTAAAGACCCTATCCCCCTGATACTGGCCATGCCGGAACCGCATCCGGATGCGGGACATATCGAAACCAAACTTTTGGTAAAGAATCTCGCCATGCAGGATGATATTCCGATTAGCGCCGATCAGGTTCGCACTATTCACACCGGTCGAGCGGCAGGTATTCAGGCGCTGGAACTTGCCTTCCGCTATCTCTATGAAGCCGGGGCAGACTTTGTATTAATCGGTGGTAGTGATAGTTACTTGAGTTATTCACGGCTTGATGCCCTTGATACTGAACGCCTTAATACGCCCATCAATATGGACAGTTTTGTGCCCGGTGAGGGAGCAGGGTTTTTGCTGCTGACCCGTCATGCAGAACATGCACTAATAGAAAATGAACAATGTATTGTTCTCCACCCCCCAGGCATCACAGAAGAACCGGGACACATTAACAGTGAAGAGCCTCATCTCGGCGAAGGTCTGGATCAGGCCTTCAAATTGGCCCTGAACGGGCATACAGGCCCTGGCATTGATACTATTTATGCCAGCATGAATGGTGAGCGCTACTGGTCAAAAGAATACGGTGTGGCCTTAATCCGCAATAAAGACTGTTTTCAGGAAGACCACAAAATCGAACACCCTGCGGATTGTTATGGCGACCTAGGTGCGGCTACCAGCCCCGTTTTGATCGGCCTGGCAGCGGCAAACATGCTTAAACAAGCTAAATCAACAACAAGTCTCATTTACAGTTCCTCAGACAGCGCCTGGCGCGGAGCGGTGAGACTGGAAAAAATATCATTGTCATCAAGCAAGGAGGAGAATTAGCCATGCAAGCAGGTGAGCCCGCTTTTGTTACCGCCCCCGTATCGGATGAGCCGGAAGAGCAACAAGAGGAAAAAGAAACGAAGAGCGTGAAGATCCGTTTTTGCATCTTTTTTGATGGTACTTGTAATAATCGTACCAACACAGACCAGCGCACCATGGCTGAGAAAAAAGACAAAATAGATGTGAAGCACAAGGAGGCTACCGCTATTTATGCCAAGTATAAAGGGGATGGCAGTTACGAAAATGATTATACCAATATCGCTAAAATGGAAAAATACATTGGTGAAGCGGAAGGGTTTGATCTGACATTAAATACCTATATTGAAGGGCCTGGTAGCGAAGATAAGGAAGGTGACAGTACTCTAGGCTATGGCATGGGTGTAGGGGGTACAGGTGTGCGTACTAAGGTTGAAAAAGGTTCGAATAATGTTACATCTAAACTAAAAAAGAAGGTTAAAAAAGATACAATTATTGAGTGTTTGACGCTAGATGTGTTTGGTTTTAGTCGAGGGGCTGCCGGGGCGCGCAATTTTATCCATGAGGCACTCCTGGGTGACGAACTTGAACCCATCAAAAAGAAAATGAAGGATGCAGGTTATACTGTGAAGAAGGTCAAAGTGTGTTTTGCGGGGCTTTATGACACGGTCTCCTCCCATGGGGTTTTTTATTTTAACGATGTCTGCGACCTAAAACTCAGAGCTATTCGGTATGCTGAGAAAACCCTTCACCTTGCCGCCGCTGATGAACACAGGAATAATTTTTCCCTGACGACAATAAACAGTGCGGGTTTTAAAGGCCGCGAGATTTATTTGCCGGGCGTGCACTCTGACATTGGCGGCAGCTATCGTGATAATGCGCTGGAAGAACAGGTGATTTATGACGGGTCAGAACATGTGGCGAAACGGGATCGGGAAGACCTCATCAAGGCCGGTTGGTATAAGGAACATGAGATTAAGATAGAGACCTATATGGTTGATGAATATACTACTAATGCCATGTTGACAGTGACACGTCCTGATATTAGTAATAAATATAGCCGTATTCCATTGCACGTTATGGCTCGTTTTGCAAAGGAGAGTGATATTAATATTGAAGATGCGTTGTATGATGATGAAGAAATTTCATCAGGTTCGCTAGCAAAAGCTAAACAACGTATTGATCAATATATTGTTGATACGGATCCTGATAAAAAACCGAAAAATAAATCGCAGGCAGAGGATTGGCACCACGATAATGAGACGTTATTACGGGATTTGCGGCATGACTATTTTCACTTCTCGGCCAAGTGGGCGTTTGGTCTAACCCCGCGCATGTCCTGGTGGTCGAGCACGCGCTATCGGAAGACCTACAGTGGTTAAACATTTTATATTTGGACTAATTTTACCATTATTATTTAATACACACAGCGCATTAGGAGCAAGCATGGATAAATTTGATTGGCAGGCCACGGAGTGTGCCCCTGAAGGGTTTCCCATGCAGATCGTAAAAGGTGACTTTATTTATTCCGATGGGGGTTCTTTATATGTGCCGGATGGTAAAACATTGCATCATGGCTGGGGTTTTGATGTTTCA
>JAFLJQ010000196.1 GCA_022712915.1 Gammaproteobacteria bacterium | reverse complement strand
CCAATATCTTTGCTGTCGTGTTTGGCAAAGGCATCATCAAAATCTTTCCAGGGAATAACCAAGGATAATTGTAACAATGGATCGTTAGGATCAAGCTGTATCAGTAGATCGGTGCCAAACAGGTTGGTTTGATGAAACTCGGTGCTTTTTGTGAGCATTTTTTTTCGCCATTTCGACCAGAAACTGGCTATACAGCTTAACATTTGCGGTCGAAATAATCCGCTTTTATTTACTATAATTCGTTAGTTATCAAATAGTTATTTTGTTTTTAAGCACTGACTACCTACCCATCGGTGAGATCCAGATCTTCAATAAGCAGCTCAATGTCGACTGTCCTACTGACCCGTAATTTATTTATAGTCTGTTGAGTATTGTTTGGATCTAAGGGGGTGAAGCCACTAACGGCTAGGTCAGTTTAACTCTGCTCCCTTATTCATCGGCGACCATTTTTCACATTTATTCCCAAACGCCCCTGATAGAGAGGAGGATAGGTGTCCGAAATATCAGAATAATAGCAATACCCGGACACCGAAACTCTCACACATCAATGTCTATTGTTCTGGCTCATATGCTCCCATGGACCAAGGTGAGCCTGTGCCTGGGCGGACAACATCATCTTTATCTGTCGTAAAGCCCCAGCCACCGTCATCCTCACCGTTTAAACCGCCTGCTGTCACCTCTACAGGTGATGAAATACTAAAGTGCTGGTTATGCTCTATATCCAAAAACAGAGGATCTACCGAGATATTATTGATCACCCCTCCTGTGCCAAAATCTGACAAGGCTTGCATCTCCATCAGAGTGCACGTAGTTGCATCACCATCACCATCTTCATTTGTAGTACAGCCTGCATCAAAATCACGGTAAATGATGGCACAATTATATAAATCATTATTTCTCAATGATGCTGTATCGCCAGTAGCACTACTTTCATAAATACAATATGACTGCCCCGTCATCCCCGTCTTTAGAATAAAAATAATGTTGTTATCAATTGTTGGTGAGGTGGAGTAATTACCCCATATTCCATACCGGTTTACGTTACCAGCACCTCCATTAATTGTGTTGTTTTGGATAATGGGTTTAGCACCACCATAATTTGTAACTCCATAACTGTTACTAGTCGCAATGCCGCCATTGATGGTATTGTTTTGCACAATCGGAGAGGAGGAGAAGGAGCTAAATCCTTCACTGTTACCACCACTGCCACCGTTAATAGAATTGTTTCGCACAATGGGGTTGGAAGAGAGATCATTGCGAATTCCACAAGATGAGAAAATACTACTGCCACCATTAATACTGTTGTTTAGCACGGACGGTGAAGAAGCTTGATTATTGTACAACCCGTAAGTAACATTGCCTTTTCCTCCATAAAAATTGTTGTTTTCCATGATCGGAGAGGAGGAGGAGTTGAGCATCCCATAAGTGCGCGTTGTAACACCGCCACTGCCGCCATTCAAGGTATTGTTCTGCACAATCGGTGAAGAGGAATAGTTGAGCATCCCGTATAAATGGGCCATGCTAGTACCACCATAGCTGCCACCATAAAGTATGTTATTTTGCACGGTGGGGCTGCCTCCATCATGGGTCCAGATGGCCGCCATATACGTGTTTCCTGTACCAGATCGTGTTCCTCCCTTTACAGTAAAACCATCAACAACGGTAGCATGACTAATGCCGGTTCCTGCCTCCAGAGCTCTGTTGGGCGCATAGGAAAACGTGGCTATCGTACTACTGTCGATGATAACAGTGGGATTCGCTGGCGGATCGTAAGTAGTGAAACCATCATTATATCCACCATATAGTGAGACACCTTCCTTAAGCACCACATGCGTAGATATGCTGGGATTGGAATTCACGCTATATGTTCCCACACTTACTTTTATGAGCGCCGGTGCCGTGGCCGCAGCAATGGCTGCGGTGATGGTTTTTTTTGGCGTGCCTGTGCTCAATCCTTCGTTACCATCTGAGCCTGATTCACTGACGTACAACACGCTTGACACAGGTGTTGCTGATACTTCTGCGGATTGCACGCTCTCACCACCATCTACATTGACCGCGGTTATGATGTAATAATATCGTGTACCACTGGATAGACTTAAATGGTCAAACGGTGAGATTGCGTCAGGAATCTTGTTACTGGAAGTCGTTACATCTCCATCGTTGTTCCAGTAGATGTTATAGGATGTTGCATATCCTACATTACCCCAGCTTAGGGTTACTCGACTTATTTCCGGCATGGCTTGGACATTGTTTGGCACGGATAGTAATTGCGGTATTGCCAAGACCTCGCTGGATGGTGGGCTCTCACCGAACTCATTTGCTGCCGCAACAATGTAATAATATGTCATACCGTTGGTTAGATCGGTGTGATCGTAAGGTGACGTGACACCAACAAGTTTTCGGCCATTATCTGTCGCATCAGTAACAGAAACACGACTCGTGGTGCCCCAGTAAATGTTGTATGTTTTAGCCCCATCGGCATCATTCCAGCTCAGGCTTACCTGGTTACTGCCTGAAACAGCCTGAATGTTGTCCGGCACCGATGGCACTGAAGATCCTGGTGGCGCTGAGTCACCACCACCACAAGCGGTCATGAGTATGACCATGACTGCGTAAAATAAAATTTGTTGAAACTGTTTCATCATAAATTCTTCCTTAATGTATTGCTATTTGTGTATGTCGTAATATCAGTTGGAAGTATCTGGCCGCACAATTTTCACAATCTTATATTGCTATACCCGATACCGACATATTTTCAACCACCCTTTAGTAAATCATTGTTCACATCGATAGTATTATCATCTGTTTGTATTCAGTGATTCACTGATAAGGTTGTGAACATCATGCTACCTGTAAATATTTTTCAAAAAACCATATTGCTATTCACTTCAATAAAATATTTTGCAAGGATACTGTTCGCATCAAGAGAAGTAAAAACAACAAGACCGACAACAAATGAGTATATTAGTCGTGTCATTCTGTCACTAAAATCGCATCGAACACCGATATCCCTACTATCGTGTCAAAATCCACTTACCGTCGTTTAATCTGAAAATTAATGGATAACTTTCAGAACCCATGCCTTTTTTAAAATTAAGCACAATGGCAGAGTCATTTCCCTTTCGCATCAATCTTGCTAATTTTTTATTGTCTTCAATGGTAAAAGCCACCGATTTTTTCCCAAGTTCCACCAACTCATATTCATCTTTATCTGTGGCACCTAAAAGGGCAGCGGTGATTTTTTTTCCATCGAGCCAGGTTGCAGATAAAAGGCTGCATCCAGTTCTTTATTCCGCTCTGAAAACATAGGAATTACGGCATCCACATTACCTGATTCAAGCGCATTTTGAACCTTCATATACTCTGCCAATAACACATTCATGTGCTGGTAATATTCTTCATCACTCATCGGCTTATAATCGGGCAGATCATCACTATTAAAAAAGGCCCATAAAGGCAGTGAGGAAGGAATGTTTATTTTTCGAGAAAACAGAAACCTTCCTTTAAGCTTGTCCTTCTTTGTAATATCGTGAATCTCAATATCACCCGATGCAGCGGCACGGAAATCATCATCAGAATCAAATCGTCCAGAGGGACTACTGTTGGTCACTGCTTTATTGTCAGATAATTGTTTACCGGAAAAACTGATATCCGCAACAGAATATGTTACATCCGGGTTATCTTTATCGTTGACCAGTAAGGTGATGGTCACGGAGGCATGTACATTGATGTCCTCGCCTGGTTTTTCCGGAAAAATATATATCCCAATCGTGTTCATGCCCGATCGCATCCAGTGGTTAATGGGTAAAGTGGTACTTAATTGCCCACCTGAAAATGTTTCCTGATGGATAACTACACCATTAATTTGAACGAGATACTTAGTCCCAAAAGCCTTGAGGCTGAGTTGATAAATTGGTTTATTTTTTAAAATATTCATTTTTGTCTCTTTTGCAATAGTGTTGTTCGCATTAAGAGAAGCAAAAACAACAAGGCTGATAACAAATAAGTATATTAGCCGAGTCATTTTGTCGATAAGGCCGCATTGATAGTATCGGACATCAATATCCCTATTATCGCGTCAAAATCCACTTGCCATTCTTTAATCTGAATATCAGTGAATAACGTTCAGCACCCCTACCTTTTTTAAAATTAAGTGCAATTGCAGATTTTTCTCCTGGGCGTGTTAACCTCGCCAATTTTTTGTTGTCTTCAACCGTAAAAGCCACTGATTTTCGTGTAAGGTTCACCAATTCATATTCATTTTTATCGGTTGCTCCCTGCAAGGCGGTTCTGATTTTATTTTCCATCGTGCCGGGTTCCAAATAAAAGGCTGCATCCAGTTCTTTATTGCGTTCGGCAAACAAGGGAGTAACAGCCTCCACGTCGCCCGATTCAAGGGCGTTTTGCACTTTCATATACTCGACTAACAGGACATCAAGGTGTTTGTAATATTCCTCGTCACTCATTGGGTCGTAATCGGGCAGATCATCACTTTCAAAAAAGGCCCATAACGGTAGGGAGGAGGGTATATTTATTTTTCGGGTAAAAATAAGCGCACCGGCATAAGCCGATACATTCTTCTTTGTAATATCGTATACCTCAATATCCCCAGCAGTCGAGGCACTGAAATCATGGTCAGAACTAAACTTGCCTGATGGACTGCTGTTAATCACTGTCTTATCATCTGATAAGTATTTGCCGGAAAAAGAAATATCGGCAACAGCATGTTCTACATCCGGTTTATCTTTATCGCTGACCATTAACGTTATCGTTATAGATGCGTGTTTGTTTATAGCCTCGCCCTGGTTTTCTGGAAACACATATATACCGATGGAGTTCGTGCCTGAGCGCATCCAGTGATTAATGGGCAAAGTGGTACTCAATTGCCCAGAGATAAATTCTCCTTTGTGGATAACTACGCCATTAATCTGAACTAAATATTCAATTCCAAAGGCTCGGAGACTGAGTTGATAGACCGGCTTATTTTTTAAAATATTCATATTTTTCTCTTTTGCGATAATGTTGTACGTGTAAAGACAGCCAAAAATAATCATGCCAATACCAAATGATTGAAGTAGTTTGTTCATGTTATTCCTAAGTTTGAATATTATTCGCAGTAATAGCTTTGCCTGTGGACCCATACTTTGGCCACTCATTGGGTTTGAAAATTTCAATCAGTTTTTCCATTCTATCTTCTTTGAACTTGCTTTTAGTCTTGCTGCCTGTTTTACTATTCCTTCTGCCTCCACTCTGATCTTTTTCTTCATCACTGTCCACTTCCTCCGACCCCACTTCTGCATAGTAGGTATAATAAATTGCGGCACCGGTAAATTTAACACTGCCGCCGAAGGCGGGTTTGTTTTTTTCTGTGGTGGCATATAAGCTGGCAAAGATACCGATGCCCTCTGTCGTACTGGCTGCGCCTTTGACATGCAGTTCTGCGCCCATGGTGATCACTACATAAAATATTTTTGTCTCAACTCTAATTTTTGCTTCGAGTCCCACGGTTACGCCTGCTTCTGCAGCCCCGGATTTATCACCCTCGGTTGTCAGCCATTTATCCTGCGCGCTTTTTGACCATTTCAAGCTGGCTTTGACTTCGCCGACAATAACCAGTTCAATGGCTATCACGGCCTTGGCATTGATATTTTTTGTGCCGATTCCCTGAGCCGCTTTGGTTTTTATCTTTTTCAAAAAGACGGCATAGGGGCCAGCGGCCAATATCAACCACTCCAGTAAATCGGTTCGCACATCTGCTTTGACCAGGGGATCCATCTTAAAGCTGATTTCACCACCGATATCGACTTCGTGCGTATTATTGTTTTCCTTTAGCTCTATGTCACCTCCTAGGGAAACGGAGGGCCAAGTAAGGTTGAATTTGACTAAACCTTTATTTTTGTCGACGTTTAAGGCGATGTCATCAATACGCTTAACAAAATCGGCCACGGAGTCTTGTATCTTGGGAAAATATTTGTCGGTTTCGTTTTTGTCGCTGCTTTCAAATGCCCAGTTTTTGTCTGAAATATTGCCATTTAATTTTGCTGTTAATTTCCAGTCACCTTTATCGGTGAGATTATGCTCATTTTTGCTCGTGCCGCCATTGCTCTGTACATAACCAAACGACACGCTGCCACCCCATTTAAAGCTCGGAAAGGCCTGAACCTTGGCTGAATGCAGCGGCACGCCATTGCATCCGCTATTTTTAATGGTATAGGTTTGATATTTGAGTCCGCTTAAATCCGGCACCAGATAATGCTTGAGGAAGTTGGTAAAACCATTGATGTCGGTTTGTTCTGCCTTTGGTAGGGCCTCTAATATGTAAGGACTCTTGTTGCTTTGCTGTGTGCCGTCATCGCCCGTTATTTTAATGCTGGGGCATTGTTCGTTACCGTGATCGCAGCGACCGCTGAAAGTGATAGAGACTTTGTCGGGTTCGCCTGGTTTGGCGATAACCTGAATGACTTTATCAACGCCGTTTAAATTAGGCGGATCATTAATCGCATCTAATTGGTATGAGCGCGTGGCGTGTGAACATTTCAACATCAGCGTCTGCAACTGACAAATCAGAACGATGTCTTCATGCGGTCCCAGGCTGGTCTGTTTGGCAGCTGTGCTGCCTGCAATAATGGCCGTTTCAAGCAGGGTCGGTGGGGTTGAGGAGGTAATGGTTTCTTCTATTACGGCAATTTCACCTTTGACCATCGGTTTGGCAATGGCTTCAGCAAGCTGGGCCGAGTTGGCCGTGGCGGGAACCGCAATATTCTGTTCACTGGCTATGCCCTTGAGTTGTTTGTCATTGAGATTGTGTTTTTGCAGATAAGCTTTGGCATCGTCCACACTATTAAAGATTTTGGCCGTGGTGTTATGCAGTAGTTGTTCGGCAGCAGGGAGGAAGTGGATGACTTTGTCTTTGCTCTTGATGATGTGCTGCTGGGGTGAATCGGCGGCATGAACAGCTGGATTCATGGCGAAGGCCACGAGTTCACCGGTGATAAGACACTGGCTGGCGGCCTTTTCTGCCATCTCGTCTGTCATCATGTGGCTGTCGAGGTGAGAGAGATTCCCTATGCGATCTTGCCAATAGCCGGGAGGTGTTTGTAGGCTTTGTACAAAAAAAAGTATGCTGTCTAAGCTGTGGCCTCGGAAATCTTTTGGTTTTAGCTCAGAGCGGGTTTGTCGGCGGTAGGCGTAATCTCGAATGAGGTAGTGTTCGTTGAAGTCATCTCGGACTAGTATTTTATCGTACATCGGGCATCCCTGGCTCAATTTGTATTTATGCGCCTGAATATATCTTATTTGCAGGGATATCTCCACCCACTTCTATTCAATCTTTCTTATGCGTAACTCAGGTTAAGTTGAAGATTCCGTCAGGGGTTTGTTATGCAAATACCATATGAGATACAGAAGTCCCGCTGCACATAGCCACCATACACCCACCCAAAATAATTCTGGAAGATAGGTTAAATCGGCTAATGCGGCACCATCACCATAATATCTGCCGTCAATGAGGTTTAACGGTGAACGAAAGGCATTGACCATAACGTAGATGCCAACAAACTCCATGAATCTTGGAAAGATTGTGCCCATGACATATCGAAAAGACAGATAAAGTGAAACGCTGATGATGGCTAATATAATAATGGTGATGCTATTACGCGCCCATAGCAATCCACACAAGACAATAAATGCGGCCATTATTATGGCTACCCATTTGTTATAGGAGCGGGATGAGTTGGCAAAAATATAAATAGCCGCACCCCATAGACTGGCACCAAAATAACCAGAAAAGCTAATTAAAGCATTCCATCCGCCCGTGGTGTAACAACGGCCCGCGCCATTAAAATAGATCTCAATTCTGTTTATTGAACCTCCGGTGGCCAGTGCCGCCAGTCCATATGAAATTTCATGAAAAAAAGTTTCTAGCCAAGCAAATGGCCAATGTAAAACGGGGATGAATGAAAGTATCAATGCGCCAACTTTTTTCAGGGCTGACTACCTAGTCAGCACTGAAAAAAGGCCGAATATTTATTTTTTCCATATAGACAGATGACCGGAGTCAAAATTGGCCTATAAAATGCTCACGCTCCTTTTGATATGCGACCAAAATCATTCAATAAACGATTTAATGCGTAAAAAACAGTACAAAAAAATGGACTAACCATTTTTTCAAGTTCCAGGCACTCGCCGCCATCAATAAATTTAAAGGGTCGCCTAACGCGCCTTTCAGATAGTTTCTCGACAATCTGAAGTCTTGTTTTAAGTGACCAATAATGGGTTCGATGGCGGCACGTCTGCGACACTGTTTTCTTTTTTTGTCTCGTTGATATCGGTTGTCTTTTTTGAGTGCTTTCTTTGGTAAAATAATGTCTGTTCCGTTTACTTCGTTTTTGCCACGGTAACCTCGGTCACAAACAGCTTGCTTAACGGGTTTGCCGCGTGAAGTTTCAATATGCTCTAGCACTTCAGCTAATGTGTGACTATCGTGACCATTCTTAGGGTGACTCACTACACCAACAATGATATTTGTTTTAGCGGTTGAGGCCACCGATGCTTTGCTGCCCTATTCATACTGAACGTGATCTTTTCCTTTGGCCATGCAATACACTTGTGGCTCATGCAAAGAATAGATTTTATTCTTATCCTTGGGTTGTTGTGAAAGCACTTTTTGATACATCAAAAAATCAGCCTGATAATGCTCAAATAAAGCATATTGAGGGAGAGCGCGACGTAATTCTCTGATGAATGCATTAGCGATGGTTCTAAGGTGTTTAAGTGCGCGCGTTGCTTTTTTTAACATGACGGAAGTGCCGAATATCCAGGCGTAACCCTTTCACTTCTTTTACAAACGTTCGGCGTTGCTGAATACCCTGTGTTTTGGCAATTTTGTTAAGTCTGTTAATGATCTTGATTGCCAGTTTACTATCCGTGGGATAGGTAATGTTTTTTTCCTGCACGGTCGTATCAATATTTACCGCATTTTCTAAAGCTGTGCGGCCATGGAGTGCAATGCTCATTTGAAATATTTTTTCAGCACCTTCCTGACCAATGCGTTTTCGAAAATGAACCA
>JAFLJQ010000192.1 GCA_022712915.1 Gammaproteobacteria bacterium | reverse complement strand
AGCCACTCCGTCAAAGGGGTTAAAGCCTCCGCCAATCTCTACTCCATCATCGAAACGGCCAAAGCCAATGGTCTCGAACCCTACGCCTACCTGCGCCACATCTTTACCGAATGACCAAAAGCACAAACCGTCGAAGAAATTGAAGCTTTATTGCCGTGGAATATTAAAAACAAGCAGCTTTAATCCCTCTGTGCAATTGTGTGGTTCTTTTTGCGCTTACGGATATAGTAATTATTTTGTAGTTTAAAAATTCATAAAATGTAGTGAAGTCCGGCCAACTGCTTTGTTGAATAATGACAAGTAATATTCTTATTTGTTGTTATTAATATATTTATGCATTTTGTAGTGATGGACACTATCAAACAGGGTATGTCCGGGAGAAAGGGTTACATAGCCGTAACGTTTGTAAAATCCAGCTATGTTGGCTCTGGCTTCAAATACGATTTCCTCTGCCCCCCATTCAATGGCCTTTGCTTCCAGCGCTAGTAATAACATTTTGCCAATTCCTTTGCGCTGTTCATGTGTTTCTATGGCCATAAAACGTATCTGAACCTGCTGAGGGGAGTTGCGATGAAGTCGGGCCACTCCAATAACTTTAGCATTAGAATCGATTACCATCAGGTGATAACCGTCTTTTTCTATCATATCTTTCTCACTACCTCGCAGCTGTTTCCAGGGTGCACGCAGTATACGCCAGCGCAGGTCGTAATATTTTTCGAATTGTTCAGGTGTAGAGGGCTCGACGAGTGTTAGGGGCGGGATATTGTTATAGTGTTCGGTGTGTTTAAGTTCCATCATTTATAGTAAGCGGCAGACTTAATTAAAACTTAAGGATCCTCTGTTCAAGTTAATCAAGCCAATGATGGCAAGGCGCAAAATCAGGATAAAACTGTCAGGATGATTTTAGGCATGAACAAGCGTGCCATGCCTCCGCAAAAACTTGCCACAGGAATGTGGCAAGTAAAAGCGAAGTTTATATGTAAAAGATGAGCGTTTGCGGTATTTCTGCAACGTCATGTAAGCATGGTTTTCTAATTTAAACTGAGCCTCCTCCCTTAAAGAATTTCTTGGCTAATGGTGATTTTAATATTCTGTGCCTTGCCGGTGTTGATAGGTGTAGAACGGCCCTGTAGATCGCCACTCTTTGGTGTGGCATCGCCGCTTTTGGAGACCCTCGCACCGATATAGATTTGCTGAAAATTAGACATGGTCATATCGGGCACCATAGCCATGGCATCATTCAGGCTGACCGTAATGGGTAAATCCTTGACCTGTTTTTTGACAATAGCCAATGGCATGGGGGGTCCTTGTACCGCGCGGGCGAAAATGAACACGGTATCATCGGGGGAGGCTTTGCTTTTGAGCTTGCTATCCAGATTGACTGATACCTGAACTACGGTTTTGCCCTTGACCGGGTTAGTTGGTTTCTGGGCAACTGAAGGGGCTGCTGCCTTGTCACCCAAGTAGCTGCGTGCTTGGGCTATCTGTTTTAGCAAAGTCTGTGCACCTTCGCTAGATTTATCTTGATGCATGTCAAGCAGCGTCTGCCAATGGAGAATGGCCTTGTTATATTTGCCGGCCTGTAAAGCAGCAGTTCCTGCCAGCCAGAGAGATTTAGCGTGATTGGGTTGCACGGCCAGGGCACGATCAATTATCTGCTCAGGTTTGCCCTGCATATTTCTGTTATTGCTCATGGCGACTGATTCGGCATAATTGGCCAAGATATCGGCATTCTTTTCGTTAGATAGTTTACTCGCTTGGGAATAGGCATTGGCGGCTTCATTGTAACGACCCATAACAAAATAGGAGCGGCCCAATAGATCCCAGCCTTTTGGATCGGTTGGATTTTCCTGTAGGCGGGCTTCTAATTTGGCCACCATATTATCGACGGAGGGCATGTTGGATTGTGATTGTGATTGTGTTTGGATGGCATCCCCCGGGTTGTATTTAACCAGTTGTTCCCATTGTGGAGGGGATAACTCAGCATAGAGTAACAGGGCTGATACGGGAACGATAACCGCGACAATGGCTGTGACCATTTTTTGAGTCTTGGCTGTGAGTGTATAGATCGCTATTGTCTCGGGTTTGTTGCCGACATCCTGTAATAGACTTTGTTCAAGTTCCAGTTTTGTCTGTATTAATTGTTTCTCAGTGAAATTTTCATCATTGCGCTCCAGCTCTATGAGTTTCTGGCGATAGATGGCAACATTTAAATCATCATTTCCCGCTATTTCAGGGGTTTTTTTCGACAACATCGGGGGGACAATAAACCACAATCCCAGCAGTATCATTGCAAACGTTAGAATCCAGAACCAAAGCATGAATTAGTTTTCCTTTTTTTCTGCGAGCAGTTGTTGCACGCGTTGTTGATCTTCGGCAGACAGGGTCTGTGTGGTTTGTTGGCCGACTTTACGGCTCACGCGTACCATGAGAATCAGGCCGATAGAGACTAGCAGGAAGGGGCCAAACCATAACAGATAGGTTGTTGCCTTGATTGGTGGATTGTAGAGTACAAAGTCACCATATCGACTGACCATAAAATCCTTGATTTCTTTATCACTAGCTTCAGCGTTTATCAGCCTGTAAAGTTCCTTTCTTAGATCCAGTGCTAACCCGGCATTTGAATCGGCCAGGGTCTGATTTTGACAGACAAGGCAACGTAGTTCTGCACTAAATTGCATGAAGCGGGCTTCTTTTTTTGGGTCATCGAAATCGAAGGCGAAGATTGCTGCCTGGGCAATAACAACCCAGCCAAATAGCAGCAGACTGGCAAAGAATTGTTTAATCATCATGAAGCCTCTGCCTGTAATTGTTTAATGATGGGTAAGATGGTCTCGGTCCAGTTTTGATCATTGACGGGACCAATTTGTTTGTAGCGAATGGTGCCTTTTTTGTCGATGACAAAGGTCTCGGGTACGCCGTAGACACCCCAGTCGATGCCAACCCGTCCATCCAGATCATGTGCTGAGGCAACATAAGGATCGCCACCATATTGGATTAACCATCGCGTGGCATCCTCTCGCTTGTCTTTATAGTTAAGCCCATAAATGGGCACGATGTTTTGTCGTGATACATTTAGCAGGAAACTATGTTCTTGCCGACAGGCAGCACACCAACTAGACCAGACGTTAAACAGTGATACCTTGCCAATAAAATCGGTATGACTCAGTTTTTTATCAGCAGCGTGTAATAAAGGCAGACTAAAGGCTGGTGAGGCCTTATTGATCAGGGGCGAAGGGACTTTACGCGGGTCAAGCGTCAGCCCTATGCCAAGAAAGATCGCCATTACCAAAAAAATGATTAACGGGATAAAGGGGCGTAGTTTCAAAGTAGACATAATGTTTTAGGCCTTTGCTGCTGCTACACCAGCGGGTAGCTTGGCCGCGCGGCGTTGCAAAATACGGTAACGTTTATCCGTGGCAGCTAATAGTCCCCCGAAGGCCATGACCAATGAACCTAGCCAGATCCAACGGATAAAAGGTTTGTAATAAATCCGCACGGCCCAGGATTTGCCATCGGGCAGAGGTTCACCCATGGAGACATAGATATCTCGTAACAGACTGGCATCAATTGCTGCTTCGGTCATAGGACTTTGCTGGACAATGTAGAAACGTTTTTCCGGGTAAAGTGTGGTAACAGGTTTGCCGTCTTTGGTGACATTGATGGTTGCCCGGCTGACTTCGTAGTTAGGGCCTTGAGATTTTTCCATTTTGGCAAAATGAAATTCATGTCCGGCGAGGCTTAGAACCTGATCCGGAACCATGCGTACATCCCGCTCCACGCTGTAGTGGCTGGTGAGGGTAATACCCACAGCAAATATGGCTACACCCAGATGGGCCGTACTCATGCTGTAGTAAGACCGAGGCAAGCTTTGCAGTCCTTTCCATAAATTTGGTTTGTTACGTATACGATGGCGTAGCTCTGCGATCATGGAAGCCACGATCCAGAAAGCTAGAGTCATGCCCATTATGGCAAGCAACGAAAAGTCGTTGTAGAACAGTGAGATAAAGGCGATACCCAGCAATACACTAATAATGGCGGGCCAGCGTAACTGTTTGATCATTTGCCGGGGATCGTTTTGTTTCCAGCGGGTCATTGTGCCGATGCCCATTAGCACAGCGATAATAGCGGCTAAAGGAACGAATACGCTATTGAAGTAGGGAGGTCCAACAGAGATTTTACCCAGATCCAGAGCATCGAGTAGTAAGGGGTAAAGTGTGCCGAGCAGGATGGTCAGGGTGACTACCACTAACAGGACATTGTTACTCAACAATAATGTTTCTCGAGATAACAACTGGAAACCACCCACGCCCCTAATCATAGGTGCGCGCCAAGCATAGAGCGCCAGGGAACCGCCGACTACCACACCCAAAAACATCAGTACGAAAACGCCTCGAGTCGGGTCGGTGGCAAAAGCGTGTACCGAGGTCAGTACACCGGAACGAACCAGGAAGGTACCGAGCAGGCTGAGTGAGAAGGCAAAGATGGCCAATAGCACGGTCCAGCTTTTGAAGGCATTACGTTTTTCAGTCATTACTAGAGAGTGCATGAGAGCTGTTCCTACCAGCCAGGGCATGAAGGAGGCATTTTCGACCGGATCCCAGAACCACCAGCCACCCCAGCCAAGTTCGTAATAGGCCCACCAACTGCCTAGAGAGATACCAAGGGTGAGAAAGATCCATGCTATGGCAGTCCAGGGGCGTGACCAGCGAGCCCAAGTGGCATCAAGTCGGCCACCAAGTAAAGCCGCTACTGCAAATGCAAAGGCTACCGAGAAGCCGACATAACCCATATAGAGCATCGGCGGATGTAGAACCAAGCCAATGTCTTGTAAGAGGGGATTAAGGTCACGTCCATCAGCCGGGATCATATTGATGGGGAGGCGATCGAAGGGATTGGAGGTCAGTAACATAAACAGCAGGAAGCCGATACTGATCAAGCCCATGATGCTGAGTACCCGAGCCACAGTATCCAGTGGCAGCGTGCGACTATATTTTGCTACGGCAACACTCCAGAGGGCCAGGATAAAGGCCCATAACAACAGAGACCCCTCATGCGCACCCCATACCGCTGATATGCGGTACTGAAGGGGTAAAGCCGAGTTTGAGTTTGATGCGACATAGACCAGCGAGAAATCATTGTTGATAAAAGCATAGGTCAAGGCGGCAAGGGAGATCGACATAAATGCAAATTGCCCCCATGCAGCACGACGAGCCAGCTGCATCCAGGGTATGATGCCTTTGCTAGCGCCGATCATAGGTATGACACCTTGAATAATTGCAAGGCAAAGGGCAAGGATAAGGGCGAAATGGCCAAGTTCAGCAATCATGGGGGGGGTTACTCCTTTAGTGTGGCCTGCATTTTTTGAGCGTTTTTGATCGCTTCAGCAGCTTCGGGTGGCATGTAAGTCTCGTCGTGTTTGGCCAGCACTTCACTGGCAACAAAGGTACCGTCTGCACGTAGTTTCCCTTGTGCAACAATCCCCTGTCCTTCACGGAACAGATCGGGCAGGATACCGGTGTAGATGACGGGTAGATTTTTTGCTGTATCGGTGACATCGAAGCTGACTTCCAGACTGTCGTTACTGCGTTTGACTGAACCTGTTCTGACCAAGCCTCCAATGCGGAAGTTGTGATTCATAGGGGCTTCACCGCCTACTACCTGGGTCGGGCTGAAGAACAGGTTGATGTTTTCTTTTAAGGCCATGCTGACCATGCCAACCGCTACGCCGACGCCCATTATCATTAGCACGATCAGGCCCAGTTTTTTACGACGATGTGCTTTTTTTGGTAACAGTCCCATAATTAACTCCGTTCCCGTCTCAGTCGACGTTTTAATGTTTCTAGGATTTCTTTTTTGCGTTTCATCGGCAGGATGATATTGGCAATCAAGACGATTGCGGCCAGTCCATAGGATGTCCAGACAAAAAAGGCATAACCGCCCATGTGGAAAAATTCACTCATCTTATTCAACCACCAGTTCTTTTACCCAAGTGGTATCGCGTTCGCGATGCAGGACTTCATTGCGTGCCCGCATAAACAAACTCGTACCAAAATAAAACATAAAGCCCAGCCACATTAGCAACAGCGGGATCAGCATATTGATATCCATGGCGGGTTTGTCCAAGCGCGTCACAGTACTGCCCTGATGCAGGGTATTCCACCATTCTACCGAATAGTGAATGATAGGAATATTAACCACTCCCACTAGTGCCAGCACGGCACAGGCATTGGCTGCCGTACGCTTGTCATCGATGGCGGCTTCCAAGCCGATGAAGCCCAGATAGAGAAACAATAAAATCAGTTCTGAAGTTAGGCGGGCATCCCATACCCAGTAGGTGCCCCACATGGGTTTACCCCAAAGAGATCCGGTTACCAGTGCGAGGAAGGTAAAGGCTGCGCCTAACGGAGCCGAGCAGGAGGCCACTATATCGGCCATTTTCATTTTCCAGATGAGGCCAACGGCACCCGCCGAGGCCATAACAATGTAGACAAACAGGGACATCCAGGCGGCTGGAACATGAATGTAGATGATACGATAGCTGTCACCTTGTTGATAGTCTGGTGGGGCTAGTACCAGTCCCCAATAACCGCCAACTAGTATAAGGAGCAGGGTTAGCCAACCAAACCAGGGTAATAATTTCCCTGACAGGTTATAAAAATATCTTGGTGAACCTAGTTTATGATAAAACAACCACATTATTAATTACCCAATTTTCTGTTGCGTTAGTGTATACATAAATGAGTAAGGGAAAGTAGTCATGACATTAATCCCTTATGTCTATCTTAAACTGATTCGAAGTGCTGCTGCGGTGGCGAGTGGTGCCAGCGTCAGTGACATGGCTAGCAGGGCACCGAGGAAATAAAGTTGTCCGGCAATGGCTAGTCCGGCAGCGGCATTACTGACAGCATTAGCGGCAAAAATCAGCACGGGAATATATAGCGGTAATACCAACAGTGAAAGCAATACTCCGCCGCGGCGTAATCCGACGGTTAAAGCCACACCAATTGCGCCCACCAGACTTAAAATCGGACCGCCAAGTGCGAGGGTTATCATGAGGGCTGGAACAGAGGATGATGGCATATGCATCAGTATTGCCAGTAAGGGAGCCAGTAACAATAAAGGGATACCGGTAACTAACCAATGGGCCAGTACTTTACCTAGTACAAGCACAGAAACAGGATGTACGCTGAGTAACATTTGCTCCAGGGCTCCGTCATCAAAATCAGAACGAAACATGCTGTCCAGTGACAGCAGGGTGGCCAATAACGCAGCAACCCAGATTACGCCGGGGGCGAGGGATCGGAGCACCACTGGATCAGGACTCACGGCTAGCGGAAACAGGCTGATTACAATAATAAAAAATAAAAGTGGATTAACCATTTCCGTACGGGTTCGATAGGCCAAGGTTAGATCTCGTTTTAAAATCGTAAAAAAGGCGTTAGATAAACTGGCTTCACTCATGGGCGTAAATTTATGGTTTTTAACATGCCGTCTTTCAAGGCCAATGGGTGATGTGAGGTCAGAATTACCATGCCACCTTGCTCCACATGGTCAACCATCATGGTCTCGACCTGTGCTTGGCCTTGGACATCAAGGGCGGTAAAAGGTTCATCCAGGATCCATAACAGAGATTTGGAGAGCAGCAACCGGCCTAATGCAACTCGACGACATTGCCCCGCTGAGAGGGTGATTGCCGGTACGTCTTCAAAACCACGCAAGCCAACCTGCTCCAGGACGGCTTTCAGTGACTGATTAGGTTGGGCATTGGCCATGGCCATAGCAACTTGCAGGTTTTCTAGTGGTGTGAGTTCACTTTTAATGCCATGGGCATGACCTATAAAGTCCATTGCGGTCAAGTATTCAAGGCGATTTTCTTCAATGGGCAGGCCATTCCAGAAGACTTCCCCTTCCGTTGGCAGAGTTAGTCCGCAGAGGATGCGCAAAATGGTAGTTTTGCCGCTTCCATTGGGGCCTTCAATCTGCAAGGCCTGGCCAGGCTTAAGGTCGAAATCAAGATTCCTGAACAAACCCCGATCATCTCGCCGACAAGTGAGGCCTTTTACTGATATACCGAGAGTCGATTGTGACATAGAGAATTTGACTGATGTTGTATTGGCTAAATGCATTCAGGTTTATAAAAGCGTGTCAATTTATTGTTTTAATTACTAATTGTCAACAATCATACCAGTAATCGTTTGGTTTGGCTCCTACCCTGAGGTTAAATATATCGAATTTGTAGATTGTTGACGATATTTTAAAGTTAGACACGTAATGATCCGAAAATAAGGTATGGCACAATTAACAGGTATCACAGCGCATATTAGTACAGTAAAGGGGCTCGATCTTAAACTGGTTTCTCATTTTGCACTATATACTAGTGTTGTGGCAGTAGTGTTGCTTGTGGTTAGTGTATTGTTTCTAACGGACAAGATCGGTACTAGTTATGCTGAGATTGTTTATGCTCACAGTATTACTCAGGAACATCTTAAACCAGTTTTGTTGATTAGTGGATTGTGCTTGTTGTCCTTTGTGGCATTTATTACCTGGCTGTTTACGATCTATTCAACATTTCGAATTGCCGGTCCTTTATATCGTTTTAGTCGCAACCTTGAATATGCAGCAGACGGTATTGTTCCGTTGGGTGTGCGTAGTGATGATGCCTTGCAAGATGTCTCAGAGCAATTAATACAAGGTATCAGTAGTTTGCACAGCCACTATCATCAGATTGATATACAGATCAATGAATTATTGTATCAACTTGATATAGGGGATACTGGGAAATTAAATGAGAATCTAGTAAGACTGCAGATGTTAATTAATCGGGCTCGAGTTGATGTTTAAAGAGACATCTTTATCAAAATGGTCTGGTGCTATCTCAAGTATTTTTATTATAACGCTATACCTTAACAGTGCTGTGGGCAATACGCTCGTACATGCAAACCTGAAATGTGTCAGCTGTCATTTGGCTGGGCAGGGGACAACCAAGCGTAATGCAACACAACTGATTTTTAGCCAAGAAGTTTTGTGTGGTGAATGTCACCATGGTGCACTTGAATTCAATCATCCTAGTGGTTTTCGTCCTGTACGTGCATTGACCGCAGATTACCCACTTGACTGGAAAGGTGACTTAACATGCAGTTCTTGTCATGACATCCATGATGGTAATGAGAGGTTGACTCGTGGTGATAAGTAAGATGGGTAAGTCACTATGCTTGAGTTGTCACGATAATAGTTTTTTTGTTGCGATGGCAGATGGGATGGGGGGTGACTTCCTTACAGTGAATGGGCCATCTTTTGGCCAAGCAAAGTCGGCTTAAGCACGAACTTGATCCCTATTAAATATATGGTATGTCATGAGGGTAATGGTGACGCACCCCGGATCAATATCGATGTTAATGGGGTAATCCGTCATAGTGGTGGTACAAACCACCCAGTTGGAGTGGATTATAAAAAGGCCGGCCGTTCCGGTGTGTATAAAGCTGCTTCACAATTGAATCAGGTTATCAAATTACCGCAAGGCAAGGTCAGTTGTGTATCGTGCCATTTTGGTTATAGTAAAAAACATGGTGAACTAGTGATGCCAAGAGATGATTTCGTATTGTGTCTGGAGTGTCATGACCTGTGAATGATAAATTATACAAATATCGCCGTCGTTGTCGTTTTGTCGATAAAATGATTCAGGGGCAGTTGTTGTGGGGGCTTATTATTGTTGAAATGCTGTTGTTTACTGTCGGGATGTTTGTGATTTATAGTGATTTGCAGTTTGTATTACAAGATAGTATGTACCGTATTCATCAGGAGGTAAACGGTGGGCGTTCACTGTTGATAAAGGAGTTGTTGTTGATTTTCCCCTGGATAATTACGGCTAATTTACTTCTTGTTGTAATGGTTGATCGTCGCTGGAAGCAGGTTGTGCGTAATATTATCGTGCAATTGCAGGATATGTTGCATCGGGTCAAGCGGCTTGATTTACGTGTTTATTTGATCCAGCAAACGGAACACGATGTCTTACAACAGGCCAAGCGATGGCTTGATAAAGAACGAGATCGAAATACCCGTTTACAGAAACATGTAAATGACCTGTTAGGGCAGAAAAACGTTACCGACTTACTTGATATTCATAAATTACGTGAAAGCTTGAAGGCCATTAGTCGCTTATTGCCTGATAGTTAACTGAAGTTGCTGTTTATGCTCGGTTTTGTGAGCAATTTTTTGAAAGTGTGTAAAAAACGAAAAATATTGATTAGGCGATCTTTACACAGCTAAGCGATGCTCGTAATCGGTGATGGCTATTTTTGATAGATTGGGGATTAGCGTAGTCAGATTAAGATTGTTGTTTGTTATGCCTTAGACAAGTCATGGCATAGATCCAACCCGCCAAATAACAATAAAGTAAACTCAAACTGAGTATTTGCCAAATTTCATTCCATGTGGCCGTATTTAACCAAGGGCTGGTGATCATCGCCAATGAAATTGCCAGTAAACCATAAAAAGCTAATAGTAGAGCAATAAGGTAAGGTTTTTGCTTTTTAAGCAGCTGCAAGCGTGAAGACTCCAACAGAAAGGCTAAAAAGGCGATACTCCAGCTAAATATTGCATATATGACAAATAGGTATGCGGTATAGACTGTTGTCAGGGTTTCCCCCTCCAAGATGAAAAAAAGTCCATGAGCTGTGGGCAGACCAAGCCAAAGTAGTGTCGTTGCGCCTATCTGCCAAATTTTCATAGTGTCAAGCCCAAAATTCCTTGGCAACAGGTATTACCAGTTGACGAATAGAAACAAAAACAGATAGACTATACAGTAATGGTAGGTTTATTAATACATAAGTATTTTGAATGATCTTGTTGCTGGTAAAGTAAAATTGATAATGAATTAAGTTTAATATAGTGATCTAGATCAGGTTGGATGTGGTTAGCGTGATATGCCGCATTAATTGTAAGGCCTGATGATGCGGGAACGGCCACCGGTAAGACAATGTTTGTATTGTAGAGAGTGGTATTGGAATAGAAGCCTAATATAAAAACTATCCATACAGTAGTTAGCAGGAGATTAGGAATGAAATCACGAAATATAACATATATATTTTATCTGGCGGCTGTCGTCGGTATGTTGTTCACGTTGGTAACTACTTCCGCAGTAGCGGGAAGAATTTCGGATTCCAAGTACAATTTTAGCCTTTATGATGAAACGAATAAGGAGATATGTGTGGTTTGCCATACGTTTCACGGTGCTAATATCGGTGTGTTAGAGGCACCGTTGTGGAGTCGTGATTTGTCGCAGATGATATATCAAAGTGTATGACGAAAATGGAGCATCGCCAACATATTGATGCTACAGACTCTGGGGGTCAACTTGCCATGATGGTTCTATTGCGATTGATTCCTATGGTGGACGTGCCGGGGCGGTCAAAATACTCCCAGACTTAATATACAATAAGGGCGGGGAAACCGGAGGCACGGAATTAAGTAATGATCACCCAGTCTCTTTTACGTTCGATGTGGCTGGTTCTTGCGGACGATGCTTTGAGCCAACTAACTTTAGATGTAGTTAGTGGTGAGAGTGCTGACCAAAAAACAATTAAGCTCAGTGGCTTGTTGTTTAATGGTAAATTGGAATGTGCTTCATGTCATGACGTGCATAACAGATTACCACTACTTTTGGCTCGTCGTTGAAGGTATCTAACGTAAATAGTGCTCTTTGTTTGACTTGTCACATTAAATAAATATAGTCACTAGGCCCGTCAGCCACTTGGAGTGTGTTATTCCGAGGCGCGGGCCTTTTATTTTCTATTATGAAATTTATTGGGATATTCTTTGTAGTAGAAGTATTCGAAGTATCTTCTGAAATTTTTTTTAAAGAGGCTTAGGATGGTTTGTAATCACTGGTGTAACATGCAACTAAAATGGATTGCTTTTACTCTCACAACAGTGTTTCTGTCAGCTTGTGCGGTTGCGCCTGACAAGCAGCAAGGCCCCGTCTTTTATCTTACGTTACCCGATTCTCCTCGTATTCAGCACTTGCATTCGATTACGGTTGTAAAAGATATTGGGGTTGGTAATACATTGGCAAACTTTGTGTTAGGTCCTGCAGCAAATGAACCCATAGCACAAAAACCATATGGTTTAGCTACTCGGCCTGGTAAGATTTATGCTGTCGATACTCGGGGATCCGGTTATGTGGTTGTGGATCTGGAAAAAAGTAAACATACTTTGATTATCGGTAGTGGTTTCGGTCAGATGAGTAAACCTATTAATATTGCTATTGATAAACAAGACAATAAATATATTACTGATGCAGCTAGAAATCAGGTGCTATTATTTGATTCACAGGATGAATTTGTCAGGGCTTATGGTGTAAAGGGACAATTTAAACTTGGGGATGTTGTCATGGATGGTGACAGGCATCAGTGACCTGCCGGCATCATCTTATACAAGTGCTGGACAGGAAATCTGGCAAGCTGCTTTTTGAATTTGCAAAGATAGAGAAAAAAGAAGAAGATAAAAATAAGAGTAAGGATGACAAATCAGCGAATCTATATTTTCCCACCAATATGGCACTGCATAACGATGAACTCTATATTCAGTGATACGGGCTTTTTTTGGGTGGTAAAATATACTCTGAATGGAAAATTTATAAGTAGCGTGGGACAAGTTGGTAAAGGTTTGGACAGTTTTGCCCGCCCGAAAGGTATAGCCTTGGATAAAAAATGGCTATTGTGTATGGTCGATGCTGCTTTTGAGAATATTTAATTGTTTAATGAGGAAGGTAAGTTGTTATTGTTTCTTGGTGGCCCAGATTCTAACTTTGAAAACATTAATTTACCAACGAATGTTGCAATAGATTACGACAATATAAAATATTTTCAACAATACGCGGTACCCAGATTTAAGCTTGAATATTTGATTGTTGTGGCTAGTCAGTTTGGTAACAATGGAATCAATGTATTTGGTTTTGGTAAAATGGCAGATATGAAATATTTTAGCGAATAATTGCCAATGTTTGTAACAACGTCTTGGTAAATTGCATGCAGTCATTATTGGAAACCTTTACACGAAAGAATGTTCTTTCAAAGCGAGACGAAGAGCGGCGTAAGAACGCAATCTATAGTTGGGTATTCTATGCTGATATTTTACGTTGTTTTCGGAGGGGAGCTTTTGTGCAAATAACGTTATCAGGTAAACATGCGTTCTATACTGCGGTGGCTTCGTTGTTATTGGCATATAATCCTGCCTCGCTGGCGTCTAGTAGCGATGAGTTTGCTGTATTTAAATTTACCGAAATTGAAGGAAATTTTGCTGCCCAACGTAGATCGGCTGAGCAACTTACGGGGCAAACGGGCGATGCGAAGACAAAGTATGCTATTACTCTACAAGAAGAAGAATTTAATATTCTAACCCATAGTTATGTCTATCATCCTAATTTGTTGACGATGGAACTTGGTACAGGTTTGTACTATTCCCAGAGTGAGCAGGAAAACCCAAATGTGGCAAATATCGAAGTTGATGAAAGAGGATATAATCTTAATGCGCGTTTGAATTTTTTGAAAAAAAAACCTTATCCCTTTACCGTTTACTATGATCTCTCTAATCCTTCAATTAGCACCTCTCGAACCGAACAATATGTTCAGTCGGTTGAAAAATATGGTGTAAATGCTTCGATCAGAGAGTCTGTATTGCCTTTTACAACTGAACTTGATGTATTTCGTCAAACACAGAAGGGGCAAGGTGCGGTCCAGACTATCAATACATCGACGGAACAATTCCAGTTGCGTACTTATTATAACCTGGGGAAGAAGGGCTTTGGCCAGTTTGACTATACTAATAAACAATATACGTCAGAAAATGGGGAGGTGAATTCTACGATTAATAAACAGGAAACATTTTCTGAATCAATTAGTCTTAATACTATGCTTAAGCTTGGTGAAAAGAGGCAATTTGATTTCAACAACTTGATTACATATATAACTCAGGATAATCTACCTGATCGTCAGGATCTTATGTGGATGCCTGGGCTGAGCTGGACTCATTCGGCAGCTACCTCAAGCTTTTATCAGTTTAATTTTATGGATAGTGAAATCGAACAGATTGAGACCAAGACTCGCTCAGGAAGAGTAAGCATTCTTTCCTCTCTTACAAAGAGTATTAGTGCAACTGGGGATATTCACTCAGAGTCGATTGAGACTGTGGGTTTAAGCAATAAGGTAGAGGGCTTTGGCGGCAACTTAAAGTATAGCAAGCCTTTATCATTTGGACTATTGTCGCTAAATGCAGGTGCTCGTTATGATGAAACTGGGCGAGAGACGACGCAAAATAAGATTACCAGAGTGGCTGAGTCGGTGCGTCTTGATGGCACACAACGAGTTGCATTGTCTGAATCCCATGTACTATTAGTCAGCAAGGTGATTCATGAAAGTCTGGCCAGGCAATACATAACCTTGGTGCCCGGTCTTGATTATGAAATTGAGTTACCTGCAGGAGGGGTTGGTCAAGCGTATATAAGACGTTTGGGAACAGCCAACCTTGCCTCTGGTGAGTCTGTCTTGGTTGATTATGAATATCAAACGGGGGGAAATGTTGAGTATAGTTCTCTCAATCGGAATTATCGAGCCCATCTTAAATTATTTGATTACTATTCTGTTTATTACACATATTCTGATACGGGAAAAAAATCAAAGAAAGGCTTCTCAACAATACCACTATATTCTCTCCGATTTCAAGAATTAGGATTTAGGGTTGATCATCCATTTTTACTAGATACATTACGCCTTGGTGGCGAGGTGGTACGATCTGAACAGGATGATGGAATTTCCTCCTATGTGAGTAGAAATTATGAAGCATTTATGCAAATGCGAGTTTTTTCAGATGCCCGCCTAAATTTGACTGGATCTCGGTATCTGCAGGATTATGAATTTTTAAATGAGAATGTTGATGTGCGGCGACAAAGCGTAAAGCTGACTATGCAACCCCTGCAACGTGCATCCCTGATTCTGGAAATAAAGAATGAAAAAGATGTTGGCGGCTCAGTTGTTAGACGTATAAAGACTAAGTTAGTTACCGGGCTGTGGCGTATTCGTCAGCTGACTTTATCTGTTAATGGGAGCTCTATTTTTGAGACTCAGGGCGCTAATGAACGAGAGAATAATACTTTAATGTTTAGATTGAATCGAGAATTTTAATGTTGCTTACAAAGTCAGGCTTATCTTTAGTATTTGTATTGTTCGTCAGTATTGGATTGGCGGCTTGTGCAAACTCAAGCAAACGTTTTATTTATCCTGTTTCGCAACAAGAGCAGATTGTTTGGCCTGGTAAACCTGCCGAGCCGCGTATTAGGTATATCGGCAGTTTTTCATCAGCAGCGGATTTAAGTATAGATAAAGGTTTTTTTGTCCTGCTGGCTGAATTTTTTACAGGCACAGAACAACAACATATGGTTCGACCCATGGCGGTGTTGGCTCCGACCGATAATGAAATATATGTCGCTGATCCGGGTATAAGCGGGGTTCATTATTTTAATCTCAAAACGGGAGACTATAAGCAAATTCGGCTTGCTGATAATATCCCTTTGCCATCACCTGTTGCACTGACCATCGATAATAAACAGATTGTTATGGTTGCTGATTCTGCATTGGGTAAGATTTTTTCGATTAATTTGCAAGCAGGTATTGTAGAAGAGCTTCCATTGCAGGCTACACTCAAGCAACCTACAGGCCTAGCCTATGACCTTGCGCAGCAGCTATTGTATGTGGCCGACACAGCGACTCACAGTATCAATGTATTTAATCAGCAAGGGGATTTGTTAAGAAAAACAGGTCATCGTGGTGATGCTAAAGGCGAATTCAATTTTCCGACCTTTTTGTGGCATGATTCGAAAGTGGGGTTATTGGTGACCGATACTTTGAATTTCAGAGTGCAGAACTTTGATGCTAGTGGTCAATATGTGGGTCATTTTGGCAAGGTTGGTAGTGGCAGCGGCAGTTTTTCTCGTCCTAAAGGTATTGCTAGTGATAGTTTAGGACATATTTACGTTGTTGATTCACTTTTTCATGCATTTCAGATATTTGATAAAAAAGGCCGGCTATTATTGAATGTTGGCCAGCAGGGTCAAAACTCGGGAGAATTTTGGTTACCGGTTGGCATCTACGTCAGTAACAGCAACAAAATTTATGTCGCTGATTCATTTAATCAGCGGATTCAGGTGTTCCAATATATAGAAGAAGATATATAGAGAGAATTGTAGGGTAGACTGTAACTACACTTTCGCTATGCTCTACATGGTAATGGTTTTAGCTGGTTGATTGATTTTGATATCAATATAGTTTCATTAAATTCAACTGGGTGGAGGGAGTATCTTTCTACAGAACTATTTAGGAAAAGAACTATAATCCTTGCAGCTATTCTCTTGGCTCCATGGGGTGTATGATGTGAATATAGGTGATGACAGAATTCAAGTATGGTTGTTTTTACAGCTAATCTCCGACGGTGATAACAATTTTATGAACTCGCTAAGTTGAATCTAAATAATAAGAAAATGTTTTTTGTTTTTGTACTAGCATTATTGGCTGGGCTGGTCAATACCGTTAGTGCTGTGCAAAATGAAAAGGGTGCTTCAGCTTTACGGCAGCAGTTGTTGGCTAATCCTGAAAAAATCCCTCTTTTGTTAGAGAAGGGAAAATTAACACACGGACAAATCCCTAATCCCCATTGGGAGTCTGATGCCTGTACGGCATGCCACAAGAAAAAGTCCGGGGCAGGGTATAGGAATCTTCGGCACAAAAGTCCTGATAGAGTCTGCAATACTTGCCATGAAAGCCTTTCCGAGCATAGTGTTATTCATGTCTCAGATATTAAAGTACCTAAAGATATGTCTGAGCGCATGCCAAAGTCTTTTCGTGATTCAGTGGCTCGCGGAGGGAATAAAATGACTTGTATTAGTTGCCATGATTTACCTATTGCGTGTAAAAAAAATCGTCGCAAAGAAAAGGGTATGAACCCGATGTTTTTTCGAGGGGGGCCATATGAATTACGTACGGACTTATGTTATAGATGTCATGATGAAAAAAAATATCAGCGGGTTAATGCTCATGATCAAATAAATGATAAGGGAGTATTACAAAAGAAAAAGTGTTTGATCTGTCATACGACAAGTGAAGATCTGTTGAAGGCAAAAAGTATAGATGAGGTTGAATTTAATCTGAAGGGTAATCTTTCCCGCTTATGTTGGGGTTGTCATAATTGGAGCCCTCATCCGGGGGGCTTGATCGCATTCTTTACCGGTAGAGGTGAGGAGAGTATTCATTTGGTGAAACCTCCAGAATCTATTCTGGAGCGCATGTTGGAAAAACAAAAAGAACATGACATTATTTTTCCGCTTGAGCCAGGTACCGGTAAAATATTTTGTGCCACCTGCCATAATCCCCATGAACGTGGTGTCATAAAAGTTAAAAAGGCCGCCAAGGGTGCGGATAAGGAGAATAGGTTACGTATGCAGGATATTTGTCAAAATTGTCACGAAAAATAATACCTACTTTATCGAAATGATCCGCTCGGATATTCTATATTTTTGATTTAGATCAACTCATATTTAAATATTATTCTATACGCTTACGCTTATTAGAGCCGTTTTCTCCGGAGAGAGAGATTTGATGACGATAATCCAGAAAATTGCTGCACTGTGTGTTCTTTTGTGTAGTTTGTTGATAGTACCTCAGTATGCCGCCCATGCCGATGATGAATTGAACTGCACTATGTGTCACAAACATAGGGGACTCAGTCGAGTTGATGAAGATGGCAATTTTCGCCTGTTTTATATAAATCAGGAACTGTTTGATAGTAGCCCACATCGGGGCAGGCGCTGCAATGAGTGTCATTCAGATATTGATCAAATACCCCATAAACCGGCAAAAAAAGTGGATTGCACTCAGCAATGCCATATAATTGAGCCTTCAGGTAAGAAGAAATTCTCACATAAAATTATTGCCAAGACACTATCAGAAAGTGCCCATGGCCGTCATAAAAGTGATGGCACATTAAAGCCACATCAAGAGGATCTTCCTAGCTGTAAAGACTGTCATGACCAACCCTTGTATCGTCCCTTGTCATTTTACAAGGGTGAATCACCTGGGATGTCAAAACGCGGCATTAGTCGTTGCAAGAGTTGTCATGCCACAGGTGATTTTGTTGAAAAATTTTATGAACATGTCACTTCACGATTACATAAGACCCGTACATCGAAGGAAATTGTCAAGGTCTGTGCTAAATGTCATTCGGATGAAGATATTCGTAAACGGCATAAACTAGATGATGTTGTTAAATCCTATAAGGAGACATTTCATGGCAAGATGGTCGAGTTGGGTTCTGAACATACGCCGGATTGTATCGATTGCCATGTTGTAAATGGTGAAAGTGTCCACCGAATTGAATCTCGCAAAGTTGCAACATCCTCTACATACCCCACAAATGTAGCAACAACCTGCCGTACTTCTGAATGTCATGAAAAGGCCAGTCCACAACTGGCCAGTTTTCAGACTCATGTAACGTATTCACGTGAAAAGTATCCCATGCAATTTTATATGTTGATAATGTTTAAAGGGTTACTGGCATTTGTCATGTATTTCTTCCTCCTGCTGATATTCTTTGAATTGTTAAGGCGATTGTTCCCACGTTTTGTCTGGAATAAGGCAAAGCGTGCTGATATACAGGGGGTAGAACATGATTAGTGTTTGGATTGTAAATTGTAGCGGAGTGCAGCAATATGCATAATTTTGAAAAAATGGTAATTCGGAATGGAGAGAAAAATTTTTACCGTTTTTCAATTCATCAGCGTCTCCAGCATGTGGTGCTGTTTTCATCAGTTATTCTTTTAGCCTTGACGGGTTTTCCATTGCGCCATCCTGAGGAATCCTGGGCAAAGCCTTTATATAATTTTATGGGTGGGACAGACATTGCCCCAATGGTGCATCGTTTTGCTGGGAGCGTATTACTCTTTCTGTTTATTTATCATACAATTTATTGGATTGTCCTGTTTTTTAAAAATCAAATTTTACCATTAAAACGGGAAGGCAAATTAACGATAGGTGGTTTTTTCAAGCAACTTCTTACTATGGAGATGATACCTAACAAAAAAGATTTAGTTGACATGATCGACCTGTGGAAATATTTGTTGTATTTTTCCAGTCGTCCGCCACGTCATGGAAGAATGTCATGGCGTGAAAAATTTGATTATTTTGCGCCTTATTGGGGAATCCCAATATTGGGGCCGGCAGGTTTTGTTCTTTGGTGGCGTGATGAGTTTTCGCACTTAATGCCTGGATTCGTACTCAATGCAGCGTACATCATGCACACAGACGAAGCATTGTTAGCAGTACTCTTTTTGTTCTTTGTTCATTGGTATAATGTTCACTATGCCCCTGAAAAATTTCCGGCCGCGACTGTCTGGTTAACGGGTTATCTAACTGAAGATGAAATGATTCATGAACACTATGCAGATTATGTCAAAGTGATGATTGAATTGGGTCTGGAAGATGAGATTAAACCACAGCACTTTGGTGGAGTGACTTATAAATGGTAAAGCGATTTAAAAAATTTATATTTAACTTTTATGTTGTGCTGCTCATGGTCTTCACTGTCTGGTATGGGACATTCATGTATCCGCTTATTTTTGGCTTTTCTGGCAAAGAAGGTGCCGCTGAATCCCTACGTGATATAGGTCGTGCTGGGACAGAAGCGGAAAAAATGTTTATTAAGCTGATGGCTGATAAGGGTAAGACAAAAACAACTGATCTGGGTTACAAGGTGCTTGAGCAACCTTACATTGAAGGGCGTTTCCACCATATTGGTTTTGAAATTGATCAGGATAAGGCTAGTCGATGCATTCGTTGTCATGGGGCGGTGCCGCATGACAGGTCGAAAGAGGTACGTTCGTTTTTAAATATGCACGCCTTTTACCTAGCGTGTGAATCTTGTCATATGGTACCGAAGAAGGGGGACACTGCTTGGGAATTCAGGTGGAATGATAAAAAGACAGGCGAGCCAACCAATAACCCGAAAATTTTAGTCACTATTGATGTGCCGACAAAAAAGGGCGAAGACGGACATGCTAAATATGCTACTTATGGTGACTACGGTGCTAAGATTGCCCCTGGTTATATGGAAAATGATCAATTTCGTTTTATCAGCGGGCAAAAAGAAATGGCGTTCGTCTTAGATTATATCCAAAAGCAGGATATGGTGGGTTCGGGACAGCGGTCACAAATGAAAAAAATGATTCACCTTAAAGTAAGTAAAAAACCGTTGCTTTGCTCCGCCTGTCATAATCAAAAAACACCTTATTTGCCTCTTGCGGAGCTTGGCTATCCACCGCGTAGGCTACAGGATTTAACGAGTGATTCTGTGGTTGGTATGATAGAAAAATATAAGAAATTCTGGATTCCAAGTTTTTTGACGCCGGGCGAAAAAAGAAAGAAAGAGATGGAGAACGAGAGGAGATAATAGGTTATTTTGTGATACACCAACATGAACCTTATAATAGCTAAAGAGTATTGCTCGATCTAAATATTTATGTGAAAGGTGATAGGGTTGTTTATAGACGTTGTTTTTAATCCACTTGTACTTGCTTTATGAGTTGTTGGTTATAAAAAAACTTTATTCATATATAAAATTTATGTTAAGTGGTTATATGGGTATGAAATATTTTTATAATAGCGTTGCATTTTTAAGTCAAAAAATATATAGTTAAATCATATATTTATTGATAAGTGAAATGTACGTGTTTTTAAAGTTCTTAGATGGAAATTCAAAGGTCGAGTGACTAGTAGGTATGAAACTATGCAAGAGGTGGTGAATGTATAAAATGACAACTTTGTCATGTGTTTTATTCATCATTCTTATAGTGACAAGGGCACCGCTGGTGCTAAGTGATGAGGTAGCACGAGGAATAAAACCTCCCGCTGTTTTTGAGGATGATATGGGTTGTTTGTTATGCCATAAATATCCAAAAATGGGCCGTGTCACAGAAGATGGCGAACGCCGTGTCTATTACATAATGCCCCACGTTTTTGCAAATACCGTGCATCGAAACGTTCCCTGTACTGATTGTCACTCCTATATTAAGCAGCTTCCTCATCGGAAGGTAGAACGAGGTGTGACGTGTAATGCTATATGTCACTCAATTAAAAATCCTGCCAGTGGTAAAAATTTCAGCCACAAGCCTATTTATGATGTATACAAAAAGAGTTCGCATTTTCGACCCAAACGCGCTGAAGGAGATGAGCGGGATAAGCCTTATTGTATAACGTGCCATACGAACCCAGTGTATAACCCAGATGAGGAGGCGTTACCTACTGAGGTCACGGATCGTTGTATGGTTTGCCATGAGGATCGGAAGTTTGTTAATAACTGGTATAAACATACTAGCCGTCGTATTAATAAAGTTAAACGCAGTGGAAAAGAAATTGTTGAGCTGTGTTCCTCCTGTCATGGTGATGAGGAACTGATTCAGCGGCATGTTCAGGCGGCGGCGGGTGGAGGCCGAGAGCTTGGCCGTAAGTATAAGATCGCAGCAAAGTCTTATAAAGAAAGTTTTCATGGCAAGGTGACGAGCTATGGTTTTACTAAGGCCGCAAGTTGTCTGGATTGCCATGCGAATGCAGAAAATTACTATCTTAGCGTGCATGATCTACGTCCTTCTCGTGACGAGGCTTCACCCGTGCATGAAAATAACCGTCTTAAAACATGTCAGCGATGTCATAAATATGCAGATGAAAATTATGCTGCACTTGACCCACATCCGACTTCAGATAAGACAGAGAATCCGTTTCGTTTTTATGCAGAACTGATTTATGCATGGGTAGGAGATACTGTCTTTGTAGCGCTTATTGCTTTGTCTATATTTGAGACAATAGGGCGTAAGCGTGATGGCGTCGGCTGGCGTCTGCGCGATGGTTCATCATGGGCAAGGCGACGTACTAAGCGTGGCCGGGATCGTGTAATTTCAACAGAAAATTTGTGATTCAGGCAGGGAACTATGAAATTAAGTAATGAAGCACGCCGGATTCTTGAAACCTCAATGGTTATCAATAAGACCAGTGATGCTGAACGTCAGGAGGTAGAGGATGTGGTCGCCCTGATGCCTGATGATCGTGTATTTTTATACAAAAATGTGGTGTCGAACCCAGTGGGAGATCTTCCACGTTATAGTATCCACATTCGTATCCAGCATATGCTGACTTTTGTTACCTTTCTGACATTGGCATTTACGGGGCTGCCGATTGCTTTTTTTGAGCATTATTGGGCGACCCCTTTGAATACGATGATGGGGGGAGTGAATGTAACACGGGTTATCCATCGCACACTTGCATCGATGATGATTTTCGCCATGGTGTATCATGTTCTAACTGTCCTGCTTGGGACATTGATGAAAATTAAACAGGGGAATTTTGAATTAGCACGTAGCATTATTCCCACTATGAAGGATGCGCGTGACTTTAAGACAGATATGCTTTATTTTGCAGGCAGGGTTATGCAACGGCCTGAAATGGATAAGTTCATGTATAAACAAAAACTGCACTATTTTGCTGCGGCCTTTGGAAATATCGTAATGGTTGTTTCTGGTTCGTCATTTTTATTTCCCGAGTTTTGGGCGAGTGTGCTGCCCGCCAGTATTGCTGCGCATTTTCAGGAAATGATGCGAATTTCCCATCCGCATGAGGCGCTATTGGCTTTGTTGGTTGTTGCCTTTTGGCATTGGTATAATGTTCATTTGGCACCGGGTCGTTTTCCGATGCAATGGACTTTCCTGACAGGCAAGATCACCCGTGAGCATCAGATTGAAGAGCATTTTCTGGAGTATTTGCGTTGTTTGGTTGAGATACCAAAGGAGCGTCAATTATTAACGGTGATGCTTGAGGCTCAGAATAAGGCTGAGTTAGAGGGCAGTAATAAGAGTTCAGGCGGGTAAGTTTATGATTAAGCCTATGACGACCATGCAGAAGGTGCTTGCTTATTCGTCACTTGTTTTTATTTTGTTCTGGATTGTATTTGGTATTTTTACCATCTGGCTGTATGTAAGTGAATTTTACTGAGAAGAGTGAATAATGCACGGGCTTGATACTACCACAACAGTTTTTATTGTTCTGACAGTTATGTTTGTTATGTTGTTTGGTGTTGCCATTTTGGTAATTATTGATCACAAGGCAAAAATAGAAACAAATCTCCGCTCTGATAATATGTTTGCTATTTCAGGTGTGCATCGTAGACATCCGTTACTCGGCTTTATGATTACAACTTTTCTTTTTATTATTATTCTGGCATTGCTGTTTGAATTGTCCATTGCATTTGGTTCTAAACTGGGTTTATTTAAGGAAGCAGAACAGCCTACGCTGGTTAAAAATATGGGAGAACAGCGTTTTACTGAGAAAAAACGTCATTTTCACAATGAACCCGAGGTAGATTTTGTCAATCTTGGTAATAAGCCGGTTTGTTTTTATTGCCATGGCGATTATCCACATTTTACTCTACCGATGGTTCGCTCGTTACTTAATATGCATACCCAGTTTCTGGGCTGCATGACTTGCCATACAGATCCACGCAAGATTAAAGAGGAAACACTTTCGTTTGAATGGCTAAACTACTCAGGAATTGAGGTTACCGGTCCATATTTTGGGATTAGTATTGACCCTAAAACGGGCTTTATTGTTGATACAGACGATTATTATTCCAAGATTGTGGTATATACTTCTGAAAATGGGAAGAAACAGTTATTAGAAATTACGGAAGATCTACCTGCGGTCAAGGAATTTACCAGTATGAGCGGGCAGTTTACTAGCCGTGATCGTGAAGTATTTAAAAAATCACTGCACAAGTTTGTCAGTCCAAAGGGACGTTTTTGTACACGGTGTCATGTCAAGGAAGAGGAGAGTTATTTACCTTTCAGAAAATTAGGCTTTTCAGAACACCGCATTTCTGACTTAACCAATGTTAATATTGTTGGGATTGTAGAAAAATATCGACAGTTTTATATGCCGAGTCTGTTCAAATACACGGAACCTTTGCCTGATATTGAGTATTTGGTTGGCAAAGAACCGAAGAAACCGGACGCGGAGCAGGAAAAATAGCCGCGCAAATGGTAGTGGCTATGGTTTAACCATGTGGAATGTGTTGCATGAATATGTTTTCTAAGTATGTTCTATTATTTCCACTTATTCTATTTTGTTACTCGAGTTGGCTTTCTGCTGCCGAGCCTATTCCTATTCACCTAATAAAACCTCTGTATGACATAGGTGGCCCGAAAAGTGATCAGCTTTCCATGCCCAGTGATGTGGCGGTTAATAATAAGTATACCTATGTAGTCGATAGTGGTAATCACCGAGTGGTTGTATTTGATAAGGCAGGTGGTCAGGCGTTTACTTTTGGTAAAGAAGGCGTGAAGGAAGGTGAATTTCGGGGTCCGGTGGGCATTGATGTTGGTCAAGATGGTAAGATCTTTGTTGCGGATAGAGGCAATCATCGGGTTCAAATATTTGATAAAACAGGAAATTTTCTTGCATCTATCGTTACTAGCAATAAAAAACACCAGCTTATTCGACCGATTGATGTAGCCATTGATGATAAAAACCAGGTGCTTTATATTACCGGGAACAACAATCATAAGCTTATGAAATTCAGTTTAGAGGGTTATCTTCTGAGTGAATGGGGTGGAGAAGGTGTTAACTTGGGGAGTTTTCGTTATCCAGCCACATTGACTATGTTACCTGATGGCCATATTGCTGTTGTTGACATACTCAACACTCGTGTTCAGGTGTTTACGGAATATGGTAAGGTATCGTCACAGATTGGTTCATGGGGAGTATTGCCAGGGCATTTATTTCGTCCAAAAGGGATAGCGGTTGATATGCAAGACCGAGTTTATGTATCAGATAGTTACATAAATGTGGTGCAGGTGTTTTCAAGTACAGGTCATTTTATGTATGTATTAGGTGATAAAGGTAAACCAACCCGGATGGAGGCAGCAGTAGGTATTGCAGTGGATGATAATATGCGCCTGTATGTTGCTGAGATGGCAGAACACAAAGTATCAGTTCATCAAATATCAGCTTTTCAGAACGAAGAATAAGCGATAGTAAACAGATGATTAATCCATGGTAAAGCGGTTTGACAAAAGTATCTTTTGTCTGCTGGTGGTATTCCTCCTGATTAGCCAGCAGGTGGAGGCACGCATGCCATCAGCCAATCGGGAATGTTCGATTTGTCATATTATGTGGCTGAATGAATTTAAGCGTGACGATATCACTACCTTGGTTCCCTATGATCCTAAACCTGTCGTTGAAACGGGTAAGCAAGATGTTTCTAGCACTAAACGCATGTGTTTTACCTGTCATGATGGATTCATTAATGATTCCCGTTTTATGTGGAAGAGAGACACCCATATGCATCCTGTGGGTAAGAAACCATCTAACGATATAAATATTCCTATCATTGAAGGCAAACAAATTTTTCCTCTTAATGAAGATGGTAAAGTTTATTGTGGTACTTGTCATTCTGCACATGGCGTGGATTGGGCTCAGGATAAATCGGCCGTCTTTATGCGGATGAAAAATGTCAACTCGAGTATGTGTGTGGCTTGTCATAAGGCAAAAACACGTGGTCCAAAATCGGGGAATCATCCCATCAATGTGGATTTAGCCGAACAGCCGACTCAATTATTCAGGGCTGGATCGAGATTTGGTACTGATGGTCGTGTTGTTTGTGAATCTTGTCATATGCCACACGGTGCAGCAGCAGAAAAAATTCTGGTTATGAGTAATAAAGAATCAAATCTTTGCCGAAGTTGTCATGATGACAAAAAAAGCATTAATCAGACCAAGCATAATATGGCATTGACTGTGCCGGATGCGGTTAATATTAACGGCAAAACGGCGAGTGAAACTGGGCCTTGTAGTGTTTGTCATATTCCGCATAATGCAAAGGGCGCAGCATTGTGGGCAAGAGAACCTTTTGAAAGTAAAGATCCGGCTGCTGCACCTTGTATTGTTTGCCACAATGACAAGGGTTTGGCAAAGAAAAAAACCATAAATGATCATAGTCATCCTACTCAGGTGGCGATAGAGGAGTTGGGAATTACTGTCAAGAATCAGCAGTGGCAAAGTAAATATGTTGAAAAGTCCGGTAAAAAACAAAAGACTTTGCCTCTATATAATGCTTCAGGTCAGCGAGTGAAACATGGCGGTAACGTTAGCTGTGGTACTTGCCATGATCCTCATGTCTGGTCAGCTATTCCATATATCCCACCAGAAACTAGCCAAATCACAAAACAGGAGGGGGATGGTCAGAATAGTTTCTTACGTATCGCACAAGGTAAAAACAGTAATCTCTGCATGAATTGTCATGTGGATAAAAAAAGTCTATTTTTATCAAAACACAACCGTGATCTTGGGAAGAAAAAGAAAGATCAGGATAGTAACGTTAAGGATGTCGGAGACATCAAGGATAGCAAGTACGCCAATTATGAGATGGATGACATAGATGACATAGATGTAAAGAATGGCAATGATGGCAATGATGGCAATGATGGTGTTTGCTCTGAGTGTCATTTTGCGCACAATGGCAAGGGGCCGTATATGCAGGCTAAAGCAGGAGGAGAAGGAAAAGGGGCTATTGAAAAGATATGTACCGTCTGTCACAAGCAGGATGGTGCGGCGGGGAAAAAACTGACGGGCCAACATAGTCATCCGGTCGGAATGAGTTTGGATAAGCTTGGTGTTAAGACAAAATTACCTTTATTTACCAAAGATGGCAAGCGTCACCCGCAGGGTAATGTTGATTGTGCCACTTGTCATAATGTCCACCAGTGGGATCCGGCCAATAGGTTCTCACGCTCTGGTGCTAAAGTGAAAGTTGAGGGTGATTTTACTAACAGTTTTTTGCGTATCAGAAATACAGAAAAATCCAATTTATGTACAGACTGTCATACAAAAAAGAAAACTATTTTTAAAACTGAACACGATTTGAATCTCACTGCACCGAAGTCAAAAAATATCGATGGTCAGAATTTGCAACGTTCAGGTGTTTGTGGTGCTTGTCATAGTGTCCATAATGCAAAGACTACGGTTGCCCTATGGGCCAGAAAACCATTTGCAGCAAAGAATATCAAGGATGCTTTGTGCCTGGGCTGTCATAATGTATCGGGTTTAGCCAAGGAAAAAGTTCCACCTGTGTACACCCATCCTGAACATGTTCTCGCCTGGTCGGATAGATTGCGACAATTTATCGGTTCAAAAATATTGCCTGACATTCCGGTTTTTTCCGATCAGGGTTACTCTGAACCTATGGGGAAAATAGTTTGTGCCAGTTGTCACGATCCACACCGCTGGAGTGCTAGACATGACTCATCACCAGGCAAAAATACTGAGGGTTCAGTGCTGAATAGTTTTCTTCGCAATAGCAGCAGTGAAAATATTGTTTGTGCTGATTGCCATGGTCGTGGAGCCTTGTTCCGATACAAATACTTCCATTCAAAAAAATCACGCCGTATGTATCCTTTGTCAGAATAATTGGGGGGTTGATACTGCGTAATGGTTCATTGGTCGTGATGGTTTTAGGTCGTTTGGTAAGGGCGTATCGTAAACAGACATGAAGATTGTCAGTGAATCATAAAAAAGATGATAGCGATTATGGGTGACTGGGTTCTTTAAATGCCACGATGCATAACCAGTATCGGATTTTCTATTGGCGACAAGTAAGAGGTTAGTTTTTGTTTTCGTAGATGTTAATGTGTTTTATTTCGTTGTCAGGTGTGGTCTGGATTAAGCTTGGATACCATATTTAGATATTCATCAGTATATAACTTCGAATTAACTTCAGCCGAATAGTGTTTTTGAATTTGTTTTTGTGCCAGTTTTTTTCGAGCTTGGCGGGCTTTTGGATTCTGTAAACATTCCAGTAATGTATGAGTTAGGCTTTCTATGGAATTGTTATCTACCAACCAACAACAGTCCCCATTTTGGCAAACAGAATTTATTCCTCCAACGGCATGTGCAACAACTGCGGTGCCAAGTGCCATGGCCTCCAGCAAGGTCATAGGTAGTCCTTCATGGTCGGAGGTGATGAGTAGAGCATTCAATGAGGCGATTTGAGGGTGGATATTAGAGCTGTGTCCTTCGAAATGGACGGTGTTTTCTAAGTTAAGGGTTCGAGCCAGTTGCTCTAGTTTTACTCGTAGAGGTCCGTCACCGAAAATATGAAATTGTACTGGCAGCTCAGGGTGATGGTCACGTAAATGTCTGGCAATCTGGATGAATAAATCGGCGCGTTTGACTGGTACCAGTCGGCCAACCAGGCCAACCTTGTATGATTTTTGCTCGTTTGTTTCCTCAGGCATAGCAGGTTTTTTATAGGGGGCCAGAGATTCGATATCAATGCCATTTTCAATGACCCGTATTTTGTTTATTGTAAATTTGGTTTTTAAACGTTCTTTAAGTTCTTCTGAGACCGCAATGATTCTGGACTGGATATATTGACCTGTGAACCAATCCATCGCATATATTAGGCGCTTATGCGGTTTGAACCAGCCAGGGCGGTGTTCCGGGGCACCATGAACAGTACGTAAGCTTGGGATGTGGGCCAGTTTAGCAGCCAGGCTGCCGATGATATTTTCCTTGATCCGGTGGGTATGAACCACATCGGGGCGTTGTAGCCGTAATAGTTGGAAGATTTGTTGGCCAATCTGAAAACTATTGAGTTGTGATTCATCTAGCACCTCCACCGGGATAGAGCACTCACGGAGCTTATGTTCCAGCGTACCGTGATTGAGTAATATCACGCTGACGGATATCCCTTCATTGTGGTTTAGGGCTTTACATAGTGTAAACAGTTGTACTTCGGCACCAGCCCACAGATCACCTGAGGCGATATGGTTAATATGCATGGTTTGGCTTGCACTCATTTGGTTGGCATTCTGCTAAAGATACGGTTTAGCCGGGTAGTGTATTTACAATATTATGCTTAGTGTTACTTTAACATAAGGTTTAATAACATTGGACTCTAATTTTAAGCCGTATTCACTGCCTTGGATTTTGATAGGGGCGACAGAAAATATTGATGATTGATGATTGATGATTGATGATTGATGAATGAGGATTGATGATTGATGATTGATGATTGATGATTGATGATTGAGGAGGATGAGGATGAGGATGAGGATGAGGACGCGGATGAGGAGGAGTATGAGGATGAGG
>JAFLJQ010000003.1 GCA_022712915.1 Gammaproteobacteria bacterium | reverse complement strand
CGATCCTTAAAAGTCAGCCATGTCGCTGTATATAAGTGGACAAGAGAGTTCGGAGAAAAGTTAGATGAGATTAAGAGTGATACAGAAATTAAAGTCGTCGAGATTGACGAGATGCATAGTTATGTCGGGCAAAAAAATTATTGCTGGATCTGGATTACTGTTGATCGAGCTGGGAGAAAATTCATCGGTTGCGTTACTGGCAAGCGAGATACAAAGACAGGAAAGAAGTTGTGGGAATCTTTAGAAAACAAGAATATAGACGACATTATG
>JAFLJQ010000002.1 GCA_022712915.1 Gammaproteobacteria bacterium | reverse complement strand
ATCGTTAAGTAGTGTTCTTATTCGCATTGGGCTTCTTTTTTTGATAGTGGTCTGGTAACTACCATCATGGATCGAAGCTCAATGTGAATCAATTCTTATTAAATCATCAATTATTTACCCACAGATTTTCCTGAAGAGCCTTATTTATTTACTCATTTAGAGAGTTTGTCACGCATAAGGCGTAATTTTGGGATAATTTTATATTCAAGAGCACATAACAGTTGCGACTTCATTGTGCCCGCAAAAACCTCGAAGTTTATATGCTTTTTTAACTCTTTACTCCAATTATTCAGGTACCAGTAATTATCTGCACAGCTATAATATTCCTTAGCCCTTTTTTCATCGAACAAGGATTTTAATACCGTATATTCCAAAACCGATCCAGGCGAAAACGTTCTGTATTTTTCAGAAAAATCTGCTCGAACCGGATAGATCACGCCATGAAATTCAAGATGATATTCAAATGCCACCGGTATACCCGCTGTATGTACAATCCAGAGATGGAGGTTACCTCTGGGACCGAATATATCTGCAAGTATCAATAAAAACTCTCGTCCTACAGTATTTGATCCCAAGTCATTCTTTATCTTACTCTTCCAGCTCTGTTTCGAGATCTCAACCATTTCAGTCAGATAGGGATGCTCTCTGGACGAAATGTTTTCATGTGTAATGGTAAAATTACCCGCTTTGTTAAAGCGGTTGAGTTTGTTGTTCAAATTTTTACGAAATTTACGGGATTTATCTCTAATAAAATCACCCCACTCACCTTTAATGCGAATGACCGGAGTAATCAAGCTTGTCGTTATTCCACAACAAAGCCCAGAACGCCTAGCTTTATCCACCAGGTAATGTGCAACGAGACTATCTTCCGGGATTTTATTAAACAGCAGCACATCGGTTGAACCGCAATGAGTAATCATTTCGAAAACTTCATTTTTCTGGTTTTCGTTAAGGGAATTATCAACAATTACATTACAATACGGAGAGTGCCCATTAGCCATCAATTTTTGAATGCTTACCGATATGCCACGGTATCGAGACCGTTCTTTTAAAAATGGCGCAATAGCAATCAGTTGTTGTTCATCATAAATACAAATAATATTCAGTTGCCGATTGGCACCAAAAACCTGCCACCATGCATAGAACCACTCGTGGCAAAGCGGCAGGGACATCGATTCTGACACCATGAGTAATCGATTCCAGTCACCACGCAAATCGCAAAAGCGATTTATATCTGTCACCACGTCTAAATGCACGGCACTTCCCTATTTATGATCACTTTATTCTTATATATTCGCAGCTGACATCCCATACCATAGCTATGACATTCATGGGCATCGAAAAGGCTCTGCTAACTGGCGACAGATTTAGGAAAAAAACAACGAAAAATCTTTGCTGCCTTGGCTTTTAATTTCCAATACAGTTTCACTGGCCTAAGCGTAATATTGTCTTTAATCCAGAATGTTCTGAGAGGTTCACTGAAATGTAAGCTGCGATCCTTCAGTATGAATAAAAAAATTAATAGCAACATTTGTTCCTGTTGATTCAACAAAATGCCAAAAACCTGTCGGGACAAACATTACATCACCCGCATTGACAGTCCCTCTAAACCCCTTTGCTTTACGAAATTTTTTTTGATAACACTCTTGTACATTTAACGGTTTGATTTTGCTATGCAAAACCCTATCTTCATTCAGAGCCTTGAAATTAAACGCACTATACTAAAACATTCGCGGCGACTCGGTGTCAGGCAGCGCCACAAACTCTTTCTCGCCCATTCCAGGCATTAAAACCGAGTCCCAGGCATCATAATACAGCAAGGTATTATTATTCCCAGCACCCAGCCAGAAATTTGTATTGTGAATTCTTGACATATCAATCCACTCTGGCATTTTCATTTTCTCTGCCAGTTCACCAAGTCCATCCTTGTCACTACGTACACCTTTTTGATCCAGTAATTTGTTTTACCCCAATATAGAGGCTGTCGCCTTTTTCAACCCTTTCAACAACGTCTGACATTGGCATTTGTTCATCATTTATAAAATAGTTAACACCATCAGCTTCTGGTTTTTGAACGGGTACTTTAGTATTCATCTTTGACAAGAAGGTCAAATCCCAAGACCGAAGAAATTCAAGATCCTCTCCCAGTCCTGTAAAAATCATAGGATGCCGAGCCGTTTCCATAAGTCTCGCAACTTCTTTAGGTAAACGTGTGTCCATATGTTCAATTTGTTGCCGTTTCAAATCATAAATATTCATCACTTTAATTACTTAGCATTATTAGTCTAACAAGTGCTTAAATACTATCTTTACATTTCCCTTCAAGCAGGCATCATGCGTACAGAAACCCTACTTCAGTTAGCAATTTTATCTATTGCAGCTCTAGCTACGTCCATCACGGATGGCAAAAAGGGTTTGTGATAAAATTTAATACTACAATGTTTGCAAAGTTGAATTTCATCCTTTTGTTGTTGCTTGCAAAAGATACGATGATCCTTATTACCCCATATTTCTGATAACCCCTGTTTTGTAAGATTTCCTAAATGATAATTCTTAAAATATAGACAGGGTAAAACATTTCCATAAGGTGATATTACAACCTGCGTTGTCGCAAAAACACACATTTGATACGGATAAGTTAGATGTACCAGATTATTTTGTGAAACTCCCCGTAAATTGGTCATATCTGTACTCATAGGCAGATGATTTCGTCTATTCTTCCACAAGCGTTGAAGTATCTTTTGAAACTCATGAGCTTCTTCTTTTGTATATGCGTGAGATTTATCATCTGTTGTCATGAAATAGGGTGATGGATGAATCCCTTTAACAGTAGTTTCATTGACAACGCTGTTAGTAAACTCACTTATTCCACGAATCATGTGTTCATCTGCACCCATCTCGTATGCAGCCCTATGCAAAGTTTCGAGGTGTTTGTAGTTCAAACTCGAAACGGTTGTTATACATGAAATTCTTGGCTTTGAAGAGTTCCCTCGCACTTTCTTAAATAATTGAATACTCTTTTCTACTTTCTCAAAATGTCTTTTTACACCACGAATGGATACATCCATATCTGGAACTTCATCTAAAGATAAATAAAGAGTACCAAGACCGGCCCCTACCAGATCCTGTACAGTTTTTTCAGTCAGGCTACTTGAATTGGTTGGGAAAAATGTACCAATACCATTATCCGTGCAAAATTGGATCATTTTTATTAGCAAATTTTTTCTTAGAAGTGCATCACCACCGAACATTTCAACATTTTTTATATTATTCTTGGCTAAGTTCTCGAAAATAGGCTCCCACTGTTCCCATATTAGCTCTTCATCAATATTTACGGGGCGTTGCCAAATATTACATGCTACACATTGACTGGTACATCGATAGGTCAAAAATATAATTGCATCAGTTGGCGTATATGTATATGAATAATAGGATTTTTTTACCCCTCTTTTAAGGGTAGAAATTGAATAATCGAACATTTTTCAAAATTCCATATTAATATTTATAATAACTCAAATTCAATCGACAGGGCTTGATTTATTAATAACGACTATCTATGCCTATGTGAAGGTATAAATCAATTGTAAAAATAGAAGGGCCGGTCACCCAAAACGCCACCCTCATCCGAACCCAGCATGCCCTATTTAGGCTCTGGGCTCAAGATAAACAGCTATTAGCACATAAGGTGGGTGATGAATGCTCACTCAAGATGAGGAAAACAAACGCAAATTACGACCAAACTGTCCTCAGTCGAACGACTTCCTCTGACTACATCTATTAACCAATTAAATATCTTTAGGTCCTATTCCCCGCCCCTTAGAGCGAAAAAATAAGAATACGATAGTTCAGGTTAAATACCCTGCTTTCGAGAGAAACGAGAGAGCTTGCTCCGGGGATTTTTATTAGAATTTTCATCGTCTGAGAGAGGAGTTCACCCATGTGATTGACATTAAAGATCACACCAAAATACCGAAACGGCATCAGTCTAGATGAGCTGACTTTTTTCCTTTTTTTGCAGCATTCACCTGGAACATTCTCAAAAATCCATTCGGCAAGCTAGCGCGTCGTAAGTTTCTGCCAGGTATTTTTTTAATCTATTCAGCAACTGTTTTGCTCAGAATCAAAGCCATTGCTTACACCATAAAAGTCAATAGATTAATCCTCATATTGTCCCTACCCCGAAGTCTACCCAAATCACACACAGCAACACAACTCCACATCACACATTCAAGATCAACCCCGCCATACCATCCAGTTTGCCTTTCACGGCTTGCCATTCGGGCATAATTTTATCCATCAATCTGTAAAATCGTTTACTGTGGTTGTGTTCCTGTAAATGGCATAACTCGTGACAGATAACATAATCAACACATTCTCTTGGGGCCTTCACCAGTTGAGGGTTAAGGAGGATGGTGCCTTTGGGTGAGCAACTGCCCCATTGTTTTTTCATTTCCATCAGGCGGATGGGGGGCAGGTTATTTTGTTGCCAGGGCATGGTGCTTGTTATGTCAGCCAATCTTCGGTGAAAAAGAATACCCGCTTTGGCTCGATACCAGTCCATCAACAGCGGCCGGATGATTTGCGGTTCTTTTTTTAATGTTCTGATTTGCAAACGACCACGAATGAGTTTGACATCTGGTAACTTTTTTTTGACCTGGTATATTTTGAGTGGAAACTGTTTGCCTAAATAAAAATGGCTTTCACCGCTCACATAGTGTCGTGGCAAAACATAGTAATTTTGTTCCTTAATCCTGACTAAATGATCATAAACCCATCGGGCGCGATTACTGAGCGCGGTATAGATGTCATTCATGCTGGCTTCCTGCGGTGCATCAACCTGTACCGTACCATCCGGGTTGATGTGAATGGCAATCTTCTCTTTTCGTCCTGAAATCCGGCAAATCGAGTAAGGTATGATCTCATCCCCATAGATGAGCCGATGTTGTCCCATATCAATCCTGCTCTCTCGACAAGCCCAGCCGCATAATATGAATGATTTGTGTCACTAAGAGCTTCGCCCGATCCATGCCCAACTGTTTATACAATTCTGGCAAGAGTGTTTTTCGTATTTCCGCCTCAATATTATGCGGATTGAGAGAATTCTCAGCAATAGCCCTGCTGACAACAGACTCAATCATAAAAGCCTGCTCGATATAGCCGTGATGTTCAACCTCATCCATTTTAACAAAGGCCTCTTCGCCTAACATAAGCCGTAACAAACCATAATAGGCGCGGGCATGTTCTTTATGACCCAATTGACAGGGAATATTATCCAGTTGACGATGATTGAGTTTTTCTTCCAGATTTTTATACACAACATATTGCTTATACGGATGTTCAAACTGGGCCTCCGCATCGGCTATCGCGGCTTTCAATAGTTCAGAAAATATTTTTTGTGCATAGGGATCATTTGCCAACATCTGTTCAATGGTCTTGCGGATACGCGTCTTGATAATGGCTGTCTCATTACGTGTCTTTTCCTTCGACCACTCACTGGGATCGTGTTTGCCCAAATCATTCACCAAATAAGCACCACCGGGTTCACCTATCGACTCCCCAATCACCTGCTTATCCACTAGCTTGCTGATCTGTTTTTCATACTCGCTATAATCCACGGTCTCCTGTGCATCGTGTCTGGCCGTGATCCGTAAATCATTAAACCAGCGCAAATCATTTTTGTAGGTCGCAATATCCTGCTCGCTAAAACTACGGTCATCAAAAAATCCGGCTGAACTCAGCGCCACCTTAAGACACAGGCCAAACTCCGTCAGCGCCCGATAAAAATCATCCCGCACCTTCTGATTAACGTCATAACTCTGGCCCTGTTGATCCTCGGTGTAACGTGGCACCAGCACATGGCGCATTTGTTCAAAGTCGTGTTTGTTTTCCACATCCTTGAAAATGGCCAGGAGTTGATCGTGCAATAAAGGCAGGCGCTTGTATTCGGTACTCACCTGATGATAAAGCCCGGCAATATCATCAATGTCATACCCGGCCTGGGTATGTTCAGCCAGATTGCGGTATGCCTCCATGGCCGTATCCAGTTCCTTGAGGAGTCCCCGGTAATCGATCAACAGCCCCCATTTCTTTTTTTCATGCAGGCGGTTTACCCTGGCAATGGCCTGAATGAGGTTGTGTTTCTCAAGGTTTCTATCAATATAGAGTACGGTATTGCGCGGCTCGTCGAAGCCGGTCAACAGCTTGGCCACCACAATCAAAATATCAGGCCCCTCATCTGTGCCAAAGTCCTCCAGCACTTCTGCCGTATATTCATCCTCTTTTTTATCACCAATATTCTTTTTCCACCACGCCTGAATTTCCGGCATACGTTCTTCATCAACCTCCTCATTACCCTCACGTGTATCGGGTGCAGAGATCACTACGGCACTGGTCACTTCACCAATGTCATCCAGGTATTGTTTGTAACGAATCGCGGATATCCGGCTATCCGCAGCCAGTTGTCCTTTCATACCCGGCATGGATCCCTTGATATGGTTCACAAAGTGAGTAGAGACATCCCAGGCGATCAACTCAAGTCGATTAGCCGATTTATAAATGGCTCCCTTGCTGGAAAACTTTTTCTTCAGATCAGTCTTTTGCTGGTCACTCAAACTCGCGGTAATTTTGTCAAACCAGTTATCAATGGCCTTAGCATTCAGATCCAACTCGGGAATACGTTCCTCATAAAGTAGCGGCGTCACCACCGCATCCTGTTCAGCCCGCTGCATGGTGTAGCTATGAATAATGGGGCCAAACTTGTCGGTGGTCTTTTTCTTCTCCCCTTTTAATAACGGTGTGCCGGTAAAGGCAATGTAGGCCGCATTGGGCAAGGCCTTTTTCATGCGCTGGTGTGTTTCTCCACCATGGCTGCGGTGGCCTTCATCTACCAGTACAATCATATTGGGGCTGGGGTTATAACATTCCGATAATTGAGAGGCATTAGTAAACTTGTTAATAATGGTAAAGATGATCCGCTCATTACCTTTGCCGATCCGCTTCGCCAGATCCTTACCCGAACGGGCCTTGGATTTTTCACCTTCCTTGCTAGTGGCCACTTCTGAACCAAAGGCCCCGCTTAACATAAAAGTCTTACTAAGTTGCCGTTGCAGATCCTTACGATCTGTCACCAGAATAATACGACACGGCTTCAAGCTCTCGTGCAGGATCAAGGCCTTGCTCAAAAACACCATGCTAAAGGATTTACCAGAACCGGTGGTATGCCAGATCACCCCACCCTGCCGCGCACCCCGCGCATCAATATTGCCTACCTGCTGCAACATCCGTTTCACCCCGAATACCTGCGGGTAACGGGCGGCAATCTTGCCAAAACGTTTATCAAACAACACAAAGTAGCGCACAAACTCCAGCAGACGCACCGGTGTAAGTAAGCTGATCAATAAACGATCCTGATCCGTCACGGCAAGCGGTTGCTGGGTCAACGCAACAAAATAGTGTTCCACCCCCGACTCACGATGGCCAAATAAAGACAACCATTGTTCACGGCGCAGTTTTTTATTTTTGATGGCATAAAATTGGGCTTCTTGCATCTCCTCCTCATGCCACTTGGCCCAGAACTTCTTTTTCGTAAGCGTGGTGCCATAACGACCATCGGTACCCTTAATAGAAAACAGCAATTGAGAATAGGCAAACAGGTGGGGGATCTCATCTATTCGTTGATTGCGAAGGTGCTGTGATATCCCTTCATTGATCATATCCTTGCCTGGATCACGACTAACGGGTCTTTTTGCTTCGATAATGACCAGGGGAATACCGTTAACAAAACAGACCACATCCGGCCGACACGTACTGGTGCCCTGGCTATTGAGCACCGTAAACTCATCAGTAACATGAAAGACATTATTCGCCTCCATCTCATACCAATCGATCACAGGAATCGTCGGCTGATGCTTTTTACCCTCAATAAACTCAGTCACGGTGATGCCGTAGGTGAGCTTGTCATAGATACGCTCATTGGCCAGCGCCAAACCTTCGTTCATTTCAATGGTGGCAATCTCACGCACCATCTGCTCGATGGCATTAGGCGATAAGGGATAGGACTGGCCCTTATAAACAAAACGGCGTTGTTGCAATTGCTTGATCAACACATCACGCAACAACAACTCACTGGTCTTGCCACCGCGCAATGCCATGGTCTGCTCAGGTGACAGATACTCATAGCCCATCGACAGCAACACCTGCAAGGCCGGGATGTGAGAGGTATAGAGTTCCTTGGTGTTGGGGGTGGTCATAATAATGTATTAATGTTTTTTCCCAGTTGCCTTAACGAGTTTCATCCGTCATTTTATTTTGTTTGGCCAATTTCTTTTCCTCAGCAACCAATCGGCGTTCAATCTTTTTTGCATCTTCTGCCGGTGGCAGGTTCTCCGGTTTAATATCCCGTTGTGCCAGCAGACTCCTGACATCGGTATTGTTTTTTACATGTTCCTGGCTAATAGCCCGTTCCGTGTCCAATTGATCACGATTAATATTAAAATTGGTGATCTCATTGGCAAAGTCTTTTGCCTTAATGGTAATCGTGGGTAGAAAATCAGCTAATGCACGGCTTTGTGGTATATCAAACCGGTTTTTTATGTCCTTGGTACTCAGGCCACCAAACAAGGCCTTATCGCCTTTACTTCTGATGCGGCCAAAACTCTGGTTATTACCCAGTTTTTCAAAAATCAGACCGGATAATTCTTTTTCTGACAACGTCAGTTTTTTTCTCGCACTCAGGCGCTCAACTTCCGCCAGCCTTTTCTCAATAATCTCCTGTTTGCGTGTCTGCACCGCAAAATAAGTTTGGGCAAAAGCGATAGGGTCTTTGCTGACATCACCGTTTTGAGCGATGAGGTAACAGGCATAGCGGGTCAAGGCAATATCCTCAATTTCCCGTTTTGCACCCGACCCAAGGGAGACCATTTTCCTGACATCAAGAAAATGGTCTCTCGGTTCATAACCCGATGTTTTACAAGATGTTTTCGCTTTATCTATAACCTTGATAAAATTATCCCATTTGCTATAACCCAGCAGTTCTTGCAGGTCACGAGCAAACCAGAATTCCGCCCCTGTTTCCGTTTCTTTTTGCAATATTTCTTCAAAATTGCTGTGTAATCTGACGATAGTTTCCTTTTCCATGTCTTATCCTCTCATCTTGCGTTATTCAATCTTTACTTTGCAGCGATACCGATGCCATAGCAGATTGTTAGTGCGGTACGGCTGACCATCACAGGCCGTTGTCTAGTCATGATTACCGATTTAGACCATTTTCCTGACCCCGGGAAAATGGTTCTGGCACGGTTATTTATTCACCGGGACTGGGGGACAGGGGGACAGGGCCGATCATTTTCGTGACATCAGGAAAATGATCACTCATTTTATAAGATGATGATTTACATGCTATTTTCACCTTATCAATCACCTTGATAAAATTCTCCCAACGGGTATAACCCAACAAGTTTTGCAAACCACGAGCAAACCAGAACGCCATCCCTGCTTCCTTTTCCATGTCTTATCCTCTCATTTTGCGTTATTCAATCTTTACTTTGCAGCGATACCGATGCCATAGCCGATTGTTAGTGCGGTACGGCTGACCATCACAGGCCGTTGTCTAGTCATTATTACCGATTTAGACCATTTTCCTGACCCCGGGAAAATGGTTCTGACACGGTCATTTATTCGCCAGGACTGGGGGGCAGGGTCGATCATTTTCGTGACATCAAGAAAATGATCGCCTGCATTATTCTCGTTCCCACGCTCCGCGTGGGAATGCATATCCAACTCACCACTGCGTACACACATCAAGCAGCCCCTCCTCACCCAGGTAATTTCGCGCACTCGAATAACGCCAGTGCCTTGTTTCATCTACATACCCTCTCTTCACCGGATTATGGTGAATGTAATCCACCTTCTGCCGCAACATGGCCTCATTCTGCATCCACTCGGGATGCACACCCTCCTGCCAGAACTGATAAGTCCGATTGTCTTTATGCGCCTTTTTATAAAAAGCCAGTTGCTCAAGGATCGGCAACACTTTTTTCTCTTCCAGATACTGAATAAGTTGTCTGGCTGTAAACGACTTGAAACGCATCATATCTCTGTCCAGTTGATTACTTTGTGCCACAAGATGTAAATGGTTCTCCAAAATAACAAAAGCATAAACCTTCAATCCCTCCGCCATTAAATAGCGTAATGAATCCAGTACAATCTCCACCGTATCAGGCCGGGTGAATACCGGCACCCAGTGCAACACCGTACAAGTGACAAAATGCGGTAATGTTGGGTCAACAAATTTATAACGACTCCTTCCCATTTTTTAGCTCCTTCTATTCGTTCTCACACAATCCACTTCTCATTCCCATTTTTAGTTCCTTCTATCCATTCTCACATGTTCCACTTCTCGTTCCCACGCTCCGCGTGGGAATGCAGACCCCACTCTAACGCTTCTCCCACGCCTGTGCTTTTTTCACGGCCTGTAGTGGTCAAGTTTTATTGGAAAGAATTTAAGCCACATTTTTCAATTCCATTTTTTTCTGGTTAGGTGTTAAATATCCAAGGGTAGAATGCAATCGCTTGTAATTATAAAAACGAATATATTTCTCTACAGCATCCACAGCCGATAAATGATTCACAAAAACCAAGTTATTCAATCGTTCTGTTTTCAAACTTCTAAAAAAT
>JAFLJQ010000131.1 GCA_022712915.1 Gammaproteobacteria bacterium | reverse complement strand
GCGTCGCTTAACCCTTAATTTGCTTAAACAAAATACTACCAGTAAGGCCAGTATGAGGCGAAAGCGTAAGATTGCGATTATGGATGATACGTTACGATCTGAATTGATTTGTCCAGGGAATTAATATGCTCTTGCCCTGTTATTACCTCATTTTAATTTGACCCATCTACTAATTCATGCTAACCATTGTTGATGCTAATAAAAATGACAAAATTCCAGACACCGTTTACTCAGGAGAATATGTGAAAAGAAAACTCATGGCAGCCCTGGCCCCACCTATTGCGGTGTATCGTTATGGATGCGCTAACTATTGTGCGGCACCTATTGCTATATTCTGGATTACCGGCATTTTCAGCATTTTCTACGGCTTCATGGGAGGCCCAGGCCGCCTGGATGAAACCTGCTTGATGACGGTATTGCTTGGAGTTGGACTCTGGATTATCGCCGCCATTTGGGCCGAGAATACCATCAAGAATACCAAAACCAACCCCAAAAACTCCAACTGTGAAAACAACAAAGCCACTAATCTTTTCCAGATGATCAAACCCCACCTGGATGAATCAGATCCGCTAAAAGAAATAAAAAAATCCCAATAACAAAGAAATAAAAAGGCCCGCATCAGCGAGCCTTTTTACTCTTAATAATTGTAAGAATCCTTAAATCATATTTTCCTGATCCGCACCTTCTTTCTCAACGGGCATCAAATTAACACTGGAAATATTCAGTGCCAATGCAGTAATACTGGCCACATAAATTGAGGAGTAAGTTCCCACCAAAATACCCACCACAAGAACCAGAGCAAAGCCATGAATGAGTTCACCACCTAAAAATAACATAGCCAATACTACTAACAAGGTCGTAATCGAAGTCATCAGGGTGCGAGACAAAGTCTGATTAAGTGAAGTATTCACCACTTCTACTGCTGACACTTTACGCATACGGCGAAAATTCTCACGGATCCGGTCAAATACCACAATAGTGTCATTCAAAGAATAACCAATAACCGCGAGTACCGCCGCCAACACAGTCAAATCAAAATCCCATTGGAAAAGAGCAAAACAACCGAGGGTAATTAAGACATCATGAATCAAAGCCGCAACAGACCCCACCGCGAAGCGCCATTCAAAACGCATCATGACATATACCAAAACACAGCCCAAGGCAATAATCATGGCCAAGCCACCATCATCACGCAATTCGTCGCCTACCTGAGGTCCAACATACTCCTGTCGACGCATGGTTGCCTCGCCATCACTGGATTCTTTTAACACTTTCAAAATGGCATCGCCAATTTCAGAACTGCTAATCCCCTCACGCGGCGCAACACGCACCAGTACATCTCTGGCAGTACCAAAGTGCTGCACAACAGCATGACCATAGTGAGCCTCAGACAGTGACTTACGAATCCCGGCCAATTCCACCGCCTGTGGATAGCCAACTTCAAGTAAGGTTCCGCCGGTAAAATCGAGACCAAAGTTCAAACCTTTGCCGACCAGGCTAACAATAGAAACAGTCAATAAAATAGCTGAAAAGGCCAACGCCCATTTACGTTTGGCCATGAAATTAAAATGAGTATCTTTTTTGAAAAAATGCATGAGATCGGCTCCCTTAAATTGACAAGGTCTTGATGCGACGACCACTAACATACAAATTAATTATCGCACGAGTTCCCATAATGGCGGTAAACATGGACGTCACGATCCCAATAGACAAGGTAATCGCAAAACCCTTAATTGGGCCAGTCCCAAATATGTACAAGATCACTGCCGCAATCAGAGTAGTAACATTAGCATCTGTAATGGTCGACAGGGCTTTTTCATAACCGGCATTGATACTGGCCTGGGGTGTATTACCCATCCGTACTTCTTCCCGGATACGTTCAAAGATCAATACATTGGCATCCACCGCCATACCCACAGTCAGTACTATACCGGCAATACCCGGCAAGGTAAGTGTGGCCTGTAACATGGATAACACCGCAATGATCAGCACCAAATTAAGCGTCAGAGCCACAGTAGCGACCATGCCAAATCCGCGATACCAGACCACCATAAATATAACTACCAGAGCCATGCCGATGATGACAGATTTCATTCCCTGATCGATATTATCCTGCCCAAGACTTGGACCAATGGTGCGCTCTTCGATGATCCGAATAGGGGCAGACAAGGCACCAGCACGCAGTAATAGCGCCAGTGTCTGGGCCTCTTTCGGGCTATCAAGACCGGTGATCTGAAAACGACGACTGAACACACCCTGAATAGTGGCCACATTAATGACCTCTTCCACTTTCTTCTGGCTAACCACTTCCTTGCCATCAACGATACGGGTCGTCGTCTTATGCTCGATGAAAACCACGGCCATGGGCTTTTTCAGGTTGGTTTTGGTAGTGAGTGCCATAGCACGTGCCCCGGCACCATCCAAATTGACATTAACAGTGGGAGTGCCTGATTCGCTATCAAAACCCGATGAGGCATTGGTAATACGATCACCGGTGATAATCACTCGTTTTTTCAGCAAAATCGGCCGTCCATTACGTTCATAATAAATGCGCGAAGTCGCCGGAACACGACCGGCCTGGGCAGTTTCGATACTGTTATTAACATCCGCCATGCGAAACTCCAGTGTCGCGGTGGCACTCAGGATCTGCTTGGCCCTGGCACTATCCTGAATACCGGGCAGTTGTACCACAATACGGCTATCTCCCTGTTGCTGAATAACAGGTTCGGCAACACCAATTTCATTGACTCGATTACGCAAAGTTGTCACATTTTGTTGCAGTGCCTGTTTCTTGATACTCTGCAATTCCGCCTCTTTTAAAGACACCAACAATAAGAATGAACCACCATCTTCCTTAGTGACATACTGAAAATCACTGTTATCTTTGCGGATGGCCATTTCCGCCTTGTCACGTTCATCGTCAGTACGGAATTTCAATTCGATGTTCATGCCCTCACTCTTCGACAGGATTGAAACAGCACGAATCTTTTGCTTGCGCAAGGTCGAACGAAACTCATTGGTATAACGCTCACGGGTCTGCCCCAGCACAGTTTCCATATCAACTTCCATCAGGAAGTGCAGACCACCACGTAGATCGAGACCAAGGTACATGGGCATAGCATTTAAGGAGGCAAACCACTCAGGTGCAGCCGAGGCAATATTTTGAGCAAGGGTATAATCCTCACCGAGGACTTCTCTCAGTTTATCTATTGCACGCAGCTGGCCATCCACATTATTGAAGCGAATCAGCAAACCCTTGTCATCCAGCACCACACGCCGATAAGCAATGCGGGCACCGTCTAACACATCCATCACCTTCTTCTGTGTGGAGCTATCAACCACATTACGGCTCGTGGCCGCCACCTGCAGGGCAGGATCGGTACCAAAAATATTCGGTGCAGCATACAACCCACCGATAGTAACAATGAAAAGAATGAGCAGGTATTTCCAAACAGGATATCGATTCAGCATAGTCCGTTCTTCCGCGCTGATTATTCAGTCTAGTGAAATCAGTTTATGGTTAGAGTCATGAATCAGGGGGTACATCTAAAAAAATACTTTTTTCGTGATAACAAGGGAGCCCCACACACAGAACCGCAGTGTATTTGCAACACCTATAGGCTTCGAGTACGGTGCTGACGCGGTTATCACCAAAAACGAACATATTTAAAGAAGTACCATTATTTTTTTTGTACGGCCTTGATACTGCCTTTTGGTAAGACAGTGGCAATCGCATGGCGTTGCAATTTAACTTCAATATTATTGGCAATTTCGAGTGAAATATATTGATCACCCATTTCAGTAATCTTACCCAGCATGCCACCATTAGTCACGATTTCATCGCCCTTGGTGATAGCCTCGACCATTTTTTTGTGTTCCTTGGAACGCTTCTGCTGTGGGCGAATAAGCAAAAAATACATCAGTGCAAGCATACCGACAAAAAATAACATGCCTGACATGGGATCGCCTGATTGGGCAGCCGGTTCCGCTGCTGCATGGACACTTTCAATAAAAAAACTCATTCTTCTTTTTCTCCAAACTTACTGGTTGAATCCGCAAAACGGGGGCTATTATGACACAGCCGGCACCGATTGCGCGCGTCTTTCATAGAAACTTGTCACGAACTCATCAAGCTTTTGCCCGGCAATAGCATCACGCAGCCCCTGCATCAAATGTTGATAATAATACAGATTATGGATCGTATTCAATCGAGCACCGAGGATCTCACCAGTCTTATCCAAATGACGTAAGTAAGATCGGCTATAATTTTTGCAAGTATAACAAGCACAGTGCTCATCCAACGGCCGAGTATCCATCCGATGCGGGCTATTGCGAATGCGTACTACACCCTGAGTGGTGAACAAATGACCATTTCGGGCATTACGCGTTGGCATAACGCAATCAAACATATCAATACCTCGACGCACCGCCTCAACAAGATCTTCTGGTGTACCCACCCCCATTAGATAGCGTGGACGATCAGCCGGCATATCCGATCCCAGGTTATCCAGCACCATCAGCATTTCGTCTTTGGGCTCTCCCACTGACAAACCACCGATAGCATACCCATCAAACCCAATCTCTTTTAATGCCATCAAGGACTCAGCCCGCAAATCAGGATACATCCCTCCCTGCACGATGCCGAACAAGGCAGACGGATTATCACCATGAGCAGTTTTACAACGCGCCGCCCAGCGCAGAGAAAGCTCCATCGACTCACGGGCCTGCTGTTCAGTGGCCGGATAGGGAGTGCATTCATCAAAGATCATCACAATATCCGAGCCCAGAGATCGCTGTACCGCCATAGACTCTTCCGGACCAAGAAAAACCTGCCTACCATCGACTGGTGAACTGAAGGTTACCCCTTGTTCGGTGATCTTTCTCAGCTCACCCAGACTCCAGACCTGAAAGCCCCCCGAGTCCGTGAGGATCGGCCCCTGCCAATGCATAAAGTTATGCAGATCACCGTGGGCCTCTATCACCTCGGTACCGGGGCGTAACATCAGATGAAAGGTATTGCCGAGGATAATTTGTGCCCCGTCAGCGGCCAACTCTTCCGGGGTCATGGCTTTGACCGTGCCATAAGTACCCACCGGCATAAAAGCCGGCGTCTCTACCACGCCACGCTCAAAGATCATACGGCCACGGCGGGCCTTTTGATCGCTATTGAGAAACTCAAATTTCATATAAAAGCCCAAACATTGAACACACAAACACCAATGCACAGAAAAAATTCATTCCTGATGCACAACACAAGCTATTTAGACTTGAATACGAACCTGAAATGCTGACATTTAATATCTTCAATTTAAATCTTTGCATCTGAGGACCTTAATAAATTGAAATTTTTTCTCATTTAATCCTGTCCTTGATGAATCAGCATGGCATCACCATAACTAAAAAATCGATATTCATTTTCAACGGCATGTCGGTAGGCCGCCATCATCGGCTCATAGCCACCGAAGGCGCAGACTAACATCATCAGAGTCGACTCTGATAAATGAAAGTTGGTCAGCAGGCTATCGACAATCTGGAATGAGTAACCCGGAGTAATAAATATATCAGTCTCACCACTATAAGCACGTAATACACCTCCTGAGGCCGCGGCCGTTTCAAGGCAGCGCACACTGGTGGTTCCGACGGCAATCACCCGTCCACCCTGCTCGCGGGCTTTTTCAACTTGCTGGCATAATGCCTCACTGACCTCAATCCGCTCTGAATGCATTTTATGCTCGGCAATATCATCCACCCGCACCGGCTGGAAAGTTCCTGCCCCAACGTGCAGGGTGACATAGCCAATATCCACCCCCTTTTGCCGTATGCTCTCAAACATGGACTCATCAAAATGCAGGCCTGCCGTCGGTGCCGCCACCGCGCCAGCATGCTTGGCATAGATCGTCTGATAACGTTCGACGTCCTTACCAGATGGTTCGTGACCTATATAAGGAGGTAAAGGAATACGCCCGATTTGAGCCAAAATAGATTCAACAGGTTGATCAGACATAAATACCA
>JAFLJQ010000029.1 GCA_022712915.1 Gammaproteobacteria bacterium | reverse complement strand
CTTAAAGGGAAAAGCCACCGGCATTGCGTTTGTGGATTCGACCAGTCTGAAGGTCTGTCACAATCTGCGTATCCCCCGGCATAAGGTCTTTGACGGCGTCGCACAACGGGGAAAAGGCAGCATGGGCTGGTTTTTACGGTTTTAAGCTACACCTGATCGTCAATCATGTGGGCGACATCCTGGCCGCTAAACTCACTCCGGCCAATGTCGATGACCGTCACCCCGGCGCTGGCTGATGCCCTAACGGGCAAACTGTAGGGTGATAAAGGTTATATCAGCAAAGCCCTGACCGGCACTTTATTTGAGCAGGGGGTTGAGTTGATTACCAACGTCCGAAAGAACATGAAGGTTCGGGCTATTTCTTTATGGGACAAAGCCATGCTAAAGAAACGCTTTATTATTGAAATTATCAACGACCAACTCAAGAATATTTCCCAGATTGAGCATTCCAGACATTGTAGTCTGCATGGCTTTATGCTTAACCTGATGGGCGGATTAATCGCATATTGTTTGAAAGAGGATAAATCCTCTTTAAATCTTTCTCCTGCTGACTTTGATGAACTTCAGAATATTACTTTGCCTCAGGCTGGGGCTTAAACCGATCTCAGGTTAACTAACTCGGTGGCTAGCTAATTCGGCTGGCTGCGGTGTCGGCCATCCCAAAGCAAAAAGGCCAGTATCACCAGCATGCCGATGACCACCGGGTAGTTACCCAGACGCACATAGGGTGTCGCGCCTGTCCGAGGCTGCACCTTATCGGTGAGTACAAAGGTTTCAAACTGGGGTGAGCGGGAGATGATCTTGCCGCGATGATCGACAAAGGCTGAGATACCATTGGTCGTCGCGCGGATCAACATCCGCCCCGTTTCAATCGTCCGCATGCGGGCTATCTGTAAATGTTGGTGCGCCGCCAGGGAATTTCCATACCAGGCGTTGTTACTGCCATTAAGCAACAAGGTCGCCTCTGGCAAAAAATTAATCACCTCTTCACCAAAAGCATCTTCATAACAAATAGAAGTCGCCAACGGTTGCCCTGCTGCCCTTAATATATCCTGACGTTTCGCCCCCGGGCTGAAACTCGACATCGGCAGGTCAAAGAAATTGACCAAGCCACGAATCAAAAAACCCAGCGGCACATATTCACCAAAAGGAACCAAATGTCGTTTGTGATACACCCCTGGTGTCTTGCCCATACTCACCAAACTGCTGTAATACTGTCGTGTATCCATATCCATGTAAGGCAGACCCACAATCAGATCGGTATTGCTCGCCCTCGCTTCTTTTTCTAAAGGTACGAAATAGTGATCCTTAATGTCGTGATAAAAAACCGAGATAGAATTCTCTGGCCAAAAGATGAGATCGCTATCCCAATGTTTGCGCGTTAAATCCGCGTAGGTATCCAGGCGAAATTGAATCATCTTCGGATCCCACTTGGTCATCTGCGGCACATTACCTTGCACAATGCTCACCGTAATGGGTTTATCAATGGCTTCTGTCCATTCCACTTGTCCAAGTAGAAAAGAACCGCTCAAGATCACCACCAAACCTACACCGGCCTTGATACGCCACACCTGCTGACGGATCATCAACACCAGCAAACCACTAATAAGAACACTTAACCAGGAAATACCATACACACCCACCCAGGGCGCGGCACCAGCCAATGGGCTATCAATATGACTGTAGCCCAAGTTCAACCAGGGAAAACCGGTTAGAACCCAGCCTCGTAACCATTCGAACAAGGCCCAGATGGTCGGCAGGATCAAGAGCAAGGCCAAACGTTCATAGGCTGGATGATCCCGATAGGGACGCAATAAACGCACACTGGTATAACCTTGCAGGGCAGGTAACAAGGCTAGGAAAGCAACAAATAGCAAGGTCATGAAGGCCGCAACCGGTGCCATAGTATGACCATAGACATGGATTGCAATATACACCCACGACACACCCACTCCAAAGAATCCCAGACCAAAGGCAAAACCCACTTTGGCAGCCTGTTTAGGTGAGGCGTCCAGCCACAGCCAGAACAACACAGCAGGAGAGATAAAGGCTAAGGGAAACAGAGCAAGGGGCGCAAAGGCCAACGGCAGCACCGCACCGGCAAAAAAGGCAACAGGATAGAGCGCTTTGTCTTTAAGCACTAGTGACCCTGGCGTGTTGCACCTCATCGGTCTTATCCACTTCAATGCGTGTCACTTGCATCAAATGAACCCGACGATTATCCGCCCGAACAACCTTAAACAAAAAATCCTTCAATTCAACGCTCTCATCCTTTTTAGGCAAATGACCAAAGGCATTCATCACCAAACCACCAATAGTATCAAATTCACCGTCACTGAGATCCGTACCAAAGTGTTCATTAAAATTTTCAACGGGTGTAATGGCCTTAACGATGTGCTGACCATCTTTATGATCGAGGATATAGAGATCATCCTCAAAATCGTGTTCATCCTCAATCTCACCCACAATCTGTTCCAGCACGTCTTCGATGGTCACCAGTCCCGCCACACCACCATACTCATCAACTACAATGGCCATATGGTTGCGGTTGGCGCGAAATTCATTGAGTAACACATTCAGGCGTTTACTTTCGGGAACAAATACAGCGGGTCTTAACAGGTCACGCATATTGAGCCGCATATCATCACCCGTTTGCTGGACAAACATCGGCAGCAAATCCTTGGCCAGCAAGATTCCCAACACCTCATCCCGACTCTCTCCCACCACCGGGAAACGAGAATGAGCCGACGCAATCACCACAGGTAAAATTTTCTCGGGAGAAGCCCCCAGATCCACCACCACCATTTGTGAACGGGGTATCATGATGTCACGCACCTGCATCTCTGATACCTGCATGACACCTTCGATCATGGCCAGTGCTTCACCGTCCAGTAATTCTTTTTGTTGTGCTTCACGCAGAACATCCAGTAACTGTTCACGATCCTGCGGATCACCCTGAAGGAGCTGGCCAATTTTACCAAGCCAGCTCTTTGTTTTAACGTCTTTCGACGCGCTAATCGTTTGATCGTCACTCATTGTTCTGTTGTTAACTCATAAGGGTTTGAAAAACCTAAATACGCCAAAACATCTATCTCCAGCGCCTCCATTTGCTCCGCCTGCCGCGGCTCGATGTGGTCATAACCCTGCAAATGCAAACAGCCATGCACCACCATGTGAGCCCAATGGGCCTGCGGGATTTTATTTTGTTCTTTTGCCTCGCGTTCCACCACCGACGCACAGATCAGCAAATCACCCAACAAGGGCAAATCAATTTCGGGCGGAGTTTCAAAGGGGAAGGACAAGACATTGGTCGGACCAGATTTTTGCCGATAAGTCTCATTGAGTTGGGCGCTTTCAACTTCATCAACAATGCGTACCGTCATTTCGATATCACTATTGTCGCCCAAATATGCCGCTGCAGCCCAACTACATATATCAGGGTCATCAGGTTGCTGGCCGATTTCCGTCTGGCGTTGTATATCCACGTTCATGTTCACCTTATTGGAGAATCCTTATCGCGCTCGCTTTCCATTTTTTCATAGGCTGTCACGATTTTCTGTACCAAAGGATGACGTACGACATCTTTAGCGGTAAAAAAAGTAAAACTAATATCATCAACATCCTGCAAAACATCAATGGCCTGCCGCAAACCGGACTGTTGGCCACGAGGCAAGTCTACTTGAGTCACATCACCCGTGACCACCACAGTAGAACCAAAACCCACCCGGGTAAGGAACATCTTCATTTGCTCCGGCGTGGTATTCTGCGCTTCATCAAGAATAATGAAGGCCTCATTGAGAGTTCGACCGCGCATATAGGCCAGGGGAGCCACTTCGATAACGTTATTTTCGATCAGTTTCGCCACCGTCTCAAAACCCATCATTTCATACAAGGCGTCGTATAAAGGTCGTAAATAAGGGTCAATCTTCTGCGCCAAATCACCCGGCAAAAAACCAAGCCGTTCACCAGACTCTACGGCCGGACGAGTCAGCACCAGGCGTCGAGTCGAATCACGCTGCAAGGCCTCCACGGCACACGCCACCGCAAGATACGTTTTACCAGTACCAGCCGGGCCGACACCAAAACTAATGTCATGGGTCAGGATACTACGTAAATAATTTTGCTGATGCGGCCCGCGGCCCTTAATAGTGCCGCGTTTTAATTTCAGGATGACTTCCGCGTCAGAACTCACATTGTCCTCTACCAACGCATCAATACCCGACTCCTGTAAGAGTAAATTTATCTTGGCCGGATTAAGAACCGATTTTTCCGCTTCCTCATAAAGATTACGCAGCACTTCACCCGCAACATAAACGGAACGAGCATCACCGATCACCCGGAAAGCATTGCCCCGGTTATTGATCTCCACACCCAGGCGTCGCTCTATTTGCCGCAAGTGTTCATCAAACTGGCCACACAGGTTAGCCAACCGTTGATTATCGACGGGGTCAAGAATAATGTCAGTAGAATTAAGAACAGTGTCCAAAGTAGGCAAGGTACCAGAGTATCAAAAGAGGTTGTGTGCGACTGCATCGCTGTTGACCAGCTCGCCGCGTAAGGAATTGGGTAATGCTTCGGTAATCGTCACGTTGACAAAGTCACCTATTAATCGGGGATCACATTTGAAGTTTAACACACGATTGTTCTCTGTGCGCCCAGTTAACTCTTTTTTGTCCTTACGAGAAGTACCAGTAATCAGGGCCTTCTGCACAGAACCCACCATATTTTGGCTAATTTTAGTGGCGTGTTGACTGATACGGGACTGCAAGACCGCCAGGCGCTGTTTTTTCACTTCCATAGGCACATCATCAGGCATACTGGCGGCCGGAGTACCGGGCCGGGGGCTGTAAACAAAACTGTATGAGGTATCAAAACCCACCTCGGCAATCAAATCCATGGTCGCGTCAAAATCGGCATCTGTCTCACCCGGAAAACCGATAATAAAATCAGAAGAAAGACTGATATCCGGCCGTGCCGCCCGGAGCCTGCGAATAATGGACTTGTATTCCAACGCCGTATGCTTGCGTTTCATTTGCGCCAAAATCCGATCCGAGCCACTTTGCACCGGCAAATGCAAATGACTCACCAACTCCGGAACCTCAGCATAGGCCTGAATCAAACTGTCCGACATTTCCATCGGATGCGAAGTGGTATAACGAATCCGATCCAGCCCATCAATCGCCGCCACATAACTGATCAGCAGTGCCAAATCAGCCACACCGCCATCATGCATCGGGCCACGATAGGCATTCACATTCTGCCCCAGCAGATTAACCTCCCGCACACCCTGCCCCGCCAGCTGCGCCACCTCAGCGATAACATCATCAAATGGGCGGCTCACTTCCTCACCACGGGTATAAGGCACCACACAGAAGGTACAATACTTGGAACAGCCTTCCATCACAGAGACATAAGCACTCGGCCCTTCGGCCTTCGGCAAGGGTAAATGATCAAATTTCTCGATCTCAGGAAAACTAATATCAATCGAAGGTTTACGCTTCGACAGAACATCGTTGAGCATATTCGGCAAACGATGCAGGGTCTGAGGACCAAACACCAGATCCACATAAGGGGCACGCTTCAAAATCGCCTCCCCCTCCTGGCTAGCCACACAGCCGCCCACCCCGATAATCAACTCAGGCCGAGCCACCTTCAAAGACCGCCACATCCCCAACATCGAAAACACCTTCTCCTGCGCCCTCTCCCGCACCGAACAAGTATTCAACAACACCACATCCGCCTCATCCGGCGAATCCACCAAACGCAACCCATGGGAAGCCTTCAGCACATCCGCCATTTTAGCGGTATCGTACTCATTCATTTGGCAACCGTAGGTCTTAATGTGAAGTGTTTTCATGCTTCCTTTTCTGGGCCAAAAGCCCATGTGGGGGATTACTTAATTAGGGAGGGGGATATTAATGGTTTAGATGGGGAATTTCCATATTTTCGCAGAATTCCGTGTCTTTTATCCCCTCCCCCACCGGGGGAGGGTTAGGGAGGGGGCAAGTTGATCGGCCTTTTCCTTTTATTTGGAATCGCTAGTGCGATGCTGTTATTTATGTCGGGGGTTGCCCGACAGCAAGTCACTTTCTCTTGAACGGCCAAGAGAAAGTAACCAAAGAGAAAGCCGCCCCAACGATGGCTAAAACATGTGTTTGGATTTTGGTTTTTTTATGAGCATTGGCAGAAGGGGCGTCCCAGCCCCTCTGCCAATGTGGCGGCATCCATGCCGCCTCTTATTTTATTTTCTTAAAAAACCAAAACCCAAACACACGCCATCAAAGGGGATTGATCCACCAGCAAGGCAAGAGTAGGCTTATCGTCAGCAGCTTTAAACATGCGGCGGATGACAACACCCAAGATAATCGTTTCAAAAGTGGGATTAAGCCCACTAAAAAGATTAATTTATTGAAATAATTGAAATCAATTTTTTATTTGGTCCTAAATGAGTATTTTAAAGTACTCTTTTAGGGCCTCTACTTACAAAATGGACACCGCAAAAAAACGCGGTACCATTTAATTCAACTGTTATATCTTGAGAATGTCCATCTAGACAAAGGAACTATTTGTGGGAAGAGCTAAAGAAGAATTGATGCGCCACCAAGAATTAGAGCCAATGTACGATTGGATAGAGGAAAATTTTGGAGATGACGCTGGTGAGGAAGGTTCGGAAGAGTGGGAAGAGGCTGTTCAGGCTTATGAGGATAACTGCGAATACCAACAACAACTAGAAGAAGAGTCGTATTGGCAAGAAGAGCTTGAGTGGTATATATACAGCAAATCTCCAGTTGGAATATTTAATAAGCAAATACAAAGTGTTGAAGAGCTTCTTGAAGTTCAAGTAAGCAATGAAACACAGTTTAGCTTGTTAGTCATGCTCCACGGACATACTGTCGCATCAGTAGAATCTTACTTGGCATCGACGTTTATTCATAAGGTTACTAACTCAGAAGAGTTGATAAGAAAACTTGTTGAAACAGACCCGGAATTTTCAACAACAAAATTCACTTTGAAGGAAATTTTTGAAAAACAAGAAAATCTAAAACTGACAGTTGCTAAATATTTAAAAGATCTAATATTTCACGATCTTAAAAAAGTAAAGCCTATGTTTAAAGATGTGCTTGAATGTGAGTTTGGAGATATTTCGTGGCTTTTTAATGCGGTAAAAACTAGACACCATTGCGTGCATAGGGCAGGGCTAGACAAAGATGGCAATAGGGTTAATATTTCTGTGGGTTCCATTAAGAAACTTGTTGAAAACTCATCCTCTCTTGTACATGAAATAGAAAATAATATTAGTTTAATCCCAAAACCGGATGATTTTTTACTTTAAACATACAAGAAAATTAACTACGCGCTTACGGCGATAGACACTCATACCTCTCGCTGGTTATTGCGGTGTTATGTCTCTAAAGCAATTAGGAAATATTTGTGAACAATGAAAATACAAATTCCAATCTGTCTTCTTCCACTACAGTCGGAAAGTATCGAGACATGGAGAGGAACAAAGATATTGAGAAAATTGTTAAGTTCTTTGAAAAACGAATCAAAGAACGATACATATCACCATTCTCAGATAAAAAATATAAAAATGGCTTTATTATGATGGCATCGGCATGTCTCATGATCGAATCACTTGAATCATTTTGGCAAGGATGGAAAAAATCACCCAATAGTTCATTAACCTTTTGCCAGTTTTTTTCACGAAATCCAAGATTTGATGTCATTCGTGGTTTAACCCAAGAATTCTATGTAAACATTCGTTGTGGAATTATGCATCAAGGCGAAACAACCGGTGGTTGGCACATAAGGCGTGACAAGAATCAGCTATTTGAGTTAGAAACTAAAACAATAGACGCAACAAAATTCCTCTCTGAGATGGAGAAAGCTCTAAAAGATTACTGCAATACATTAAGAGATAATGAATGGGACCATGAAATTTGGAAAAAATTCAGGAAAAAGATGAACAATGTTTGTCATAATACAGCACGGTAGGTTGGGATGAAGAATGAATCCCAACAAAAACCAAATAATCCATGACAGCATAACAAATATATAACATGATATATATTTGGACATCACTTAAAGTAACGCAGTATCATCTGTTTGTACCACAAACAAAGCTGGAATTCGCACACTCACCCCAGCCTTGTATCTACGGGCAACAATGATCGACTAATGCTAGGCGTGAAGACTCAAACAAACATGAAGCATTGGAAGAAGCTCTTACATCCTCAAGTTCTTAAAGATAGCTTGATAACGGCTTCTATATATTTATCAGCTTACGAAATGTGCCGTAGCAGCATAATAGACAAGCCTAAAAGTTTCTTTTCTGACCTGAGCAATAATGAAATAATTTTAAACCGGGAAGAATACGACAAAGAAGTAATGTCTTTATCAAAAAGTCCCCTTGAAGCCTCGCTTTTATGGTTTAAAAATATGGCAGTTATAACAGATAAAGATATAGAGAGTTTCAATGAAGCCAGAAAGTTAAGAAATAAACTAGCACATGATTTACCTACGTTTATATCTACGCCAGGACATGAAATCAACTCTGAGGAATTTCATAAGTTAACATCTGTCACACATAAAGTTGGGGTGTGGTGGGTATTAAATTATGAGTTATCAATCGACCCTAGCTATAACGGTGAAGAAATAAAAATCGGAACGATACTAATGATCCAGATGATGATGGATATTGCCTACGGTAATGAGCCTGAAGAAGGTTATTACTATAAATTAGTCATTGAGAAACATGACTCCTAACATAGATCATCTGCTTGCTCCACATACAATGCAGGAGGTCGTTCTTCACCGTATCCTACGGGCTAAACATATGAAAAAATCGCTTCTCCTAATCATCATATCTGTCATAACTTCAAGCTGTAGCATGTGTAACAATGAAGTATCTCATTTTTCCGTATCACCCGATAACAAATTCAAGGCTGTAGTATTTAATCGTAATTGTGGTGCAACCACTGGATTTAATACGCAAATATCTATTATTAATATTGACTCACAACTTCAAACCAATGGTGGAAATATATTTATAATGGATAACAAAGAAAATATTACTCTTGAGTGGTCGTCTAACAACCAATTAGTTGTAAAAGGTAATTTAAATAATGAGACATTTAAAAAATTACAAGAATTTAAAGGTATTCACATTAGTTACAATTAATCGGATCACTAACAAAGTTCTTGTATGGGACGCTGCGCCGCGATGCGGCTTGCACCCCACAACTTAAACGTTAGGTTAATATAAATTGTTGTCTAAGGAACAAGGCTGTACCTCATGCATCAAAAATTACGTCTTATTGCATTACATCACCAGGGTCTTACAACGGTGCGTCCTTTTGGTAAGGGTTGCCAGGCAACGAAACGGGTACTAGAGCATCTAGGATATATTCAAATTGATACACTTTCTGTTGTTGAGCGTGCCCATCATCATACTCTCTGGTCTCGTATCCCTGATTATCAACCCGATGACCTTCATCAGTTAGTACGAGAACGAAGTGCTTTCGAATATTGGTTTCACGCGGCGTCTTACTTGCCGATGAGTAATTATCGTTTTGTTTTACCACAGATGTCAGCGATAAAACGTGGGGAGATATCTTATTATGCCAGTGTAGATGCGAAATACATAAATCATGTTATTGATCGAATTCGTATCGATGGCCCACTTAAGGCGAGAAATTTTGAGTCAGCAAAAAATAGTAACGCAAAATGGTGGAATTGGAAACCAACGAAGCGCGCGTTGGAAAAACTCTTCATGCAAGGAGATCTAATGATAACGGGTCGCGATGGTATGGAGAAAGTCTATGACCTGACAGAAAGAGTCTTACCTGATACGACAAATACCAGTGAGCCATCCTTGGTAGAGTTTTCCGAATACCTAATCAACCAATCGATCAGAGCAAATGGATTTACCACCCTCAAACAATTGACACATTTAAGATCAGGCAAAACATTACGAAATGCACTCAATACGGTTTTGCAGCAAAAAATGGAACAAGGGTCTCTGGTAGAATACACCATAGAGGGTATGCCGATAACATATACCACCGAGGATATTCTTGATGCAAAGATAAATAGACCGGCCACAAATGTTCGACTTTTATCCCCATTTGATAATGCAATCATTCATCGAGATAGAGTTCAACAACTATTTAAATTCGATTACAGACTTGAATGTTACACACCAAAAGAAAAACGTCAATTTGGCTATTTCAGCTTACCTATTCTCTATAAAGATAGGTTGATCGGTAGAGTGGACTGCAAAGCACATCGTAAAACCGGTGATTTTGAATTAATTAACTTACACATTGAATCTAATAAAATAAACCTAGATGATTTTATACCTCGTTTTACTAAAACCGTTCATCGCTTTGCTGTATTCAACAATTGTCGATCCATACGGGTATCAAACGTGAGACCAAAAAAACTGACAAGTACGTTTAGAAGAGCATTAAGCACGGAAGACTTGAATAAAAAATGAATCCAGACAAAAAACAAACAATGCTGGGGTTCGCACACTCACCCCAGCCTACGGAATATTACGCAACACATAGGGCACAATGATATTGCACCCTATGTTGTTTATTTAATCATGGAAAATATTCGCAACGACCATCCCCCTTTGATGGCGCGTTTTCGGATTTTGTATTCTAAAACACTGCTGTCCCGTTAACGGGCTAAATAAGGAGGCCTGATCCACCCGCAATTGATACAATATGTTTGTCTATAACCTATTGAATCAACGAAGAGAATCAGGCCATGGCTCATTGTAATACGATCTTCTCACAATTACTAAAACTTGTTCCGAGACATGAATTCGAGACCCTTGCAAAACAGCATCATTCAGGTCGCTCTTTTCGAACTGCATCGCGTTGGTCACAGTTCATGAGTCTCTCTATGACACAATTGTCAGGCAGAAATAGCTTGCGCGATATTGTTGAAAACATCTCTGCCCAGGTGCATCGCCTTTACCACCTGGGCAGCACTAAGCTCTCACGCTCCAACCTATCTCGCATTAATGAGGATAAACCTTACGG
>JAFLJQ010000046.1 GCA_022712915.1 Gammaproteobacteria bacterium | reverse complement strand
TTTATATTTTTCAAGGGCATCCTGAATTTCATGCAACAAGCCGTGATCTTGCAGGTTCCATATAGACAGGTTAATGGCCATATCCAGCTCAAATCCCATTGCCCGCCAATCTGCAAGTTGACGTAGTGCCGTATTCAATAGCCACCGGGTTAACGGTTTGATCAGGCCGGTCTGTTCGGCAATTTCAATCACTTCGATAGGTGCAATCATGCCAAACTGAGCATGTTCCCAGCGCAGCAGTGCCTCCACCCCGATAACTTTTTTTCTGTGCAAATCAATCTTTGGTTGATAATAGAGATCCAGCAAATTATTTTTGATGGCCTCATGCAGGTCTTTTTCGAGCGAGAGCCGTCTCATGCTATGTTGATCCTGGGCCGTGTCATAGATGGCAACACCGATGTTATTACGTTTTGCCACATACATGGCCACATCGGCATGCTGCATCAGTGTTTGTGGTTCCTGTCCATGCTGAGGAAAAATACTAATCCCGACACTAGCACCGACATAAAGATTATGTCTGCTTAGTTCAAACACCGGTTTCATGGTAAGAATTATTTTTTGCGCCACATGATTGGCATAGGTTAAATTGGCATCCGTCAATATTAATGCAAACTCGTCTCCTCCCAAACGAGCCACTGTATCGGATTTACGCAGTATTTTCTCCAGTCTTTGAGCAACATGTTGTAGCACCTCATCCCCGACATGATGACCGAGCGTATCATTCACCACCTTAAAGCGATTTAAATCCATCATCAACAGAGCAAAGGGCTGACTACTTCGTTCTGATACACGAACAATCTGTCTTAACCTGTCGTGTAGTAAAACCCGGTTCGGTAGCCCGGTCAGTGAATCATGCAGGGCCTGATGTTCTACGATAGCTATGGCTGCCTTTTGTATTTTACTCTCGGTGACATCTGTAAATGAACCCGACATGCGCACTGGTTTGTTATTCCCGTCTCGCAAGACCTTGCCGCGCATCATGATCCAATTCGTTTCATTCTCTGCTTGCTCACTCTTAAGCCGGAATTCCACACAAAACACATTCTCTATTTCTTTCCCCAGATATCCATGTAATGTTCCAAACACCCTGCTGCAATCATGGCAATGAATTAGACCTTCAAGAATTAACAAAGGGTCGCTGACCTTATTATTATTTAATGGCAGACCCAATATTTCGTTAACTCGTGTTGAAAAATAGGCTGAACTGTTTTTGATATCCCAGTCCCAAATGCCATCACTACTTCCCTCTACAGCCAGTGCAAAACGTTCTTTTGATAATTTGGTTACATGCTGCAATTTACGGCTGCGCACAAACAGCCCAATTGCGGCCACCACCAGCAATCCCAGGATAATGGATAGGCCATTCATTAACTGTAAATTACGCTGCTTTTTTTCCAGATCGGATTGAACCCGTCTTGCCTTCAAACCCAGGTCGAGATGTGCCGCAGGGGTAAATACAGCAGAATGATATGTACTTTCACCAAACTGGCGAATCACAAATTGGCCCTCATCAGAGACAAGAAAGGCCAGAAACGCCTGTGCCAATTTCTGTTGGTATGCCAGATTTAATTTAGAGCCATTAATGACAATAGCTGAATAATAATTTCGTAAGGCACTGTGATCACGATAAATGGGAACGAGGGCACCCGCCAACTGTTTCCGATGTGCCAAATAAGTTGCCATATCCGCAAAGGCATAGGCGCCAAAAATAGCCGCGACACGTAATGTTGCCGATGAACTTGTATCCGTGATCTCATAACCCGGCCAGTCCGGTTTGACATCAATCATCGACCACAGCTCTGCAAGTTTTTGCTGTGTGCCAGACACAACCCCCGGCACCATAAACGGGACTTCCTGCTCGGCTAGTTGCCGTAACACCATCAGTAAGTCCCCGCTAGCAGTAATCTTTGTTGGAAAGCCCGGGGGACCAAACAGAGCAAACTGGTTATACATTAAGAGTGTTCGACTCACACCATAACCTTCGTCCATGAACAGTTTTTCACTGGATGGATGATGGGTGATAACCAGCCCGGCCTCACCCTGTCGAGCCCGTTCAAGGATCGCTAGCGCCCCGCCTGTTTCTATTTGAATTTGAATATGTGGGTTTTTAACCTCAAAAGATTTTGCCAGTACATCTATCAAACCGCTTTGCACCACGGTATTCGCGGCCAATACATGCAAGGTTTGTTGAGAGGGCTCATGTTTATCTGCATAAACAACCACAAGGGGGAAGGCAAATAAAGTAAACAAGATCACAGGCGTTATTATAAATTTCTGCTTTTTCAACTGTGCATGTAATTCCTTAGGCATCAAGCCTCTCCCTGATTGTCATTTAAACATCCCCTTAGTTCAAAGCATTCAATATAAATGTTCAAGTTATGAACTACAAACACCGATCTGTAAATTTAGCATTTTTAAATCGCAAACAAAATATGGCTTTAATAGTCTAAGGATATAAACAAATTAATTAAACATTCCAAGCCACCACCTTTAAATAAACCTTAAAAAAACTCTGCTGTTTTCTGGTAAGCTCTTCACTAATGAGGCCAAAATAAAAGACCGGTAAAACCAAGCCCACGTAAAATATTACGAACAAATATCATATAGTATTTGTTCAAAAATATCGAATGAAAGAGATATATGGGACACTGAGGAAGAAAAGGGAAATAGGTGGTATTATCAGGGCGTTGGCCACCAAATAGTTTAGAGTAAATATTTAAATATAAGGAAGTGATTATGAAGATAAAAGAAAATGAACTCCCAGCAAAAGTTGTTGAGTTAATACGGAGCCCGGATCCTTTGAAAGGGGAAGATATCATAATTGAAAGCCATAATGGTGATGTCGTTGGCGTCATTATTCAGCCTGAGGCTTATGCATTTTTTGTGAATAAGGTTGAAGAGGAAGAGGATAAAAGGGATTCCTTATTGAAACGGGGTGAAGGGGAAAGCTCTAAATCTCTAGACGAACTTATGGAGGAAACAAGAAATGAAAAATGACAAGAAACAAAAAGAAAACGCTAATGAAGAACAAATCGATACAAAATTAAATCAGGAAGCTAATGTGGAGAAAGTAAGAACAAAAGATATTAAAGAGCTGAAAACTCTCGATGATATATTCAAAGGTAAGTAAAAATGTATACCGTCCGTTTTTCTAAGAAAGCAGAGAAAACACTAAAAAATATTGACCCTGTAATGAAGCGTCGTGTTATGGAAAAAATGAAATATTTGATAATAAACCAATGTAACGGACCAAATATCAAAACGATGCAAGGCTATGTTAATAGGTATCGTTATAGAATTGGCGACTTTAGAGTCGTTTATGAAGTAATCGAAGAAGAGTTAGTCGTTTGGATTTTGGAAAATGATTGGCGTGGGAATATTTACTAGTGGCTAACAATCGCAATTAACTCGGACAATTTTTCGTGGCGTTTTGGTTGTGCTGGTCGCTATGCTAGCGCAACCAAAACACCACTCCAAATTGCCGGTTATTGCAGACATTATGTCTCCACTATGGAGTGAAGCCGGGTTGGCGATTATGCGGTGCGCGACCATATCCATATATTATTGATGATTCCACCAAAATACAGCGTGTCCAACTATTATAGGGTTTTTAATAGGAAAATCAGCAATACGGATATCCAGAGATTATTATATAGACCGTAGACATCGTTAACACTGCTGCCATGCCATGATTTATACCCTCTTATTGTGGAAACAACTGCGATAAGGGGGGGCACTTGCCATGGCAAGAAAAAACACGTATATCATGACACAGAAAGTTTGTTGTACTCGTCAAGATTGAATCCATTTTCACAAACGAAAGCATGATGGATCAGGCAATAGTAACTTCATTAGAAAGATACACATCCTGTATGGCATGCAGTAATTGTATGCCTTCTGTCATAGGCTTTTGAAAGGCCTTGCGCCCAGAAATCAAACCCATGCCACCGGCTCGTTTATTGATCACCGCTGTTCGCACAGCTTGATGTAGATCATCCGTGCCTGAGGCACCACCTGAATTGATCATCCCGACTCGTCCCATATAACAGCAAGCGACTTGATAGCGAACCAGATCAATGGGATGACTTGTGGTTAATTGTTCATAGACTTTAGGATGTGTCTTGCCAAAATTGAGTGCCGTATAACCACCATTATTTTGCGCCTGTTTCTGCTTGATGATATCGGCATCAATGGTTGCAGCGAGATGATTAGCTTGACCCGTAAGATCAGCTGAAACATGGTAATCAATTCCTTCGCGTTTAAAATCACTGTTACGCAAATAAGCCCACAATACCGTGGCCATCCCAAGGGAGTGGGCATGTTCAAAGGCTTCACTGACTTCTTCAATTTGTCGACGAGATTCAATCGCTCCAAAATAAACCGTAGCGCCCACCGCTGCGGCCCCCATATCAAAGGCCTGATCGACACTGGCAAACAGGGTCTGATCATAAATATTCGGGTAAGTCAGCAATTCATTATGATTGATCTTAACGATAAAGGGGATCTTATGAGCATACAGCCTTGCGACACTGTTTAACGCCCCCATGGTTGAAACAACGGCATTACACCCGCCGTCTATCGCCAGCTTGATAATATTGGCAGGATCAAAAAATGCTGGGTTAGGTGCAAAAGAGGCCCCCGCAGAATGTTCAACCCCCTGATCAACCGGTAAAATGGACATATACCCTGTTCCTGCTAAACGTCCGTGCTGAAATATTGCGTTCAAATTTCGTAACACACCAGGATGTCGGTTTTTATGTACCACCACCCTGTCAATATAATCAGGACCGGGGATATGCAGGTTTTCCTTTGGCACACCGGTACAGCTATAGTTTAATAATGATTCGGCCTCGCTACCAAGTTGGCTTTGTATATTGCTCATGCCTGCCTCCTTAACTTGTTATCGTTATGGGTAACTCAAAAAATTGTATAAACTGTAATCTGATAAAGATATATTTTTTCAAATCACAAAATTATGACCCCATTCGGCTTTCATAAGCCACGTAAACCTGTATCCGTGTTGAAATAATCCCTGCACCAATAACGACTATGCTTTAACTCGACGAAGATAAATAAACCAGTACACCAGGGCGACAAATATCCCACCGCCCAGGATGTTGCCAATGGTGACCGGTAAAAGATTATTAACCAAAAATCCAGATACGGTTAATTGTGAAAGATCAAATGCGCCCCCTGTTGCCTGTGTTGCGGCAGTGACTACGGCACTATTTTCTGCCAACAACAAACCGGCCGGGATAAAATACATATTGGCCACCGAATGTTCAAAGCCAAGTGCCACGAAGGCAGTGATGGGAAATAGAATAGCGAGGATTTTATCGGTAACAGAACGACCCGCGAAACACAGCCATACCGCGAGACACACCAGTACATTACACAACACGCCTTTTGCCAGGGCTTCAGTGAAAGAGAGGTTAACTTTTTTATTGGCGATCAGCAGCGCCTTAACACCTACATCACCAAATGACCAATGATTACTGAAGTAGATCAGGACAACAATGATCAATGCACCGACAAAATTACCCAGAAAAACAATGCCCCAGTTACGTAATAATTGCATTAGGGTGATGTCGCCACTAACACAGGCCATAATAATCAAGTTGTTGCCTGTAAAAAGTTCTGCACCGGCGACAATCACCAGGATCAAACCAAGACAAAACACCAGGCCACCGATTAATTGCGTCAGTCCCAAACTCAGGCCGCTGTTGTGTACTACAAACGTATAAAAAATCGCCCCAAATGCAATAAAGGCACCCGCCAGAGCGGCCAGGGCAAACATGGACAAGGCATCAAGATTGGCCTTGCCAATACCAGCCTTCTCCACGCGCGTAGCCATCTCTTTGGGTGTATAGGCATCAATATCAAAATGATCCATGTTATTCCTCAGATAGGTAGGTGGGTCTTTTCCAGGGCCACTGCCGCCACTTTAAATTCCGGCGTATTGGCGTCCAGATCCAGTATACCGCTGGTAAGTTGATTAATGGCTACATCAGGAAAATGGAAGGTGGTAAACACCACACCGCTTTTTACCTCATTCGATATCCTGGCCCTTAGATGTGTTTTTCCCTGACGGGAACGCAACGTGACATCATCTTGATCCGCAATAGCATAGTGTTCTGCATCAACCGGATTGATCAACAATTCATCATGGCTCATCAATTCAATATTGGGTGTGCGCCGGGTCATGGAACCGCAGTTGTAGTGTTGCAAGCGTCGACCCGTGGTCAGGATCAATGGGTATTCCACCAGATCATCACCTTGTAATTCCGGGGTCTCGACAAAATCGGTAAAGACAAATTTACCTTTACCCCGTTTGAATTGATCGGTATGCAGGATTTTTGTATCGCTACCGTCTTCCTTCACCGGCCACTGCTTGCCATTGTCACCCAGCTCATCCCATTTCACCCCGGCAAAAAACGGCACCACTTGGGCTATCTCATCCAACTGGGTGGCGGCATCATAACCGGCTTGTGGATAACCCATACGGTTCATGATATCGACCATGATCTGACCATCAGGACGGGTGCCTTCTAAGGCAGGCACCACCTGTTGCACACGTTGAATGCGACGCTCACCATTGGTGAAGGTGCCGCTTTTTTCTAAATGGGATGAGGCCGGTAACACCACGTCAGCCATGGTGGTGGTTTCAGTTGGAAAGATCTCCTGCACCACTAAAAAATCAAGTTCCTTCAAGGCGCTACGCACATGCGTGGTATCAGGATCGGTTTGCAGAATATCCTCACCCATCACCCACAGTGCTTTAAGTTTACCTTCTGCCGCGGCATGGATCATCTCGGGTGTGGTAAGACCGGGTTCAGCCGGTACGGGTCGGCCATAGTGTTTGGCATAGTGTTCCCGTACCGCCGGATCGGCCACTTTCAAATAACCGGCACCAAGGTTAGGCTGTACCCCCATATCTGCCGCACCCTGCACATTGTTCTGCCCACGCAGGGGATTAACGCCCACACCGGGACGACCAATGTTACCCGTCAGCATGGCAATGGCAGCCACCAGCATCACACCACGACTGCCCTGATAGTGTTCGGTCAGTCCCAGACCATGGAATGCCATGGCCTTATCTGCCTGACCATAGATCTGTGCCGCTTCACGTACCTGCTGACGATCAACACCGGTAACCGCTTCCAGCTTATCCAGATCAATATTCAATGCCGCCAGTTTAAATTCCTCAAAGCCTTCGGTGCGTTGTTGCACAAAGTCTTCATCAACCAGGCCTTCCTGAATCAGGTAATAGATAAACATATCCAGCAGCGCAACATTGGTGCCGGGGCGGAGTTGTAAATGGACAGTGGCATGTTGCGTCAGTCCAATACGTCGTGGGTCAATGACGATTAAGGGCACCCCTTTCATGGCCCGTTGTTGCATCTTTGCCCCCGTTACCGGGTGGGACTCGGTAGAATTGGCCCCTACCACTAAGATGCAATCGGTAAATTCGATCTCATCAACAGAATTGGTGGCCGCACCGGTACCAAAGGCCGTCTGCATACCAAAGGCCGTGGGGGCATGGCAAACTCGCGCACAGCCATCGATATTATTATTTCCAATGACCACTCGCATGAACTTCTGCATCAAATAATTTTCTTCATTGGTACAACGTGAAGAGGATATACCGGCGATGGACTGCACCCCATGCTGTGCCTTGATATCCGTAAGTCGTTGTGCGATATGATCCAGCGCCTCATCCCAACTCACGGCTTGCAGTTCACCATTTTTACGCAATAAGGGGGTACGCAGGCGATCGGGATGATCATGATAGGCAAAGGCATAACGCCCTTTAACACAGGCATGGCCTTGATTCACTTCGGCATCATCCACGGTATCGATGGCCTTGATCTGCCCATCCTTTAACAACACTTCAAGGTTGCAACCGACCCCACAATAGGTACATACAGTACGAATACGTTGATCGGCCTTCAAGGTCTTGGCACGATAACGATCCGTGAGGGCATTGGTAGGACAGGTTTTGACACAACGACCACAGGCAACACAGTCGGAGTCTTTAAAGGATTGATCCAGAGAGGCAATAACACGTGTATTGGCCCCCCGGCCATGCATGGCCAGAACCATTTCTCCCTGAATTTCATCACAGGCACGAATGCAACGATAACAATGAATACACTCATCGGCATTAAAATGGATATAGGGATGACTCTGATCCGGTATACCTGTTTTTACCGTTACAGGGAAGCGAGACTCAATGATATTGAATTGCGGTAATAATTTTTGAATGGGCGTAGGCAATTCATCCACCAGAGGCTGTCGTGCCTTATCAGGATAATCACTCAACAGCAATTCCATAATGGTATGGCGCAACTTTTTAATCTTCGGTGACTGGGTATAGATATATTGATCGGCCTCGACCTGTGTATGACACGCGGCCTTGACCCGCCGAGAACCCTCCGCAGACATGGCCACTTCCACACTGCACATACGGCAACTACCAAAAGGTTCTAATGCCTCATCATGACAAAGTACCGGGATAGCATCCTGCCCATGATGACGGCTGACAAACTGATAGAGGGTTTCTCCTTCGACAAAGGGCCAGGCTTTGCCATCGATATAGGCATGGGTCTGCTTCATTAACTTGTCTCCCCTACAAAGTATTCCTCCAGTTCATCAGAAAAATACTGCAAAATATTACGCACCGGCAAGGGCAAGCCCCCACCCAGTCCACAGAGTGAACCCATTTCCAGGGCATCGAGCAGATCGGCAAAGGTCTCGTTAACAATGGGCTCACCGTTTATGGCCGACACTAACAAGGTGTGACCTTTTTGAGTACCTAAACGGCACGGCACACATTTACCACAGGACTCATGGGCCATAAAGGCAAACAAATGACGCAAAAAATCGATCATGGGAAATTCTTTTGGAATAGCAATAATACCGGCATGGCCTAGTTGAAAACCCTGCTGAGAAAACGATTCATAATCCACCATCAACTCAGAGACCTTATCCATAGGGACAATACATCCCAATGGACCGCCAATCTGGAGTGCCTTTACAGCATGATGAAAACCGCCACCACACTCATCAATAACCTGCTGCAACGGTATGCCCAGTTCCACTTCATGCACACCGGGACGGTTAAAGTTGTAATCCAGAGATAATAGTTTTGTCCCCGCACTCTGTTTTGTGCCAATAGCCGCAAAGGCCTTACCACCATGCTGTAAGATCCACGGCACAGCGGCGAAGGTTTCCACATTACTCAATAATGTAGGCTGTCCAAACAGACCTTCCTGAGTTGGGTAAGGTGGCCGGGTTCGCACTTCCGGTCGCAGTCCTTCAATAGAATTTAATAACGCGGTTTCTTCGCCACAAACATAGGAACCCGCACCACGGATAACATGAAACTGCACGCGGTTTTTTGTAAAGGCCGGGGTTTTCTCAAAGGCCTGAATCGCTTCGCGCATACGTTGTTGTGCCAGCGGGTATTCAGCACGGATATAGAGATAGGCCGTATCAGCCCCCACCACATGGGCCGCCGCTAACATTCCCACCAGTACGCGTTGTGCTTGTTCTTCTAATAGATAACGATCAGAAAATGCGCCAGGATCACCCTCATCGCCATTGCAGACAATATACTTTTGACCGGCCGGAGTATTGGCACAGGCCGTCAGTTTATCGATAAAATAAAACCCTGCCCCACCCCGACCACGTAGTTGTGAATTACTGAGTTCCGTCAGGATCGATTTTGGTTCCTGAAAACTGTTCTGATAGAAAGAATCAACATCGCCGATATCATCCGTAAATAAAGAATGTCTGGCCGCATTAGTGTAAGGGATCAAAGGGGGGGCAGAAGCATTATTCTGGGCGGATTCAGCATCAAAAACTTGCATGTCTTGCCAATAGGCCCCACCGTGATAACAATGCCCAAGGCAGGCCACTTCGCCTATTTCGTCCTCACTAAATTGTTTTAAATGCTTTTTCTTCACCTGTTGCTGCTTATTCGCCAATAAACAGGCTGTGCCAGTGCACACATAAGTACGTTTGCCATGATTATCAGGCTGAAGAAAATCATAGAAAGAATGCGTACCGAGCAATGTTGCGGGGGAAATCTGCCGTTCTTTTGCCAGATCAGCTAATGACTGCGTGACAGAACCATCCGCTGCTTCAATTGTCGCCGCTAAGGCCTCATACAAAAGCCCACTTTGCCCATGACGGGCACTCAGGGTACGATTATTTTTTGACATCCGATTGAATCCATCCTGATTTGAAAAAACTGAGAACTACCCACTAACACCCTCAGCATATGATCGATAAAGACAGATTTTCAGCCCGTCCAAGACTGAAGTCTGCCATCACTTTTTATCCTGATATCAACCACACATCAGTCCGTTAACAGTATCACCATTAAAAACAGATGTAACGGTTCTGCAGGATTTATTCAATTCAAATTCTACCTCAAAGAAAATCAATGATATAGTTAGCGATCTAATCCTTTTCCTGTGGATCCTGTAACTGCCATTCGGCATAACACTCCAGACCACAAAAATGAGCCACATAATCTGAGGCTTCTTCACTCTTCGTCTCAGATATTGGCACCTCGCTCAAACAAATCTTACATTCAATTTTTTCTTCCTGACCGGTCTTATCATGTTCACTCATTAAACATCTCCTATTCACAAATATCTTATCAAGTACACTAAATATAATGACACATATGTGTCTATCCGTATGATTAAAAACATTTTTTCTAATGAACGCCTATATAAAACACTTATAATTCCTTAATACCTATATTCATAAACATATCACTTCACTAAGCACCTCATATTTTACCGTGCGGTCACGGTAAAAATAATATTATCCTGATACTCTCCACTCGATACAAAATCAAAGTTACCTATCGTGACAGTGAAATCATGCATGTTATGGTCAAGTAATAATTTTTTCTGTACAAAAGAAAACCTCGCCATATCAGACAAATCAACAACCTGCCCATCATGTTGAAGAATATAAGGTATCGTATTCACCTGATGACTAGAACTGTGTTTAAGCATCCCCTTATTTTCAGACTCCATACTTAAATCATAGGGGACATTGGCTAAAATATCGACTGCAAAAGAGCGACTCTCACCCGCTTGCAGTGTGCCGAAATCTAAAACACCCAAACCCATTGTTTGAATGGAGATGTCTATCTTTGGAGGAACAGTAACGGTGTAGGTAACCTGATGTGAATTACGCAGAATAAAGTTGTTCAGGTCACCTTCATAAACCGAAACATTAACCTTGTCACGGTACACCCCTGCGGATGCATTCTGGTTATAAGGCGCAAAAAAGTAGTACTGTAATGTCTTGGTCGATTGCTTGATATTAAATTTTCCACCAAGCACATTGGGTAGTGATGCTTCGGGAAGATCCCTTAATGAATTATCATGCTGAACGGAGTTAAATAAGTCATAATTGAGCTGCTGACCATTTAAATTTTGCACCTGGCGATGTTCCTGGCCAGAAAAAGTCACAAAAAATGAACAGGATCCCACACTCTTCCTCACTTTAAAAATTTCGGCCTGAGTTCGCCCGATGTCAGATTTGTTGCTGTAGTCATGATCAAACACAATATGGATATCATTTAATTCCTCAAGGTGCAGATCGCAGGCCTCAACGACAAGAGAGTAACTACAGAAACCACATAACAACAAGGCCACCTTGATATAGTGCTGACAGGATGAGGGCCTGTGTTTATTCATAGCGCAATGTACCCACATCATAAATACCCTCAGTATTATCTGGAATTTCAATCATCAAACTTTGCTTGTTTCTGGCATTCAGTTGCAAACGATATTGACCCGGTTTTAATCCAGCAGCCAGAAAGTGGCCATTACGGTTGGTAAAAAACATGACTATTTCCGTATCGGGCTTATCCCATGGCACGATACTGCCACTTTGCAAGGCCAGAGGTTTATCATCATTGGTCGTTAATACCCCCTTTAAAATAACATTAGCATCACTACCCAATGGAATGACCACACCACTACGATATGTTGGTATAACCTGTGATAGTCCATCACCAATATCATAGCCGACAGGCAGATCGGCCACATCCAGGGCCAAAAAGCGGGACCGATAGGCAGCAAGATCAGCAACCACAGCAGGCCCCAGAAAATCAGATTGCGCCTGATAAGATTCCCCCTGTGCATCAACAGAGATCAAGCTGTCTTCAAGTGAGCGATGAGGCACAATGATCGCAAAACTGTCTGTTACAGGACGGGATAAACCAAACTGGCCCGCAGCATAAACCAGGGCCGTTGCAAAACGCATATTAGTATGTTGGGACTCTTCTTGAGGTTCATCCTTATAAGATGTCACAGTATGACGCACATTCGTTTCAACACGATGCCCATGATACTGAAGGCTACCAGAGAGGCTACGGGTATCTTTCTTATCCTTTAGCTCCAGTTCTGTATCCATTCCCCCAATAACCTTTTCTGGCCGCTGATGCCAGGTAACACTGCGATTATGTTGAGGGGCATCATATGAAACAACAAGGTGCTGACGACGTTCACCAAAATTGTAACTAAAGTGTGCAGAAAGGCCATAGCCCGATTCACCACTAAAAGACTCATTACGAGAAAGTGACATATCCCAGGTCATTTGACTTGATAACCGTTGATGAAAAAAAACACTCATGTCGTTAGCCGTGGCACGACCAAAATGAGATTCCTGATAACGTCCACGTAAGGCCAATCGCGCTTTTGAACTAAGCGACTGGCTAACACCGGCATTAATATCAAATAACACGGGTTCACTGCCCATCATGTCTCCTGGTGCCTGAAAATAACGACTTTTAAAGGTTGTTGACACTTCCCACAGACGTTGCTGATGATTCGGTATAGATGACCCCTGATATCCATAAGTAAATGTTGCCGCAGAACCAACGTGTTCCTCCGCATTACGACTCATGGCGGCATTAACAGTGAACTTACCCCATCGGTTAACCGTCCGCATCTCAGCCCCATATAATTGCTGTTCGCTGGTGGCCTGAAGATTAACCCCCAGAGTCATATTCTCTGTATAGCCCAAACGGTGAAAACCAGAGAATACCGGTTGAGTCGTATCGTATTCATGATTAATACCTGAAACAAGATATCCCATACCATAACGATATTCGTGCAAATCTTTTGACAGCAATGAATTATCTGCAAACAACGGGAAATTCAATTCCCGTATACGCCCAAAATTATCCGTTATTGTTATTCTGACATCATTAACGCCACTGGCTATAGGAAAGTCGCGTAAGTCATACCGACCTGTAGACAAGTGTAAGGTCTTGTAATATTGCTCATTAATAAAAATTTCCACCGTAGAAGGATGTTCCAGAATAAACTGCTTTTGTCCCATAGACTGATTCATCAAATCAGGTTGCAGTGTAAAGTTTTTTTCTATAACCCCACCACCCACGACATGTGGGTTCTGAAATCCCGTAGCAGGAAGGGCCACATCCCCTACTGCTGTACGCATACTGAGAGGAACAAGATCTTTAACCAATCGAACATCTCCACGGCGGAATTGTGTGATAGGCTCATCCTGATAAAAACCTTCGGCCTCAAGCACCCAACCATAAAAATTGAATGCGCTATCCAGGGCCACATTTGTGCTTTGATGATCAGGCATATTGTTGTCCTGAAAATAATCTTTTTCTGTATAAACATTCATATAGGCACTAAAGGGGGAGGGCCTGATAACATCATCATCTGTTCCATTCCGCTTCACACGTTGAAAGCTGATCGTCTCAACTTGCCGTTGTGACGCCGGAATGACTAACGCCAATGACAACTTACTACTATCATAAAGAGTCTCTATGCCCTGTTTGTTTAGCCAATCTGGCGTAATATGCAATTGTCCCTGAAGAGATTGTTCCAACAATGTCAATTTTTCCGGCATCAAAAAACGTACTAATATAGCCATGACATCCTGTACAGCCAGCTTAATATCATCAGAATCATGATTAACAAGAACCTGAACTTCCCCCTCCTCCCGACCACTAATGCTCACGTTAACCATAATAGTTTGCATAGCCGTTTTTTTTGTTTGTCCAAATATTTTCTGATACAACTCTAACTGAGTTTGAGCCTGCTCTACCTGTGGAGAAGAAACCCTCGGGATAACCCGACTTATTGGGTCATGTGACTCAACCTGCTCGGATTTGATCGGCATATCATCCTCTGGCAAATAACTTTGCGTTAGGGTACCTGTAGCAACGGTCACCAAAAGAACATGGCTAGTGATATACTTTGCATATAGGAAATATGTGCCAGAATGCATCTAATTTCACCCATCGCCACAAGTAACTTTATTGGCCCCGATACTGGAGCGTAGCCTTGACCACCCCGGTAGGTAATTCCTTTGGCCAGGGCAGTCTAAATTCACGACGGTGTCCCGCAAGAATATTTTGACTCGCAATGAGGGCCAACTGTTCTTTCTTCAACGAAACAGTTAAACCATTGACCATGAGTGATAAAACGGGGTCCCGTAACAACACATGGGCCTCACCCTCATTCTCTAACTGAAGAACCAAATGTTGCTGTCCCTGTTTATTGACCGAATGAAGGGCCTTTTGAACTTTTATCACCGGTCGTGCATTTTGTGGCACGATATAAATCGAGGCAATAAAACGAACCAGCAGTTTTAATTGACCACCATCGCTTTGATTTTTATCAAAGGAGACCGGTAGTTGCTCAGAAATCAAACGATACGCGAGTTCCTGTTCCGGTTTGGCATTGCCCATCCATTGCACTCGCACGGCCTGAGATTGGCCGGGCATAACAATCGCCTGAGTCGGATAAATAACAAAATCATTTTCCGCATCAGATAAAATATCTTGACCCATTTCAGTCATTTTACGTGAACGTATTTTAAACTCGACGGCGATGGGTTCTTTACTTGGATTTTCAACACGGAATATCTGCCGGGCACCTTTTCCTTTGGGAGACATTTCAACAGACAGCGGTATCAATTTGTAGGCATAGGCATTCATTGTCATGCAAAGAGAGAGCAGAACAAAGCCAGAGATGAATAGGAACTTCATCGAGTGACTTATGGAACCTATAACGGATGGATGGTTTGCTTGTTTTATATATTGTAATTTCATCATGACAATGCTCATATAATGTGATATTTCATCAGACTTATTAAGGAAAATCAGCAGAACCTAACCGGTTCCGCAGATTATAAGACACAAAGCCATTATTGTGCCGCAATGCTCACTGTAACCGTGTCAGACCATGTGCCAGCAGCCAGTACGCCAGTACCGTGTGAAGGCAAGGTCATCCGAAGCGCAACAGGGTTGCTTGCGGTGAACGTGCTGTAGGCAACAGATTGAGATTCACTGAGTGATTCACCGTCAATACTGCCGATACCAGAACCATAAGAG
>JAFLJQ010000124.1 GCA_022712915.1 Gammaproteobacteria bacterium | reverse complement strand
GATAATATTACCACTGGACAAGGGTATGAAAGGATTGGAGAATAAAATCAGAGTGCGTACTGGCTTGTCCTGCGCGAGTAAATATATAACTGAGGAGCCGGATGCGGTAGTTCCGCACGTCCGGATCTGTGTGGGGGCGGCCGGGTAACTGGCCGTTCTACCACGATTCTTTTCAACTATCAATAAAAGGAGGTTGTAGTGAACGTAGAAGATATTGAGTTTGAATGGGATGAAGATAAAAATACTGCAAATATCTTCAAGCATGGTATCGATTTTTGGGATGCAATCTATATTTGGAATGACCCACTAAGACAAGTGCGATATGATATTGAACATACTAATAAGTACGCTAATTATAAGACATGATGTATAATAGCCATCATGAATAATGATGGAAGAAAACTTAGCCGCGAAGCGCTTGCAGATATTCGTATTAAAGCCGCGCAACGAGTAGAAGAAGGAGAAAGTCCAGAAGAGGTTATAGAACTATTAGGGTTTCATCGATCAAATATTTATCACTGGATAGCACAATATCGAGAAGGAGGATTTGAAGCACTACGGAAGAAATCAGGCCTGGTAAAGAACCTAAGCTCAATGGTCAGCAGATGCAAAAGCTCTACAAACTTATTACCACAAAGAACCCTCTACAATTAGATTTTGAATTTGCTCTGAGGACTCGCGCAATGGTTCGAGAACTCATACGAGAACAATTTAAAAACAAACAAGAACCCACTTTAAGAAAACCAAAAAGGCGGTATACTTTTTTGCTTTCTTCTTTATGTGATGAATTTTATGTTAATGAGCCTATATTCTTTCTCAATAATTCGAATTTACTGAGGTGAATTGAATAAAAGAGAAAAGCAAATCAAGTGTAGGCCTCAACGAGACCCTGGGGTGTAACTCTCATACTGATCATTTTCTTTCAAATTTCAATACATTTTTTGGTGAAGCAATAGGTTTAAGATAAAAGTTTTTGACTTCCTCTATATTTCATTCTGACCAAGGGTGCCATTACACCAGTCGACAGTTTCGGCAATTGCTCTGGCGTTATCAAATTAAGCAAAGTATGAGTCGTCGAGGTAACTGTTGGGACAATGCGCCAATGGAACGTTTTTTTAGACGTTTAAAATCTGAATGGATCCCGCAGATTGGGTATTCTTCGTTTGCCGAAGCGAAGTCTGAGATTATCGATTACATCATTGGGTACTACAGCCAAGTTAGACCGCATCGCCATAATGCTGGCTTGGTTCCAATACGGCTGAAAATAAATATTGGATTGAATACAATTCTGTGGCCAAAAAAACTTGACCACAGCATTGGTGTCAATATTAGGATGGGTGTCCGGATTAGTGGTTTATAACAACACAATCACTATTGATGCTGATAGTGACACGATTCAGGGTGTCAGTCTGTGGGATGGTGATGGGATATTGATTCATGATAGTGAGATCACATCCTATGCTAATCATGCACGAGCTATACTGATTGATGGTGACTCAGATGGGAATATGGTCTTTAACAATTTGATTAACCTGTGGTCAGCGCACTCTAGCTCTGATGCATCACCTGGAATACGCATTTGCTTTGGCTCGGATAATAATATGATCTATAACAATGAGATTAATTCGACAGGGAATCAATCATTTGCCATTCGGATTGGTGGTCGTGAAGCTGTGCCACTGTTGCAACCTACGGGAAATTTGATTGTAGATAATACGATGACAAGTGCTACGCGTGTTTTATCCTTTGAGGATGCAGGTCCAACCTTGGTTTATGGCAATACAATTACGGCGCAGGGCGTTGGATTAGCGGCTCAGTTCTATGGGCAGAATGTAACGACCTATGATGGGTACAATCAAGACATCTATTTTGTGAACAACATCTGGACACAAGGTGATACTGCAGAGTGGATGGTGAGGTTTCTTGGTACGGCTAGTGAAACTGCTAGTGATAATATTCGGTTTTGTAATGGGGGTTTAACTGTGGATGACATTGTCGATGCAAGTGGTGTCAATACGATAACATTCGATGCAAGTGCAGATATTGTAGGGTGCTTTGGTGATATTCCCGGTAGGCCTCAAGCTGTTTCTCTTGGGTGTAGTGGTGATGTTTGCAACTAGTGGTAATAAACGGTATATATGTATAAACAAGACACCCACTTTAAAAAAATCTAAAAATAAGCATACTTTTTTGTTTTTTTCTTTATGAGATGAATTTTATGTTAATGGTGGGATTGGGTGTTGAGCATGGTTATCACGCCGCTCAAGTTGCTGTGTTATTTTATTTTTTCTAATTTAGCTACTTTGTAAGATGGGTGTCTTATTTAGCCATATGATTAATTTGTACTAAAATGAGTAGATCGAATGCACAATTAAACCACGATTTTGACGGTCACTGTTAAGGCAATTGTTATCTATATTAATCAGCAACTTTTTTGTAAAAGTCAGGATATAGTTTTTGCAGACAGTCCGGACATATTCCATGAGAAAGGTCTACATTTGTGTTTTCTACAATATATTTGTCTATATCCTTCCAGTTACTATTTTGGTCTCGTATTTTTCACATGATGCGCAAATGGGTAAAATACCTTGTAATTTCTTAAGCTGTAAGCGAGCATCTTGAAGTTCTTCATGCATACTATTCTTTAGTTCGTCGATTTTTAGTTTTTCTTCTGTAATATCAATGTTTAGCCCCAAGTAACCGTTTAAGATTTCTTTGCGGTCATACAGTGGTTTTGCCATACCTAATAGCCATGTTATTATTTTTGTTTCTGGATTCACAAATCTATATTCAAACTTCCAATTTCCTTGAGTTTCTGCGGCTTTATACCATTGAGGAAATATCTTTTCTAGGTCATCAGGATGAAGAGCTGATTTCCAGCCTTTACCTTCAGTTTCTTTGGTAGATAGTCCAGACATTTCTTGCCATTTTTTATTTACATAAAGGCAATCACCATCCCGATCGGTTAAGTAAATGCCGGCAGGTGAAAATTCACTTAGTGCAAAAAATAGAGATTCATTTTCGCGTAAACTCGACAACTCATTAAAGTATGTGTTTTTCTCTACCACATGATTTACCTAAAATAGATAACGACAAAGATCAACCGAGAGGAGCCGCAATGCGGCGACGAATCGCTGGAGCGTATTGTTAGAGCTTTTCACAGACATTTTCTTTTTCACTGTATCCATAGCAAAAACAGCCTTCATTATACCTTCCGAAACCAAGTGAAACACCTGGTTTATGCTCTTCAAGATGTAACTCGGTGTTTTTTGTTCGGCCTGACAATAATGAGATACTTTATTTTTAACCATTTGCTCTTCACTCGCTACTTTACGAAATGCTTTAAAATCACCAATGTCCTCATTGAGGTAGATATAACCAGGCTCATGAAATAGATGGAGATAAATTAGCTCGGTAGGTTGAGGAGAAGTATGATCCCCCAACAGAAAAAGGCATAGGACTAAAATCGAGCAAAAGTACTAATAAGTAAGTTGATTCTGCGACATAAATATCATTCTCAGGCTATAAATATAGCTATTTGTGATTATTTCGTGTCGCATAATCAGCAACCTTATTAGTATGTGTAAATGCAATCTCGATGAGATAATATCTATGGCTCTTCAGAAAAATCTGTGGGTTGATTCCGGCTCAGGAAGCTTCCCCATCGTATGAAATAGTGCTATTTCCAGCGTTTCATCATACGTAGGATCTTTAAACTCATTGAAAAATAAGGGAACTTATTGAACCCCATCGGA
>JAFLJQ010000092.1 GCA_022712915.1 Gammaproteobacteria bacterium | reverse complement strand
TGAGCAATATCCCCAAATCAGCCGAAGCTGGCGAACACATTGGCAAAACCTCAACACCTTGTTTAATTACCCGGCTGATATCCGCAAGGCTATCTACACCACCAATGCGATTGAATCATTGAATAGCGTGATTCGAAAAGCCATTAAAAAGCGGAAACTGTTTCCGACTGATGATGCCGCAAAGAAGGTGGTGTACCTTGCGATACAGCAAGCATCAAAAAAATGGACGATGCCTATTAGGCACTGGAAAACCGCACTCAATCGTTTTATGATTGAATTTGAAGACCGTTTGGTTGATTATGTATGAACTTTAATTCAGGCAGTTACACGGAATTATTTACAGTCTCCATTTATTTTGATAATTCTTCTACTGGCATATAAAGTGGATACAAACTAACCTCCTCTTTCTGTATGCGCTCCTGCAAGACACGGCCAATTTCTACAAATTCATTCATAAAGCTATCAACATTCTTGTCATCTATGCCTTTTGATTGATATTTTTTTAAAAAACCCATCACTATTTTACCAACCAAAGCCATCTCTTTTCGAAAGTCATGCACCAATATGGAGTTTATACTGTCATTAACAAAACAATGTTCAAGATAAACATACAAACGGATATTCTCTGCTAGCAGATGTGTTAAAAGATTTCTTTTAAAGTCAGCCAATTTAGATGAAGCCAGTTCAAAATCATTTTTCTTCACTGCTTTTCCAATTTCATCATAAACAGTTAATAATGTATTGTGTTCTGACTTGAGATGAGGAATCAATTCATTTTGATAATGAATAGATGTACCAGGTGCAGTTCCGCCCTGATAAGGTATTTCTGTTTCAGCAACATCTTTCTGAGGTTTGTTTTTTTTAAAAAACTCAAACATTTACTATTTCCTCTCATGGTGCAGCCATTAACGACTAGCAGACCATCTATTTAAATAAATTACTATCCATCAAGGCAGCTGATTATTCCGTAACAATGATCCCGATCAAGCAATCTGCATATCTCAATCACATACTTACATGTGACCATACCATTACAATTTTATGCCTGAAAGTGAAAAATAACCACCAATCAATCACATTTTCCCAACACACAGGTTAAGCTAAGAGAAACGATATCCCACACAATAAAACAACGCACGATATAACGCCAGACTCTGCAAAGTTCATCAAAAACTTATGGGCACGTCTAAAAATTCACTGAAGCAACATTGTCTGGTTACAAACAAGCTCAAAATGCTCATTTACTACGTGTAAACTGCGCTTTTTTGCTTATTTTTGCCTTGCCATCATCAGCTTGATTGAATCTTTAGACGTGCCCTTAAGATAATATCATTGTTTCAATAAAATCAATTAAACAAGAACATCTAAGCTGCACTCCTGACCTAGCCCCCCCTCCCCTGCAAAGGAAGGAAAGACAAGTCAAATGGCGGCCAGTCATACCATTACCTTTACCCACACAAGCACCTCACAATGACAATATATTTCAAGTCAGTCGAGCCGATGGGCATTGCTCACCCTTATCCAAACCCGCTACAATTTAATTCCTAAAACAACCAAACGCCCATAAATTCACCATGTTTCCTCAAGACCGAACCAAGCTCCGCCAGATGTTCTTCGATGCCTGGCACAAACATACAAACAAACTAGCGATGGAACCTCTAGAGCAGTTAATTGCCGCTATCACAGAACAACATCCCGAGTATCACAAAATTTTAACCAATCAGGACAGTCATCTCGACAAAGATTTCACCCCGGAAATGGGCCAGACCAACCCTTTTTTGCACATGGCTATGCATATCTCAATTCAAGAGCAACTTGGAACCCAGCGCCCGACGGGGATTATTGAGCTTTATAAGGCCTTATTGGGTCGGTTCAGTGATCCACATGAAGTGGAGCACCATATGATGGAGTGCCTGGGGCAAATGGTCTGGCAGGCACAACGTGATAACACCGTACCCAATGATGAAACCTATCTAGCCTGCTTGAAAAATCTGCTATCCACAAAATAACCCCTATTCCAACCGGGCAATTACCACACTTATTGTATTGTCAGATGTTACAGAAAAGTGACATTTAACCAAGAACTATCCTATTAATGCTATGTCATAATATCCAGGCAATTTGCATAAGTACGGACAATAATCTATTAAATATAATCTGGCCGCTGGGCCTTTTATACCAACCACACGGAGATAATACCGATGTCGAACAAAACACATTCTAAAACACTGAGCATTGTTAGTGCTGCTTTCGCAGTCAGTCTGGCGGCCAGCAATATAGCAACGGCACAGCAAACAAATGCCAACCCCTTCACCATGAATGAACTCTCTAGCGGTTATATGCAAGTCACTACAGAAGGTAAATGTGGCAATAGCATGAAAAAAAGCGCTAAAGAGGGCAAATGTGGCGAAGGCAAGTGCGGTGGTAGCATGGAAAAAAGCGCCAAAGAAGGCAAATGCGATGAAGCCATGAAAAAAAGCGCCAAAGAAGGCAAATGCGGTGAAGGTATGAATAAAAGCTCCAAAGAAGGGAAATGCGGCAGCGACATGAAAAAGGACATGAAAGAAGGAAAATGTGGCGGCATGTAATCAATGACAATCCCGTCCATGAGCAATAAAACTTACCCTGTTCATGGTGCCGGACTCGGTTTGCGGCGGTCCATTGCTGGACCGCTAGCAGATCAATCTCCTTCCGAAATCGATTTCATGGAAGTTGCACCAGAAAACTGGATTGGCGTCGGTGGCCAGTATGGCAAACAATTCCGAAGCTTTACCGAAGCCTATCCCTTTATATTACATGGCCTGTCCCTGTCAATTGGCGGGCCGACTCCCCTTGATGAGGCTTTCCTGCATAAGGTAAAACGTTTTATGCATGAACATCATATCCAATGCTACAGCGAACACCTGAGTTATTGCAGCGATGAGGGCCACCTCTATGACCTGATGCCCATCCCGTTCACTGAAGAGGCCGCACGCTATGTGGCCGCACGTATCAAGCGAGTGCAGGATATCCTTGAACAGGAGATTGTCATGGAGAACGTCTCCTACTATGCTGCCCCCGGCAAAGAAATGGAGGAAATCGAATTTATCAATGCAGTACTGGATGAAGCTGATTGCAAGCTGCTGCTCGATATCAACAATATCTACGTTAACAGTGTGAATCACGGCTATGATGCACAACAATTTCTAATGGGCTTGCCTGCTGATCGTATCAGCTATATTCATGTAGCGGGCCATTACAATGAGGCAGAGGATCTCATCATCGATACCCATGGTGCCGATGTCATTGATCCCGTATGGAACCTGCTCGAAAAAACCTATCAACACTTCGGAGTTATTCCCACCCTGCTGGAACGCGACTTTAACCTGCCACCCGTTGAAGAACTATTGAAAGAAGTCAATATCATTCACCAGTTGCAGGATAAGTGGCAAAGTAAATTGAAAGCCCTGCATCAACATGGCTAATCAACCCAAATTTATCCAGAAGCAATACGAATTTGCGGCTCATATCCGTAATCCACATACAAATCCACGCCCAAACGATATCGAAGCCAGGCGTATGAAGATCTATAGCGATATTTTTTACAACAATGTCGAAAGTTTCATGTCCAATAGTTATCCTGTGCTACGCGAGATACATGATGATGAAAATTGGCACCGGCTAATCCGTCATTATTTTCATACCCACAAAGCCAAGACACCATTTTTTCCGGAAATACCACGCGAATTTCTGCATTACCTAAAAAGTGAACGTCAGGCCGAAGAAAATGATTACCCATTCATGCTGGAACTGGCCCACTATGAATGGGCCGAACTGGCCTTGTCATTATCTGAACATGAACCGGATTGGCACAAGGTTGATACTAATGGTGATCTGTTACAGGGGCTTGCCGTACTCTCCCCTCTGGCATGGCCCCTCAGTTACCTCTGGCCGGTACATAAAATTGGCCCCAACTATTTACCAGAGACTCAAACCGAGACAATAACCTATTTATTGATATATCGTGACCATGAAGATGAAGTCCATTTTTTAGAAATAAATCCAGTAACGGCCCGTTTACTGCAACTGATCAAAGAACAGTCATTACCTTCCACCGAAGCCATGTTGCAACAAATTGCTGAAGAACTGAATCACCCTAAACCACAAATTGTCGTGCAAGGTGGGCTTTCCATCATGCAAGACCTTTTACAACGCCATATCATTCTCGGCGTAAACAGAAACTGACTCTAGAACGCATCTAAAGAGTCATTTTTTTGTAAAAGTAAGGAAGCACCGCGTATAGAATCACAATATATAGTGAGATACATGAGGTTTCGAGCACGAAGCTGACACCTCTATCGCATTACCTGTGCCCATGGAGTGAAGAATGCATATTTGAAAGTACCCTTTACCAGTCCGGCACAACAATCTGCCAAGTGTAATAATCGGAGAACAAAAAATGAATAAACTGATTCAACTATATATCAAGACTAATACCGTGCTTGATAAAGCCAAGGTAACCGATTTTCTCGCCCCTCTAGCCTTACGCCTTTACCTTGCCCCTATATTATGGGTAGCCGGATTTAATAAGTTCAACCACTTTGAAAGCACTGTTGGTTGGTTTGACGGGATGGGTATACCGATGCCAACACTGATGGCCATCCTGGCAACAGCAACAGAAATTATCGGTGCAGTTTTATTATTCTTTGGCCTCGGCGTACGCTTAATCAGTATCCCGCTAATGATAACCATGCTGGTTGCAGCCTTTACAGTTCACATTCAAAACGGCTGGTTAGCCATTGCAACAGGTACGGGTATTTTTTCAACAGACCGTACCGTTGCGGCCATCGACCGATTGAACAAAGCCAAGGAAGTCCTCAATGAGTATGGTAACTATGAATGGCTAACAGAACATGGCAGTTTTGTTGTATTGAATAATGGCATTGAATTTGCAGCCACATATTTCATCATGTTACTGGTTTTATTTTACATGGGAAGTGGCAGAGTCAGCATCGAACATCTATTATGTAAAAAGCTGTGTAAATAAACTCCTAAAACCAAAGTAGTGAAAGTAGAATTACCGGTGACATGACAATGTCACCGGTTTTTTTATTTTGAATTATTCACTTCATCAACCCGGACATTCATAAAGGCAATAAGTAATAGGTAAATGTAGATACACAATTTTTTAGATCCTTAACGGGACAGCAATGTATGATTTTGAGTAAAACAAACATTTCAGTCGCCATCAATCAGACGATAAAAATTATGCCCCTTCATATCTGGCATGCAAATATCGAGCATCACAGATGAATATCCTGATCCAGAATCATGTCCGACAATAACTATGTTTAGCGTATTTTCCTACTATCGTTAAATACATGTTAAACAAGAGACAAGATACTTGCTACAATGCCCTGTTAACTCACGATGAAAAATTCGATGGTAAGTTTTTCTTTGGCGTGAGAACGACAGGGATATATTGTCGCCCAGTTTGCCCAGCCAGACCAAAGCGAGAAAATGTGGAGTTTTTCACATCAGCTCTACTTGCCGAAAAGGCAGGCTATTGCCCCTGCCTTCGTTGCCGACCAGAAAGTGCACCGGACTCTCCACTTTGGCATGGTAAAACGCCCATTGTCCAACAGGCAGTGCGGGTATTGCTCAATGATGAAAGCGTCACTACATTAAATGAAAATGAGTTCGCCGCATATTTCAGCGTAAGCGCCCGACACCTACGTCGTTTGTTTAATGAAGAGCTGGGCAAAACCCCTGACCATATTTAAAGTTCCACGAGCAAAAAAATTGCTATCATCACTCTGGCACAACAAGTGGCAAGCGGTGAGATTAATTTTTCCAGCTATCAGGATCCACAAAAGTTCAAACATAAACTGATGCAAATTCATGAAATAGGACGGTTATAGTGGTCTAATAAAGTTGGAAGGTATTATAGCTTAATAAACCTAAAAACTAGTGGAGTACTTATGACGAAGACACGAAAAGCGAGAGTCAGTTTCAGCCCTGAACAGAAATTGGACTATGCAAAATTAATGGTAGA
>JAFLJQ010000096.1 GCA_022712915.1 Gammaproteobacteria bacterium | reverse complement strand
TGCAGGTGGAGTCCAGATTGGCTATAAAACGGGCACAGCGACGATCTGGATGACAGCGGTGACCACGGATACCACTGGAAATTATAACGCCGTGATCTCAGGCACCCTCACAACAGATGCAGACGGGGGTCCGCTGGATATAACGGATATAAATAATTTACAGATATTCGTAAAACGAACCACCGCCGGATCGCCATAAATCCGGGCAACCAGTGTTTGGACGGATGTTGATTACACTTTCTAGGAATAGATAAACGGAGCTGACTTCAACCTCCTTAGCCCGGTCATCTTTATCGATGGACCGGTTTTTTTTATTTTGTGTAAAAAATAAAAAAACTAATTGGTAACGTTAGACAGAATGTCTTGTAAGCGCTTAATGAACCCCATAGTTGCTAAAGGATCTTAAAACTGCTCAGTTTTGATATTCCACGGCAGTAGGACTTCAATCTCCTCAAAGTTTTGAGCCTTGGGTAAATCAGTAAAAATGCGGCGCAGGTAGGCATAGGGTTCCAGGCCGTTAGCTTTGGTGGTTTCGATGATGGGGTAGAGGTTGGCAGATGCCTTCACCCCTTTGACAGAGTGGCTGAACAACCAGTTCTTCCGACCAACAACAAAGGGTCGTATGGCATTTTCGGTCAGGTTGTTGTCGATGTTGAGGTGGCCATCCTCCCGGTAGCGGATGAGTTTTCCCCATTCGTTGTGCAAGTAGTTTAATGCCTTGCCGGTTGCACTTGTGGGTGGAACCTGCGGTAAGGTTTCATCTAACCAGTCGCGTAATTCATCAAGAATGGGTTGGGTCCTGACGGATCCCCACAAATTTATGCCTCATGAGGTTATTGCGCCGTTATTTTGATGTTCTCCAGTGCATCAAAGAATTCGCTTTTATAAAACTGTTGTTTTCGTTTTATATATTGCCAGCCAATAGTGAATACAGATAATACATTACGGTGATGAACCGTGTTTGTTTGAAAGAGAACATGATGTTTCTGCTGTTTTGCCATCAAGCCAATGATCCATAATAACAACATCGCTATCGCTGCAATCAACAACGCAACGTTTAATCGTTCTGTTTCAAAACTACGACAATGTCGTAAACTAAAACCGTTACGAGTATTCTTCAAATCACGAAAGGCTTCTTCAATTTGCATACGTTTCTTGTAGAGCGTGATGATTTGCTGGGGAGTATAGGCATCAGTGGGTAATGAAGAGATAATGAACCAAGGTTCTTTTTCTCGTTTTGAATGTTTCAAACTTACACTTGATTGTCTTTGTTTCCCCTGTATATTTTTTCGGTGGCGGTGTTGCTTCTCCCCACGAAACAAATAGAAATGCCCTTCCACGGGGTTGGCTTTGGCCAGTGCGCCGGAGAACAACAAACGTGCGGTGCGAGTCGCCTTTGCATAGTAGGTTTTTACCGGCAGCCACTGTTTTTGTCCTGTTTTACGGCATTGTGTCATATTTCGCACTCGCCCAACAAAATACCATCCCTGTTTTTCGATCAACTTAAACCAGGTACAACGAAACCCCGCATCGGTCACGATGATAGGTTGGCAATCTTTGGGGAGTAATGCACTGAGTTCGTTAATAAAGGCTCGATGCGTCTTCTGACTCGTATAGTCCTTCTCCCGATAGGTGCCTTCCCATATCACTAATGCTCGTCCGCCCACAGGTACCGATGCACGTAAGAAAGGGTACTCTCCACAGCGTGTCAGGCCTGACCAGTCAACCAGTATCACAGGATGTGGATTGGAACCCACCAATAGTTTCACCATCATTTGATAATAATGGCCTCGTTTGTGGTGTAAATGTTGATTCCCAAATAAACGGTCTATCCGTTTTATCGTATGCTTTACCGCAGCTGAACTTTTTAAGCAGCAGCCAATTCCGGCAATCGATAGGTGTCGGCAATCGGTTAAGGTCAAGGCAGCCTCTAATAAACTTCGCTGCAATCGTTTATCAATATTCTTTGATGCAGGTATAAATACTTTGTGTAATAATCGACGGATGTGCATGGTGGGGTGCTCCTGTGAATTCTTTCGACGGAAAACACGATGAGATCACATCCCGCTATGCACTTCAATTCTTTTTTTATCTAACTTATTGCTTTTTATATATTTTCGGCAATTATTTGTGGGGATTCGTCAGGCTCTGACCCCCTTTCTGGGTTGGCCAGGGTACGCCCCGACTTTTTATTCGTTGTCGTTACGCTTAAGAAAATCGGTTACTCGTAAACATACTTTTGGGTCGTGTAGCACATTGTTATGACCTACTAATAAGGTTGCTGATTATGCGACACGAAATAATCACAAATAGCTATATTTATAGCCTGAGAATGATATTTATGTCGCAGAATCAACTTACTTATTAGTAACTGACTTGTTTCTAAAAGTTCAATATCAGGGCGTGCTTGCCTAAGGTCGGCGGTATCTGATAGTGGAACCATTCGATCTTTGTCATCATGAATGACAAGCACTTTTTGTGGAAGATCGCCGATAAAATTCACAGAGCTCATTGAGTCAACCTCAATACCCGTCTCGTTTTCAACTATATCCATAAATCTTTTGCGAGCCTTCGCCCCTATGTTAAGAAAATTCCAGTATCTCTCAAACGCTCCCACGCACGAGCTCGGCGCAGAAATAAGAACCAAAATTTTCACTTTTAAGCCCAGTCGGCAAGCATAAGCCGAGGCCGCACCACCAAAAGAATGACCAATAATTGCATCTGGTTTTTTCTCGGCGCTATGAATATCATTCAATAAAATTTTAGTAAATGGAGCAAGACTCGTTCTATTTCCTGGGCTATCACCGTGACCAGGTCCATCCCAAACAATAACTTCTCTGCCAGTTTCTAGGCATGCCATTATTAGGTTTTGTAGTTTAGAGCCGCGGCTCATCCAGCCATGGACAATCCAAATACTTGCCTCTCCTGCCCCAAAGATTCGTCCGCGGCAACCTACTCGTAAATTCGATCGGTCGTCCTGTTAACCAAAACGCTTTTTTTTACTTCTAGCTGATTTTCTTGGACGAAACAGAAGTTCAACACTCAATCGGGCGGCAAGTCTTGGGGAGACTGTATCAATTCGGTTGATTATGTAGGGTAAAACAGTTTCAAGATTCATCATTTACTCCCTGTTTCAATAAAACGTTTTTCGGTTTCTAAATTCCATTAGATCAGTAATACTTTCTGGGCTTCATGCCGAAAAGTACTCAGCAAAGGGGGTTAAATTTTGATTCACTCAGCCACTGACGGAATTTTATTTCCTATTTTGTTTCACTGCTGTCCCGCTAATAATCTAAAAAACCTTGTATTTATCTGGCACATAAAGGCTTGAGGAAGTTGAAATGGGTATGAGACATGAAAAGTGCTCGTAAAACACCCTTTACCGCAAAGGTCGCAAAGAAGCGCAAAA